>PKRH01000059.1 GCA_017577565.1 Thermoanaerobacterales bacterium | reverse complement strand
CGCGGCGCCCCCCCGGGGCGCGCGCTCCGCCCCGCCCCCGCGCGGGGGTGGGGGGGCCGCCCCGCGGGCGGGGCGGGGGGGGGGGGGGCGGCGGCCGCCGCGGGCGCCGCGCGCTGGCCGGCCCGCCGCGGGGGGGGGGGGGGCCCCCCCCCCCCCCCCCCCCCGGGGGGGGGGGGGGGGGGCGCCCCCCCGCCGGTACGACGCGGGGCCGCCCCGCAGTGCCACCAGCGTGGCGAGGCACACCAGTGCGGCGGTCCGCGCGTCCAGGAGGCTCGACTCGCCCCACCGGGCAGCGCCCGGCGGGGTCGGGGCGACGCAGGTGCCCGGCTCGGCGAGCTGCCGCAGCCGGCGACGGCGGTCGCCCTCCGGGTCACGCAGCTGCATCCGAGGGCGCGCGCCGCCGGTCATGGCCCCATCGGACGTCCCGGGCGCCGCGGCCGCATCGTCCGGACCGGGTGAAACCCCCGGACCGGGACCGGGCCGGCTACCGCCCGAGCAGCCCCAGCTCCTGCGCCCGGTCGACCGCCTCGCTGCGCGACGAGACGCCGAGCTTGCGGTAGACGGAGATGGCCTGGGTCTTCACCGTGTGCCGCGAGACGAACAGGCGCTCGCCGATCTCGGCGAAGGACAGGTGCGTCGACAGCAGCGGGATGAGGCGGAGCTCGGCGGTCGTCAGCGACGACGCCCCCAGCGCGCCGACCTGCAGCGTGTCGACCGTCGCCCGCAGCTCGTCGGCCTCCCGGCGCAGGCTCCCGAGCTGGGGGCGGAGCCGCAGGACGTCGTCGGCGTCGCGCAGCACCGCCCGGGCGCCCGCGGCGTCGGCGAGCGCCAGGCAGGCGCGGGCCAGCTGCAGCAGCGTCTGCACCGACAGGAACGCCACCGCGTGGGTGAGCTGCGGCCGCAGGCGGGTCCCCTCGGCGAGGCTCGCCCGTGCCCGGCCGACGTCGCCGCGGTGGGCGGCCGTGCGCGCCACGACCGCGTGGACGAGGGCGGCCCAGCCGTGGTCGCCGACGTGGTCGTCGTGCACCGCCGCGAGGGCCCGGCCGGCCAGCCGCTCGGCGTCGTCCCAGTCGTCCCGGGCGATGGCCACGATCGCCCGCTCGGCGAGGGCCACCGCCGTCGCGGGCCCGACGCCGACGTCCCGGCCCACCGCCACGGCGTAGGCCAGGAGGGCGTCGGCCCGCTCGGGCTCGGCGTCGAGCAGCCACGACGTCGCCTCCGCCACGGCGGCGGACACGCACCACGGGCTGCCGGGGGGCAGGAGGACCCGGGCCAACCCCGCGTCGCGGCGCACCTGAGCGAGCCCGCCCCGGCACTGCAGCCCGCGCATCAGCGCCAGCCACCCGGCGATCGGCGTGCCGTCCGGCATCGTCGTGGCGGCCGGCGCCTGCTCGGCGAGCGCCGCCCACCGCTCGGCCGTGGCCGGCTGCGCCATCAGCGCCATGAGGACGGCGCCGAGCACGGCGGCCGGCGGGTGGGTCGCCAGCGCCCCGCGCTCGTCCAGCCAGCGGAACCAGCGGTCGACGGTGCCGAGGCGCCCGTCGGCGTAGGCGACGAGCGCCCGCCCGGCCACCAGCCGGGCGACCCGGTCGACGTCGCCGGCGGCCTGGGCGTGGCCGATGGCCGCCTCGGGCAGGCCGTTCGCCTCGCACCACCGGGCGGCCCGGGCGTGGAGCACGGGCTCGAGGTCGGGCTCGCGCTGGGCGAGCTCGGCGCGGAGGAGGTCGCGGAACAGGCGGTGGTGCCGGAACCACGCCCCCCGGTTGTCGAGCGGCACGACCAGGTGGTCGGTCGCCAGCTCCTGCAGCAGCCGACCGGCGCGCCGGGTGCCGAGCACCGCGTCGCACAGCGGACCCGACAGGCGGTCGAGCACCGAGGTCCGGATCATGAACGCCGACCGCCCGCGGGGGACGTGCGACAAGAGCTCGGTCCGCAGGTAGTCCGCCATCAGGCGGTCGTCCCCGGTGAACGGGGCGGCGGGCGTGCGGAGGCGCCCCTGGCGCCGGTGCGCCAGCGCGGCGAGGTGGAGCGCGACCGGCCAGCCCTCCGTGTGTCGGACGAGCTCGGCCAGCTCGTCGTCGGGCAGCGCGACCCCGCTGCCCGCGAGGAGGGCGCGGGCCTCGGTCGGGTCCATCGCCAGGTCGTCGGGGCCGACCTCGGTGACCGCCCCGCGGGCGCGCAGCCGGGACGCGTGGAGCGGGGGCGTGCCCCGGGACCCGACCGCGAGGCGGGCCGTCGGCGGGAGGCGGAACGCGAGCTCGGCGACGGCGTCCCGGCACTGGTCGTTGTGCAGCTCCTCCGCGCCGTCGATGACCAGGACGACCGGCCCGGTCGAGGAGAGCGCGGCCGCGACGCGCTGGGCGACGATGACGGGGACCGGTGTCCCGGGCGGCATCCGGCGGCGGAACCTGGCCGCGTCGATCGGCGAGGCGCGAGCCAGGGCGGCGGCGAGGTAGGCGAGCAGCACCGCCGGGTCGTTGTCCTCCTCGCCGACCGAGAGCCAGGCGACCGGGGCCTCGGCCCGGGTGGACCACTGGCGCAGCAGCGAGGTCTTGCCGTAGCCGGGCGGGGCGGCGACGGCCAGCACCGGCACGTCCCCCGCCTCCTCCAGCCGGGCCAGGAGGCGGGACCGCACGACCGGGTCCCCGTGGGTGGGCGGCAGGCGGAGCTTCGACTCCTCGAAGACGACGTCGGACCCGAACCACCTCGCCGGGTCGAGATCCCGGGTGCCCGCCTCGGCACCGACGGCCCTGCCCACCCGCGGCAGCGTAGGTCCGGGCGGCTGTGGCCGCAATGAGTGGTCAAGGTGCCACGTGGAGGGTCAGGCTCCGGGTCAGGCCCCGCTCGGCTCGGGCGGCATCCCCAGGTCGCAGCCGATGGCGAGGGCGACCTCCGGCGCGGCCGAGCTCACCCGGGGGGCGCCGACGACGGGCGCCAGCACCGACAGGACGTCGACGACCTCGTCGTCGGTGGCCCCCGCGGCCAGCGCGCCGGCGACGCACCACTGGTACGAGGCCGAGGCCGACTCGAGCGCGACGAGCGCCGCCAGCCGCACGAGCGCAGCGGTCCGGGCGTCCAGCCCGCCGGGTCCCGTCGCAGCGAGCGAGGTCCCGAGCAGCGCGGTCAGGGCGCCCTCGTCGTTGAGCGCCAGCCTCCGGAGGAGCTCTTGGTGCTCTCGCTTCACGGCGTCACCTCACCGTGCAGTCAGCACTGGTCGGCCGGCGCGCACATCCCCCACGGGGGATGAACCCGGTGGCGCCGTCAGTGGTGGAAGCCCTCGCGGCCGTCGGCGGGGGCCTCCTAGGCCCGTCGCATCTCCCGGCCGTGCGCCGTGAGCGCCCAGATGACGAGCGCGTCGATGGTGATGACGGTCAGCGTCCAGAGCGGGTAGGCCGGCATGAACATGAAGTTGCCGATCAGGCTCACGCTGGCGACGACCACGCCGACGATCCGGGCGAGGACGTTGCCGGTGAAGACGCCGATCCCGCTGAGCAGGACGATCGACCCGAGCGCGATGTGGATCCACCCCCACTCGGACACGTCCAGGTAGACGTCGCCCCGGTTGGTCCAGACGACCCACTCGTCGTTGACGGCGGCGACGATGCCGTACAGCAGGTTGAGGCCGCCGCCGATGATCATCATCACGCCCGCGAAGGCGATCCACCCCGTCCAGCCGGTCGGTTCGTCGTCGTTCGACAGGCCGGGCGCGTCGGGGTCCATGGTTCGTGACATGCGCATTCCTCTCCGTCGCTCCCCGGACCCGTGGTCGGACGGGTGCCGAGGATCCGGGCACCCTGACGGTAGGAAGCGAGGCCCGCCGCGCAATCAGCCCGATGGGATGAGATCGGGGTGGGGGTGGGACCGGTCCGCCCGGCTGCCGCCGCCGTTCCGGCGTCGCTCGGGTGCAGGTGCGGTCGTGGCGGACGCCAGGACCACGGGCGACGGCGGCGGCGGGGCGGTCACGGCGGCGGCCTCAGCAGGTCGAGGACGTGCGGGGCCGCATCGAAGGTGAGCTGCCGTGGGTGGTCGACCCCGTGCACCACGTGGAGGGTCGTCACGGCCAGCCGGGCGGCGTCGAGGTGGTCCCGGGGGTCGAACCACCGCCAGTGGTTGCCGCTGTCGTCGGGGGCGTTCCAGCCCAGCCGATCGAGGTCGGCGAGCTGCTCGGGTGTGAGGCGATCGGCGCCCTGGAGGTACTGGTTCCCCACGCTCTCGGCTCTCAGGTAGGGGCCGAGCAGGGCGAACTGGACGTACCGGTCCGACCTCTCGGTGCCGGCTCGGGGGGCCGGGGCGGCGAGGGAGATGACGAGGGGGTGGCCCTCGTCCAGCCGGGCCAGCGCGGCGGCGAGACGGGTGACCCAGTCGGCGAGCTCGCCCGGGAGCTGATCGCTCATGCCTCTGCGTCGTCCTTCCCGCTCGTGGTCGTTGCCGGTCGATCGTCGCACACCTCCCCGGACGATGGGGCGCGACCGAGCGCGCGCGTCGACCACGCCCCGCTGACAGCAGCGATCACTCGGCGTAGCCTGATGTGCACAAACCGCATCCGCTCGGGCCGGGTGGTGCGCACCGTCCCCGTCCGGCGGATCGTGCAACACGTGCGTCGTGCCGCCACCGGTGACGGGTCGGCGGCCGTCGCTCGTCGGCCGAAAGGGGGCCCCTGTGACCGAGTACGAGACTCCCCGAGGACCGGTCTCGGGCTGGGCGATCGGCGGGGCGTTCTTCGCCGCGGCCCTGCTCGTCATCACCGGGATCTTCCAGGCCCTGCAGGGCCTGGCCGCCATCATCGACGACGACTTCTTCGTCGTCTCCGACGGCTACGCCTACGACATCGACGTCAGCGCCTGGGGCTGGATCCACCTCGTCATCGGCATCGTCGTCGCGCTCACCGGGGCGTACCTGCTCACCGGCAGCCCGATCGCCGGCGGGATCGCCATCGTCATCGCGGCGATCGCGGCGATCTCGAACTTCTTCTTCGTGCCGTACTACCCCCTGTGGTCGCTGGTGAACATCGGCCTGGCCGTCTGGGTCATCTGGTCGCTGACGAGACCGGGCGTGCTCCGGCGCGAGTAGCGGCGTCGCCCACCTCCCGGCCGGGTCGGGCACGCCGGCGACGGCTCGGCGGGACGTGGCGCCGGCCCGCCGCGGCAGAATGCCGACGGGCGGCCGCAGCGGAGGGAGCACGACCATGCCGGCACTCAG
Organism: Thermoanaerobacterales bacterium; assembly: GCA_017577565.1. Lineage (GTDB taxonomy): Bacteria > Actinomycetota > Acidimicrobiia > Acidimicrobiales > VFJN01 > ZC4RG19. Next base: position 15,634 of record PKRH01000059.1, on the reverse strand, counting down.
TCGGCGAGCCTTCATCGCCACCTCGTCGGCCGCCGCGGGCGCGGCGCTCGCCGGCCTGGGGGCGGCCTGCTCGGGGGACGACGACGAGCAGCCCGCCGGGGCGGGCCCGTCCCGCGGCACCGCCGGCGGGGACGGCGCGCCGTTCGACCCGGCCGACTGGGCCTCGGTCCGCGACCAGTTCCCGCTGACTCGGGACGTCGCGCACTTCGCGGCGTTCGTCCTCGCCGCCCACCCGCGGCCGGTCGCCGCGGCGCTCGAGCGGCACCGGGCCGGGCTCGACGAGGACACCCACGGCTACCTGCCGATCGAGACGGAGGCCGAGCCCGCGGTCCGCCAGGCGGCGGCCGAGTACCTCGGGGCCCGGCCCGAGGAGGTCGCGCTGACCGACAGCACGACGATGGGGCTCGGCCTGCTCTACGGCGGGATCCGCCTGCGGCCGGGCCAGGAGGTCCTGACCACCGAGCACGACTTCTACTCGACCCACCAGGCGCTGGCCCTGCGGGAGCGGCGCGACGGCGTGGCGGTCCGGCGGGTGCGGCTCTACGACGACCCGGCCGCGGCGACGGCGGGCGGCATCGTCGACCGCCTTCTCGCCGGGGTCACGCCCGCCACCCGGGTGGTGGCGGTGACGTGGGTCCACTCGGTCACGGGTGTGAAGCTGCCGATCGCGGACGTCGCCGAGGCGCTGGCGGGCGCCAACGCCGGGCGGGCGCCCGAGGACCGGGCCCTGCTGTGCGTCGACGGCGTGCACGGCCTGGGCGTCGAGGACGTGTCGGTCGGCGACCTCGGCTGCGACGTGCTGGTGGCGGGCACGCACAAGTGGCTGTTCGGGCCGCGGGGGACCGGCATCGTCTGGGCCCGGCCCGAAGCGTGGGAGGAGCTCGACGCCGTGATCCCGGCCTTCGAGCCGTCGAGCTTCGACGAGTGGCTGGAGGGCCGGCCGCCGGCGCCGACGGACGGCGTCCGGTTCACGCCCGGCGGCTACCACAGCTTCGAGCACCGCTGGGCGCTGGCCGAGGCGTTCCGGTTCCACCTGGACATCGGCCGGGACCGGGTCGCGGCCCGCACGCACGAGCAGGTCACCCGGCTGAAGGAGGGCCTGGCGGGCATCGACGGGATCAGCCTCGTGACGCCGCCCGGCGAGGACATGTCGTCGGGCATCGTCTGCTTCGACGTCGACGGCGAGTCCCCGCACGACGTGGTCGCCCGCCTCGCCGCCGCCGGGTTCTCGACCTCGGTGACGCCCTACCGCGAGCAGCACGTGCGCGCCGGGCCCAGCATCGTCACGACGCCCGACGAGGTCGACGCCCTGCTCGACGAACTGCGGAGGTGACGACCCTGCCGCCAGTCGCCGGCGGGCATCAGTGCATCAACTGTACTGATGCTATGATGTCTGCATGCGGACCACGGTGACCCTCGATCCCGACACCGCAGCGCTGGTGCGGCGCCGCATGAAGGAGGAGGGCGTCTCGTTCAAGCAGGCGCTGAACGACGCGATCCGGGCCGGGTTCGAGGATGCGCGCCGTCGCGAGCCCTTCCGGACGGCGACCGCGGCCATGGGCGTGCCGACCGTCGACCTCGACCGAGCGCTGCAGCTGGCGGGTGAGATCGAGGACGTCGAGCTGGTCCGGAAGATGCGGCTGGGCAAGTGATCCTCGTCGACGCCAACGTCCTGCTCTACGCGGTCAACGAGTCGGTCGACAAGCACGAACAGGCGCGGTCGTGGCTCGACGGCGCGCTCAACGGCCGGGAGCCGGTCGGCCTGAGCTGGATCGTGCTGCTGGCATTCCTCCGGCTCTCGACCAGGGTGGGCCTCTTCCCGTCGCCGCTCACCGTCCGTGAGGCGGTCGATCGTGTCGAGGCCTGGCTGGCTCAGCCGCCGAGCGTCGTGCTGGAGCCGACGTCCCGGCACCTGTCCGTGCTCGCCGGTCTGCTCGCGTCGACCGGCTCCGGTGGGAACCTGGTCAACGACGCCCACCTCGCCGCACTCGCGGTCGAACACGACGCGACGATCGTCACCTACGACACGGACTTCGGCCGTTTCCCCGGCGTGCGCTGGCAACTGCCAGGTTGACGGCTGGCGGGGTGTCCCCGCTACACGACCGCGCCGAGCACGTCGAGCGCCGCCCGGCGCACGAGCCGCTCGTGGTCCCGCTGGTTGCCGTAGGTCCGCAGGCAGCCGTAGCAGGAGGTGTCGAGCCCGCATCCGCATCGCTCCAGGCGGCGGATCGCGCCGTCGACGAGATCGGCCAGATGGTCCTTCAGGTAACGCGTGTGGCCCGCGCCACCCGGCACCTCGTCGTAGACGACGATCGTGCGGGCGCCGGTCGGTCCGACCGAGAGGCTGCCCCCGACGTCCTGCTGCGACACCCCGACGGCCGGCGCGGCGGCCAATAGCCCGTGGAGTGCGCTGAGCGCGGTCGTGTCGGTGTCGTACGGCGACGCCGACAGCGGCAGCTCGAGCTCCATGACGTTCGTGAGGTAGCGGTGACCGAGGTCGATGCGCCGGGTGGCGCCCGAGCACGTGCGGTCGCCACCGTGCGGCCTCGGGTGCTCCGGTCGCCGGCCCCTGGTGCGCTTCACCGGTTCGTCGGTCGCGTACCCGCACGACGGGCAGAAGGTGAAGCCGTGCCCCGTACGCCCCCGGTTGAACACGGTGATCCACCCACGACGACTCGCCCGAACGGTGATGGGCGCGCCGCCGAGCTCGACCACCTCCGCCCGCGGCGGGGGTCCGTCGAACTCGGCGAAGTACGTCTCCAGGAACCCCTCCCGTGGGGGCCTGGTCTCACCGGGCTCGGCGGCGTCCTTCTCGCCGACGAACCCGAACAGGGGGATGACGTAGCGACCCCGCCGTCCGGAGGCGAAGGCGTCGCTGCCGCAGTGGTGGCACGGCTCCTCGAACTCCTCGCCCGGTGGCACGTCCGGCGGGATCATCCGGGAGCGGAGGACGCCGCAGCCGTCGCAGATGCCCCAGGCCCAGACCGGCAGCTGCTTGCCGGCCGGGAGCCGGATGCCGGTCGAGCGCCACAGGTGGTTGGCGGCGACGACCCGGGCACCGGGTGCGAACTCGAGGACGGCCATGCGGAGGTCCCGGTTCAGCTCGATCGTCTCGGCCGCCGTCTCGCTCCTGGAGAGGTCGAGGTCGACGACGTCGACCGGGAAGCCGTACTTGGGCAGGACTCCCCGTTGAGCGAGGAAGTCCAGGACGCGGCGCTCCGCGACCGTCTTGCGCGTGCGCTGCATGGCGTCCGCCCGGGGGTACTTGCGTTCGGCTGCCGCCTCCTCGATGAGCTCGTCGATCTCGGCGAGGTCGCGCCGGGTCTCGGCGACGCTGTCGCCGAGCCACCCGCCGACGCCCTCGTCGTTCCGATCGGCCAGGAGGTCGACCCAGGCCCACTGCCGCACGCCCAGTGCCTCGACGACGCTCGAGGGCAGGATCCGCTCGAGGCTGGTGCGCAGCTCCCCGGGACGCTCGCGGAGCCAGGCCAGGAACTCCTCGGCGACCGAGCCACCTCCCCCGCCACCGACCAGCTGCTCGACCGACTTGGTTTCCGGTTGGCCGACGTCGGCGCGTCGACGCTCGAACATCGACCAGGCGACGGCGTGGACGTGCCGCCGGGCGATCGCCTCGTTGTCGACGACGGCGATGGGGGGACGCACGTGACCGTCGACCATGGCGGCGGGGTTCTCGAAGAAGTGCAGGTCGTGGCTCCGCCGCTGGGCGAAGGTCACCACCAGGGCGGCGCTGCCGAGCCGCCGGCCGGCCCGGCCCGCCCGTTGCACGTAGTTGGCAGCCGACGGGGGGACGTTGCGCATGAGCACCGCCTGCACCTCGCCGACGTCGACGCCGAGCTCGAACGTCGTCGAGCAACTGAGCGCGTTGACCTCGCCCCGGACGAACTGTCCTTGCAGGTCGGTGGCGTGCTTGGTCCGCAGCTGGCCGGTGTGCTCCTCGACCCGGATCGGGATGGGTTCGAGCTTCTCGTAGAGCGCGCGGTAGTGGTTGGGAGAGGGCTCCTCCTCCGGGTGCAGGCGGCCGTCGCAGCGGTAGGTCGGGCACACGCCGGCGACGCTGCGCCACCAGAGCTGGTGGCACCTGTCGCACCGGAAGGGGCGGTGCCCGGGGCGGTTGGCGGCGAACTCGATCTGCTCCGGGTCGAGTCGGTAGACGGTGCCGCGACGGGGCTCGTCCTGGGCGCGGAGCACGGAGGCCAGCGGACTGTCGGGGTGGGTGATCTCCCGCCACAGATCCCCGAGGACGGCGACCGGGTCGACGTCGACACCCCGGGCGCCTGCGACCTTCTGCACCAGGTCCAGCCGGCGATTGAGGCCGCGGCCGGGGAGCCAGGCGAGGACGCCCTGCTCGGCGCCCTGCTCACGGAGCCGTGTGGTGGTGTTGCGCGGTGCGAAGCGGAGGTCTTCCCGGACGTTGACGTCGTCGGGCACGCCGACGGCCGCACTCACTCGGACGGTGTCGAGCAGCAGCCGGGTGAGGTCGAGGGCCTCGTCGTCGGAGAGGCCGAGGCGGGCGAGCGCCGACGGGGGATCGAGTCGCGCCGGGATACGCGGCGAGATCTCGGCGAGACCCAGCCCGTCGAGGCTCTGACGTCGGTCGGTCGCGAGGACCTCGGCGAGCAGCCAGGTCCGCACCTTCGACGCGTTGGCGCGCCCGTCGTCCTCGTCCAGGACGCCGGCCTTCTCGGCGTAGCGGCGCACCGGCTGGACCAGGTCCTCGAGACGGAACGGTTCGTCGTCGGCACCGAGCACGGCCCAGATGCACCGCCGCTCGATCGCCCGCATGTAGGTGCGCTGGAGGTAGGGGGCGAAGAAGGCGGCGTCCTGCCGGCTGTCCGAGAACATGAGCAGCTTGCGGCCGCCCGCCAGCGCCCGGCGATCAGGCTGCGGCGCCGGGGGCAACGACTGGTAGAGGCTCGTGGCGATCACGGACACCGGCGCCTCGGAGCCCGACTGGAACCGCATGGTGACCGAGACCGTGCTGTGCCGCCCGCACGCGAGGCACCGGCGGAGCTCCTCGCCGGCGCGCGCCTTGTGGTAACGGACGGGCACGGCTGCCGCGCCGGTGCAATCGCAGCCGGGTTTGCGGTCGCCGAGCGCACCACAGCGCAGACAGAGGTGGGCCTGGGCGCTCGACTCGTCGATCGACCCGGTCACCGCCACCTCGTCCTCGTCGAGGGCCTCGTCGTCGACGGTCGCCGGGTCCCGGAGGACGTGGACGAGGTGACGTTGGTGTGCGGGTGCGTGGACGAGTCGGCCGTTCTCGAGCGTCCCGACCGCGTAGTCGACGCCGCAGTGGCGGCAGAGCGGCGTCGGCCGCATGGACCTGTTCGAGCGCTGGCCCGGCGCCAAGGTGGCCGACCACGCTCCGGGCAACCGCGAGCTGCAGGCCGAGCTGCGACCGGCGGGGAGGGACGACCGCCTCGTCGTTCGTCGTCGACATGAACGAGCTGTTCGAGCGGTTCGTCACCCAGCGGCTGCGACGGGCGCTGCGGGGCCGGCTCGAGGTGCGCAGCCAGCCGCCCGTGCACCTCGGCCACGGGCGGCAGGTGTTGATGAAGCCCGACATCGAGCTGCGCCGGCGGGGGCGGACCGTCTACGTGGCCGACGTCAAGTACAAGCTGACCGCCGACGCCCGGGCTCGGAACGCCGACCTCTACCAGCTGCTCGCCTACACGACCGCGCTCGACCTGCCCGAAGGCGTGCTCATCTACTGCCTCGCCGACGGCGGCCGGCCCGAGCGCGAGGTCACCGTCCGCCACGCCGGCAAGGTGCTCCGCACTCGGGCGATCGACCTCACGGGCCCGCCGCAGTCGGTGGAGGCGGAGATCCAAGCCCTCGCCGACTGGTTGGTCGAGCGCAGTCGCGTCTCGCCGGCGAGCGCCCCCTGACCGAGGAGGGCACTGGCGTAGGGCGCGCCGCGAGCTGCCTCAGCAGAGGTCGAGCGCCATCTCGGTCAGCTCGGTCAGGTTGCCGTACCGGTCACGGATCTCGTCCGCAAGCGGAAGCAGCCAGAGGTCACTTCCGGCGGCCGTCGCGTCAGGACCGTCGTGCCCGAGGTAGTAGCTCTGCTCGGTTCCGGTGTCGGGATCGACGACGGACAGGGTCGCGACGTCCGCTGGGTCGTAGTCCGGATGCTCGACCCGCTCGCACCGGAGGGTGACGGGGGGCGGGACCGTCAGAGGCCAGTCGTCCTCCAGATCGGCCGCCGTCACCAGCATCTCACCGCGCGGCGGGGTTTCAGTCGTCGTGGTCGTCGCCGGCTCCGTTGTTGTCGTCGGCGGTTCGGTGGTCGACGTGGTGGTCGATGTCGAGGTCGTCGAGGTGGTCGTCGTGCTCGACGAGGTGGAGCTAGTCGTGGTCGCCTCGGTCGTCGTGGTGGACGGTTCCTCAGGTGCGCTGATGTCCTCGTCGGTGCAGCCCACCAGCGCGAGCGCCACCACCGGAACTGCGAGCAACCGTGCGAGGAAAGCCATCGTCCGCCGCCTCCCTTGGCCTACTCCAGTTCATCCTCGCGCGAGAACGGGTTCAACTGCCACGCTGAGTGGCAAGATCAGACAGCAGATTGCATGCATCGCTGCTACTCTGCAGCGCGTGGTGGCCATCACGATCCGGGACGTCCCCGACGAGATCCGGGATGAGCTGGCGGCTCGGGCGGCGCGCGCCGGGAAGTCCCTGCAGGAGTACGTCCGCGGGTTGCTCATCACCGCGGCGACCAAGCCGTCGGTCGATGACGTCATCGCCCGGGCACGGGCCCGTGTCGCCGCCACCGGGTCGCGGGTCGATCCCGAGGAGATCGTGGCCGACCGCGACGCCGACCGTCGCTGACCGCCGTGCCCGGCACCGTCGTCTGCGATGCCTCGGCGGTCGTCGCGCTGCTCGTCGACGGTGGGCCCGCCGGCCAGTGGACCGCCGATCAGCTGCGCGGGGCCGACCTGCTCGCGCCGCACCTCGTGCTGTTCGAGGCGGCCAACATCCTGCGGCGCCAGGAGTCGGCCGCCCGGATCAGCGCGGATCTCGCCGCCCAGGCCCACGCCGACCTGCTCGACCTGCCGATCGAGCTGTGGCCCTACGAGCTGCTCGCACCCCGCGCCTGGGCGCTGCGGGCGAACCTGTCCACCTACGACGCCGCCTACGTCGCGCTCGCCGAGCTGGCCGGCGCCACGCTGGTCACCCTGGATCGCCGGCTCGCCGGCGCACCTGGGATCGCCTGCCCGGTCGCGGTCCCGACCTGATCCTCGCCGCGAGACCGGGCTGGACGGCCGGCGCTCACGAGCGCCTCACGCCCGCGTCCCCACGTCCTCGTCGACCTCGCCGCCGACCTCCTGCAGGCCGACGACCCGCAGGAGGGCGAGGGCCTCGGCCTCCCGGGTGTTGGGCGCGGCCGAGTAGACGATCAGTCGCTGGTCGACGTCCGGGACGTGGAGGGCGTCGCAGTCCAGCTCCAGCAGGCCGAGCTGGGGGTGGCGCACGGTCTTGCGGCCGGACCGGCGCTCGGCCACGGGGCCCTCCTCCCACAGCTCGGCGAACCGGGGGCTCTTCGCCCGCAGCTCGTCGACCAGCCGGCGCAGGCCCGGGTCGTCCGGGTAGCGGGCCGCGGCCAGCCGCAGCGACGCCACCGACTCCCGCGCCGTCCGCTCCTCCTCCTCGGGGCTGCCGTGCGCCACCCGGCCGCCGCCGCCGAGGAACCGCTGCCACACCAGGTTCCGCTGCCCGGGCGGCCAGGCCGAGAAGTCGCCCAGCAGCGCGGCGGCCAGCGCGTTCCAGGCCAGGACGTCGCCCTTGGCGTCGATCAGCACCGCCGGCAGGTCGCTCAGCCGCTCCAGCAGCCGCAGCGTGCTGGCTCGCGGGGTCGACACGATGTGGCCCCGCCGGGGCGGCGCCACGCCGGTGAGGTGGAACAGGTGGTCGCGCTCGTCGTCGGTCAGCCGCAGCGCCCGGGCCAGCGCCGTGAGCACGAGCTCCGACGGCACCGGGCCCCGCCCCTGCTCCAGCCGCACCAGGTAGTCGACCGAGATGCCCGCCAGCTGCGCCACCTCCTCCCGGCGCAGCCCGGGCACCCGGCGGCGGGTGCCGGCCGGCAGCCCGACGTCGGCCGGCGTCAGGCGGGCACGGTACGACCGCAGGGCGGCGGCGAGGGCGGCACGGTCCACGCCCCCCAGGATGCCGGGCACGGGGCGCGGCGCGGGTGGGACCGACGGTCCCAGGCTGCGCGGGCCCTGGTCGCCCCCGCGACCGGGGCGGACGATGGCGCCATGACCATCGCCCTCATCACCGGTGCCAACCGCGGCCTCGGCCACGAGACCGCCCGCCAGCTCGCCGGGCGCGGCTGGACGATCCTGCTCGGCGCCCGCGACCCCGACAAGGGCCGGGTCGCGGCCGAGAAGCTCGCCGCCGACGGCGCCGACGTCCGGCCCGTCACCATCGACGTCACCGACGACGACTCGGTCGCCGCCGCCGTCGAGCAGGTGGCGTCCTGGACCGACCACCTCGACGTCCTCGTCAACAACGCCGGCATCATCGGCTCGACGACGCCGCCGCTGGAGACCGGCCCCGAGGACTTCCTCGCCTGCTTCGGGGTCAACCTGCTCGGCCCCGTCCGGGTCACCCGGGCGTTCCTCCCGCTCCTCGCCAAGGCCGAGCTGCCTCGCGTCGTCATGGTGTCGAGCGGGATGGGCTCGTTCGGCATCACCACCGACCCCGACCGCCTGGAGTCGGGCTTCGTCAGCCTCGTCTACCCGTCGTCCAAGGCGGCGCTGAACATGGTCACGACCATGTACGCCAAGGCGCTGCCCGACTGGAAGGTCAACGCCGTCGACCCCGGCTACACGGCCACGGACCTCAACGGCCACTCGGGGCACAAGACCGTCGAGGAGGGCGCCCGGATCATCGTCGAGATGGCCGCCGTCGGCCCCGACGGCCCGACCGGCGGGTTCTTCGACGACACCGGCCGGGTGCCGTGGTGACCACCGGCGGCGGCGGTCCCGTCAGCTGCGCCGGATGATCGAGATCCGGCCCGAGGGCTCGAGCACCGCCAGGCGGATGGCCGACAGGTCGTCGATGCCCTGCTGGCGTGCCGCCTCGAACAGCTCCTCGACCGGCATCTGCTCGAGGCGGAGCGCGGCCTCGATCGGCCGGCCGTCCTCGACGAGCACGATGGGCACGCCGTCGACGACCCGCCGCAGCCGGCGGGACCGCCAGGTGGCCCAGGTCGTGACCGTCACCCAGAACCCGAAGGTGCAGGCGGCCAGGACCGCTCCGGTGAGGGAGGAGTCCTCCTGGGTGACGCCCGGCTGGACGATGTCGCCCAGCACGACGAGCAGGATCATCTCGAACGGCGACAGGTCGGCGAGCGCCCGCCGCTTCAGCCCCCGGGTGAGGAGCAGGAGGAAGAAGAACACGACGGTGGCCCGGGCGACGATCTCCACGGCCGGCGTCCTCCCTACGGCATGACCCGCGTGGCGACCTCGACGGCCACGACCGCCTCGCCCCGCTCGTCGACGACGGCCACCCGGCCCCGCTCGCCCTGCTGGACGCCGGGGTCGATCCGGCCGGCCAGCGACACCGTCACGACGTCGCCGGAGGCGGGCGGCGCCAGCTCCCAGACGACCACGTCGGGGTCGCCGGTCTCGTCGGCGGGCTCGGGGGCGAGGGCGCCCGGGTCCCAGATGGCCAGGTAGTCGCGGTCGACCGCCACCCGGACGGGGTCGGGGAGGCCGCCCGGGCGCTCGACGGTCACCTCGAACGGCGTGGCCAGCCCCGGCCGGCTCACCGTCGCGTGGCGGACGGCCAGCTCGTACCCGTCGCCCTCGGCCCGGGCGGTCGCGGTCTTCACGCCGTAGACGTCGGCCGCCGGGGTCGTGTCGAGGACCGCGAGGCCGAGGACGGCGGCGAGGACGACCGTCGTGGCGGTGTACAGCGCCCGCCGGCGGCGCAGGACCCGGCGCCCGGGCGGCGCGTGGACGGCCACCGCGGGGTCGAGGGTGCCGGACGGCGTCCCGTTCACGCCGCCATGGTGGCCGCCGGCCGGCGGTGGCCGGTGGACCCCCCTGCCGCGGCACACCACGACCGGGCTCGGGTTTCCCGCCGGCCCACCCCGGCGCTACAAGGTGCGCACGGCCCCACGACGGCGACGTGACGGACCGGGGGGAGCGATGGGGATCGACTTCGAGCTGGAGGGCAAGCGGGCGCTCGTGACCGGCGCCGGCCAGGGCGTGGGGGAGGGGATCGCCCGGATGCTGGCCGCCGCCGGGGCCGAGGTCGTCGTCAACGACTACGTGCCCGAGCGGGCCGAGGCCGCGGCCGGCCGCATCCGCGAGGCCGGCGGGGCGGCCACCGCCCTGCCCTTCGACGTCACCGACCACGACCAGGTGCACGAGCGGATCGGCGGCGCCGGGCCGATCGACATCCTCGTGAACAACGCCGGCAACGCGGGCGTCGCCGGCTTCGGCGAGACGGCTCCCTTCGTCGACACCACCCCCGACCAGTGGGAGCCGTACCTCGCGGTCAACCTCTACGGGGTCATGAACTGCGTGCACGCCGCCCTGCCCGGCATGGTCGAGCGGGGGTGGGGCCGCGTCGTCACGATCGTCTCCGACGCCGGCCGGACCGGCGGCGCCGGCACCGCCGCCTACGCCGCGGCCAAGGCGGGGGCGGCGGCGTTCTGCCGGGCCGTGGCCCAGGAGGTCGGGCGCCACGGCGTGACCGTCAACAACGTCTCGCTCGGCACCATGCGCACGCCGGTCACCGAGGACCTCTGGCGCGACCCCGACAAGGAGGACCTGCGCAAGGTCATCCTCAGCGGCTACGTCGTGCGCCGCCCGGGCGAGCCGGCCGACGCCGCCTGGATCGTCACCGCCCTGGCCAGCCCCCGGGCCGGGTGGGTGACGGGCCAGACGATCCCGGTCAACGGCGGCTTCTCCTTCGCCCTCTGACGGGCCGGCGCCCCGGTCGTGGCCGCCGGGCGGGTGGTGTACGACATGCGCCCGTCACCACGCTCGACGAAGGGGAGGACATGGATCTCGAAGGACGGTCGGCCATCGTCACCGGCGGTGCCGGGGGGCTCGGCAGCGCCACCGTGCGCCGGCTCGCCGCGGCGGGCATGGGGGTCGTCGTGTTCGACCGCGACGGCGACCGCGCCGCCGAGCTGGCCGAGGAGCTGGGCGACCGGGCCCTCGCCGTCGCCGGCGACGTCAACGACGACCTGCACGTGGGCGAGGCCGTCGACGCGGCCTGCTCACTGGGGCCGCTGTCGGTGCTGGTCAACGTCGCGGGCGGGGGTGTCCCCGCCGGCCGCCTCGTCAGCCGTGACGGCATCCCCCACGACAAGGCGGCCTTCGTCACGACGCTGGAGATGAACGCCATCGGCACCTTCAACGTGTCCCGCCTCGCCGCGGTGGCCATGGGCCGCAACGAGCCCGACGACGAGGGGCAGCGGGGCGTCATCGTCAACACCGCCTCGATCGCCGGCATCGAGGGCCAGCGGGGGCAGGTGGCCTACGCCGCCGCCAAGGCGGCCATCCTCGGCATGACCCTGCCGATGGCCCGCGACCTCGGCCCGATGGGCATCCGGGTGTGCGCCATCGCGCCGGGCACGATGGGCACGCCGGTCATGCTCGCCGCCCGCGAGCGCCTGAAGGAGGACCCCTCCGAAGGCGTGGTCTTCCCCGGGCGGATGGGCAAGCCCGAGGAGTTCGCCCTGCTGGTCGAGTCGATCGCCCGCAACCCGTACCTGAACGGCGAGAACATCCGCCTCGACGGCGCGCTGCGGTTCACGGCCTGACCGGGCCGGCGGGCCGCCGGCCCCGCGACCGGGCACGGCCCCCGGCCCGGGGGCCGTGCCTAGGCTCGTGGCCATGAGCGCAGAGCGGCCGGTCATGGGCCGGTGGTTCGAGGACCTGACGCCCGGGCTGGTGATCGACCACGCCGTCACCCGGACGATCACCGAGGCCGACAACACCCTCTTCTCGGTCCTGACGATGAACCCCCAGCCGCTGCACCTCGACGAGGCCTACGCGGCCGGGACGGAGTTCGGCACCCGCCTGGTGAACAGCCTCTTCACCCTGTCGCTGCTCATCGGCCTGACGGTGTACGAGACGACGCACGGCACGACCGTCGCCAACCTGGGCTTCGAGGAGATCGCCTTCCCGGCGCCGGTCCGCCACGGCGACACCATCCGGGCCCAGACCGAGGTCGTCGCCGCCCGGCCCTCGTCGTCGCGGCCCGACCAGGGCATCGTCACCTTCGAGCACCGGGCCTACAACCAGCGCGACGAGCTCGTCGCCCGCTGCCGGCGCGCCGCCCTCATGCGCCGGCGCCCGGCATGAGCGGCGCCCCCCGCCGCTGGCGCAGCCTGCTGTTCGTGCCGGGCGACCGGCCCGACCTGGCGGCCAAGGCGCCCCGCAGCCGGCCCGACGCCGTGGTCGTCGACCTCGAGGACGCCGTGCCCCCGGACGCCAAGGCAGCGGCCCGGGGCACCGCCCGCGAGGCGGTGGCCGCCCTGGCCGGCCGGGTGCCGGTCTGCGTGCGGGTCAACCCGCCGGGGACGCCGTGGTTCGCCGGCGACGTCGCCGCCCTGCCCGACGGGGTGGCGGCGGTCGTCGTCCCCAAGCTCGACACCGCCGAGCAGCTGGCGGCGGTGGCCGAGGCGGTGGGCGAGCGGGGCGTCGTCGCCGGGATCGAGACGGTGCGGGGCGTGCTCGACGCCCGGGCCGTGCTGCGCCCGCCGGTCGTGGCCTGCTACTTCGGCGCCGAGGACTACGTCGCCGACCTCGGGGGCGTGCGCACGCCGGGCAACGCCGAGGTCGCCGTGCCCCGGGCGGCGGTGGCGATGGCGGCCCGGGTCGCCGGCGTGCCGGCACTCGACATGGTCACCATCGACATCCACGACCACGACCGGTTCCTCGCCGAGGCCCGGGAGGCGCGGGCGCTCGGCTATGCCGGGAAGATGTGCATCCACCCGGCCCAGGTCGAGCTGGCCCGCCGGGCGTTCCGGCCCTCGCCCGAGGAGGTGCGGTGGGCGACCGACCTGCTGGCGGCCTTCGAGGCGGCCGGGGGCCGGACCATCGCCTTCGAGGGGCAGATGGTCGACGAGGTCGTGGCGGCCCGGGCCCGGGCCGTCCTGGCCGCCGCCGAGGACGAGGACGACGGCGCCGGCGGCGGGCCCGGCGCGGAGTAGGGGGATCGAGGGGCCGGGCTCAGCCGGCGCCCGCCCGGGCCCGGGCCAGCAGGCCCCGGGCGATGACCAGGCGCTGGATCTCGTTCGTGCCCTCGCCGATGACCATGAGCGGCGCGTCGCGGTAGTAGCGCTCGACCGGCAGGTCGGTCGTGTAGCCGACGCCGCCGTGGATGCGCATGGCCTCGGTGGCGATGTCGAGGGCGGCCTCGCTGGCGAAGAGCTTGGCCATGCCGGCCTCGACGTCGCAGCGCTCGCCGGCCTGCTTGCGCTCGGCGGCGTTGCGGGTGAGCAGCCGGGCGGCCTCCAGCCGGGTGGCCATGTCGGCCAGCTTGAGCTGGATGGCCTGGTGCTCGGCGATGGGCTTGCCGAAGGTCGTGCGCTGCTGGGCGTAGTCGAGGGCGGCGTCGAAGGCGGCCCGGGCGACGCCGACGGCCCGGGCGGCGATGTTGATGCGGCCGACCTCGAGCACGCCGAGGATCTGGGCCAGGCCCCGCCCCGGCTCGCCCACGAGGTTGGCGGCCGGGATCCGGTGGTCGGCGTAGGCCATCTCGACCGTCTCGATGCCCTTGTAGCCGAGCTTGTCGACCTGCCGGCTGACCGTGATGCCGCCGTAGGACGGGCCCGGCTCCTTCTCGACGACGAAGGCCGAGATGCCCTCGTCGGTGCGGGCGGCGAGCGCCACCAGGCCGGCCCGCTCGCCGTTGGTCACCCAGGCCTTCGTCCCGTTGACGACGTACTCGTCGCCGTCGCGCACCGCCCGGCAGGAGATGTTGCGGGTGTCGCTGCCGGCGTCGGGTTCGGACAGCGAGAGCGCGCCCCGCCGCTCGCCGGACGCCAGCTGGGGCAGCCAGCGCCGCTTCTGCTCCTCGGTGCCGTGCTGGACGATCAGCGTCGCCACCATGGTGTGGGTGTTGACGATGCCGGAGAGGCTCATCCAGCCGTAGGCCAGCTCCTCGACGACCCCGACGTAGGTCAGCAGGTCGAGGCCGAGGCCCCCGTACTCCCGGGGGATGGTGACGCCGAACAGGCCGAGCTCCCGCATCCGCTCGACGATCTCCTCGGGGAACCGGTCCTCGTGCTCGAGCCGGGACGCCACCGGCACCACGTCGCGGGCCACGAAGCGCCGGACGGTCTCGACGATCTCCCGGCGCACCTCGGGGTCGGTGCCGGCCGGCGCGTGCTCGGGTGCGGACATGGGCGCGAACCCTACACGGGCGACGCTACCGACGCCGATCTCGCGGCCCGCGAGGACCGATCTCAGATGAGCAGTTATCCGTTCTCTCATCCGGTTCGGCCGGTTTCCCACCCTCGGGTAGGCTCGTGCCGTGACCCCCGACGTCGACGGCAACGGTGCCCCCACGCAGAGCTGGCGCGAGCTGGCGGTCGAGCGGTCGCTCGACTCCGCCCGCGTCCGGGCCGAGACCCGGGTGCAGCGCTTCATCGACGCCGCCCTCGAGCTGGTCGACGAGAGCGAGACCGGCAGGGACTTCACGGTCCAGGAGGTGGTCGAGCGCTCCGGCCAGTCGCTGCGCAGCTTCTACCAGCACTTCGGCGGCAAGCAGGAGCTGCTGCTCGCCCTGTTCGAGGAGTCGGTCCGCTCCGCCGTCGAGCTCGTCCGCCAGAAGGTCGCGGCCGAGCGGACGCCCCGCGATCGCCTCCGACGGTTCGTCGTCACCTACCACGAGATGTGCCGGCCCGGGCGCCGGGGGCGCAGCAAGCGGCCGAGCCCGACCCGGGCGCTGGCCGAGCTCGCCCACCAGCTGCTGACCACGCAGCCGGCCGAAGCCGCCCGGGCCTTCGCCCCGCTGGTGGCCGTGTTCGAGCAGCTGCTCGACGAGGCGGTGGAGGCCGGGGTCGTGCGCGGTGACCTCGCCCCCCGGCGGGTGGCCGGCGTCGTGCTCGAGGCGATCACGTTCGACGCCTTCTCGACGGCCATCGGCGGGCTCTCGGCGGAGGAGACGGGCGTCGACCCCGCCGAGGAGCTCTGGGACCTGCTGTTCGACGGCCTGGCGCCCCGCACCTGAGCCGGAGGGGGAGGAACGCACGTGACGACCACCGAGGACCGCCCGGCCCGCCCCCTGCCCGAGGTGACGCCGTTCAACGAGTGGTTCTGGCGCTCCGGGGCCGACGGCCGCCTGCGCATCCAGCGCTGCGACGACTGCGGGCAGCTGGCGCACCCGCCGACGCCGATCTGCCCCCGGTGCCGCGGCCGGTCGGCCACGCCGGCGGTCGTGTCCGGCCGGGGGACGGTCGTGGCCCACACCGTCAACCGCCACCGGTGGCTGCCCGGGTTCGAGCCGCCCTACGCCGTCGCCATCGTGGCCCTCGACGAGGACCCGTCCGTCCGGCTCACCACCAACGTGGTCGGCTGCGACCCCGACGAGGTGCGCGAGGGCCTGCGGGTGGAGGTCCGGTTCGAGCAGCACGATGACGTGTGGA
>PKRH01000058.1 GCA_017577565.1 Thermoanaerobacterales bacterium | reverse complement strand
TGGCCGAGCAGATCAACCGCGAGGTCACCGGCGCGCTGGCCCGCTCGGGCGAGCCCCGCGAGGTCCTGGCCTCGACGCTCGCCGCCTTCTGCGCCTTCATCGAGCGCGAGCCGGAGCTCTACCGGTTCCTGCTGCAGACCGCCCGCCACGCCACCGACCGCTCCGGTCCCCGCCTGGCGTCCGACCTCGGCAGCCGCATCGCCGTCACCCTCGGCGCCGGGCTCCGGCGGGCGGGCGCCGACTCGAGCGCCGCCGAGCTGTGGGCCCACAGCATCGTCGGCACGGCGTTCGCCGGGGCGGGCTGGTGGCTCGAGCGCCGCACGATGTCGAGGGACGACGTGGTCGCCCACCTGACCGAGCTGCTGTGGTCGGGCCTGTCGGGGGTCGGCCTCGGCCGGCTGCAGCGCGACGAGGGCGGTGCCGACCGGGCCCACCTCGCCGTCGTGCCCGACCCCCCGGCCGCCGGCGACGGCTGAGCCGGGCCCCGGGCGCGTCTAGGCAGGTCACGCGGGGGGTACGCCGCGTCCGGGCAGCCGACGGGAGGAAGCATGTCCGAGCGCAACCGGCTTGCACGGCTCGCACGCCAGGCGGTGACGGGCCTCCGGGACCTGCCGGGCAACGTCGCCTGGGTGGTCCGCAAGGTCGCCGACCGCCGCGCCGACCAGGGCGCGCCGGCGGGAGAGGACGGGGCGACGGCCCCGACGGCCACGGCACCGGCCGGCAGGGCCGCGAAGGCACCGGCCACCAAGGCGAGGACGGCCGCGACGGGACGGCCGAGGAAGGCGAGGACGGCCGCGAAGGCGAGGACGGGCGGGGCGGGATCGGCGACCAAGGCCAGGAAGGCCGCGGCGTCGGGTCGCGACGGCGACGAGCTCGCCGGGCTGACGCGCGCCGAGCTGCTGCGCCGGGCCCGTGAGCTCGACGTCGCCGGCCGCAGCTCGATGTCCAAGGCCGCGCTGGCCGAGGCCGTCCGGCGGGCCGAGGCGGCCCGCTGACCGCACCGGAGGCGAGAGAGCATGCTGTTCCGTCGCAAGAGCAGGAAGGATCGGGTGCGGGAGGCCGTCGGCCGGGTGCTGTCCCCCCGCCGGGTCGTCGCCGTCGTCGGTGGCCTGGCGGCGCTGGCGGCCGCCAGCTCCGGCATCTCGGCGGCCCGCCGCAACGACGAGGAGCGCGCCGCGCCGGCGTGATCCGGGCCGCGTGGTCCGGCCGGGCCGGTCGCGCGCCGTCCGCGCCCCCGGCCCGCCGTCGGGGGAGGACGGCGGGCCGGGGCGTGGACCGCCGGTCGGGCGCCGCAGGCCGTCGAGCGGCGCCCGACCAGCAGAGCTGGGGTCAGCGGTCGGGGATCCAGCTGCCGTGGAACCCGAACGGCACCCGCACCGGCAGGTGCACGGTGGCGACCGGCTTCGCCGTGACGTCCCCGGCGTCGAGGACGACGACGTCGCTGCGGTCGGTCGCCGCGTCGTGGACGTAGGCCAGGAGCCAGCCGTCGTCCTCGGCAGCGTCGCGGTCGGGGCTCCGGGGGACGAACACCGGCTCGAGGCTGGTCCGCCCCGGCCCGGGGTCGTGGACCTCGGTGACGCCCGCGACCAGGTCGTGCTTCAGGATCGGCCCCCGGTCGCCGTCGCCGGCCAGGCCGACGCCGTAGCCGTAGCGGTGCCGGAGCCCGCTGCGCCGCTCGTCCATGCGGGGGAACTCCTGCGGCCGGTCGTCGAGCACCTCGGTCCGCACCTCGCCGGCCGCGGGGTCGAGGGTCCAGCGTTCGAGCACCGGGTCGCCCTCCGAGGGACCGTTCACCACGCCGGCGAACATCCGGGGGTGGCGCACGAGGTCGATCGTCACGACGCCGTCGGCCTCGTAGGCGTTGAGCGTGTGGAACACGTAGCAGGTCGGGGCGTCGAACCACCGGACGTCCTCCGGGCCGCCGTCGAGGGGCAGCAGGCCGACGCGGGCGGGGTGGCCCGGGTTCCACCGGTAGGGCAGCGGGAAGCCCTCGGCCGCGGCCGCCATGTCGAAGGTGACCGGCAGGTCGAAGATCACGATGTGCCGGTCGGTGACCGCGCAGTCGTGGATCATCGGGCCGTCGGCGACCGGGATGCGGACCTCGCGCCGCACCCGGGCGTCCTGGCCCAGCACGACGTGCCGGACGTGGTCCCAGGCCCAGTGGTAGGCGATGCAGTGCAGGTCGCCGGTGACCGGGTCGGCGTGGGTGTGGGCCGAGAAGGCGCCGTCGAGGGTGCCGTCGAAGTCGCAGGTGCCGATCGGGTCGAGCTCGTAGGAGAGCTCGACGGGCTGGCTGCCCGCCTCGACGAGGGCGAAGGTGCGGCCGTCCACGCCGATGACGTGGGTGTTGACGACCTCGCCCTGGTCGCCCTGCACCCACCGGTTGCGGTACCACTCGGCCCGCCCGTCGCGCAGGCGGACGCCGTGGACCATGCCGTCGCCGACGAACCAGTGGTAGCGGGCGGGGTCGGGGGCGGTGCGGGGGTTGGGGCCGATGCGGACGAGGCGCCCGGACAGCTCGTCGGGGATCGTGCCGGTCACCTCCAGCTCGGTGATCGTGACCTCCTCGGTCACCGGCGCGTAGTTGCCGTCGAGCCAGGTCGACGTGGTCTTCATCGTTGCTCCTCCCGTGGGGGTCGGTCGGTGGGTCGGTCGGGGACGGGCGGGGTCTCGACGCCGAGCGTGACGAGGTTCGACAGGGCGATCAGCCGCTCGGTGTCGTCGTGGCCGACGACGGCGGGCAGGCCGCCGTGCAGCGCCAGCTCGGCGATGCCGTGGACGTGGGCCCACAGGACGGCGGCCACGTCCTCCGGGCGCTCGCCGGCCATCCACCCCGTCGCCTGGGCGTCGGTGACGAGGTCGACGAGCTGCTGGAACGAGGCGTAGCCGGCCGTCGCGTAGTCGGGGTCGGTGACGTCGACCCGCTCGGGCCGGAAGGTCACCGCGAACACACCGGGGTCGGCGAGGGCGAAGCGGACGTAGGCACGGCCGGCGACCGCCAGGCGGGCGAGGGGGTCGAGCCGCCCGCCCTCGGCGGCGGCCACGGCCTCGGCCCGGGCGAGGTCGTCGTCGATCCGGGCGACGAGGCGGCGGAACCCGTCGGCGGCCACGGCGGACAGGAGCGAGGCGAGCGTCGGGAAGTGCCGCAGCGGCGCCCCGTGGGAGACGCCCGCCCGCCGGGCGATGGCCCGCAGCGTCAGGCCCTCGAGGCCCTCGGTGGCCACGACCTCGCGGGCGGCCTGGAGCAGCCGCTCCCGGGTGCCGGGTCCCCCGTCGCTCACGCCGTCACCAGGCCGATGCCGAGGGTCAGCAGGCCGATGGCCAGGACGACGGCGCCGATCGGCACCAGCAGCACGAGCCGGTTGGGCTCGGTCGAGCCCGGGCGGGTGACCGAGAGGAAGAACCCGCCGGGCAGCAGCAGGGCGGCGATCGGCACGAACGTGCGGGCGACCCACTCGGCGGGGCCGTCGAGCGTCGTCGCGTCGACGAGCAGCTGGACGACGAGCCCCAGGACGAGGAAGACGCCGGCGTGGGCGTGGCCGGCCCGGAAGTACGACCGCTGGAGCGGGGTGGCCTCGTGGCGCCCGGAGACGATCCGGAACATGAGGGCCCCGCCGGTCTCGACGGTGACGAGGCTCAGGACCAGGACACCGGCGAGCGTGCGGGAGGCGTCGGAGAGATCCATGTAGACAGTGTCTACAGGTACGTAGACACTGTCAACACCGCGGGGTCGTGACATCGGGCACCGCGGCCGGCGTCGCCGTCGGCTAGACCTGACGGCATGTCAGATCCTGCGGTCATCGTGGAGCGGGACGGCCACGTCGTCACCCTCACGCTCAACCGGCCCGACAAGAGGAACGCCTTCGACGCCGAGATGCTGTGTCGGCTGGCCGACGCCTGGGACATGATCGACGCCGACGACGACGTGCGGGTGGCGATCCTGACGGGGGCCGGCGGCAACTTCTCCGCCGGCGCCGACCTCGACCGGCTCGTCGGCGCCCTGCTGTCCGGCAAGCCGGCGCAGGACGAGTACGAGGAGCGGATCCGGCAGGACTACAGCCTCATCTACAAGGGCTTCCTGAAGGAGTACCGGACCCGCAAGCCGATCGTCGCCGCCGTCGAGGGCTACTGCTACGCGGGCGGCATCGAGATCCTCCAGGCCTTCGACGTGCGGGTGGCGGCCGAGGGCGCCCGCATCGCGGTCAGCGAGGTGCAGCGGGGCCTGTTCCCGATGGGCGGCTCGACCGTGCGGCTGCCCCGCCAGATCCCCTGGACCGTGGCCATGGAGATGCTCGTCACCGGCGAGCCGATCTCCGGGCGGCGCGCCTACGAGATCGGCCTCGTCGGCCACGTCGTCCCCGACGGGCAGGCCCTGGAGCGCGCCCGCGAGATCGCCGACCGCATCGCCCGCAACGGGCCGCTCGCGGTGCGCAACATCAAGGCGTCGGTGCTGGCCGCCGACGCGCTCCCCGAGGCCGAGGCCTACCGGCGCGAGCTGGAGCTGGGCATGGAGGTCATGGCGTCGGAGGACGCCAAGGAGGGGCCCCGTGCCTTCCTCGAGAAGCGGGAGCCCCGCTTCACCGGCCGCTAGGCGCCGGGGCGGTCGACCGGACGCCGACGGGCCCGGTCGCCGTCGCCGTCAGCCCGCGGTCGACGAGCCCGCCGGCTCGGGCGCCCGGTCGGGCGGCGGCGGCTCGGCCGCGCACCGGCGCCGGGCCTCGACCAGGGGCTGGGGCGGGCCCCCGGCGACGCGCAGCGCGCCGAGCAGCAGGTGGGCGGCCGGCACGACGGTCGCCAGGTCGACGAGCGAGGGGTGGGGGAGGCCGAGCATCTCGCGCGCCCACCGGGGCAGCAGGGCGACGGCCGCCCGCACGACCACCTGGTGGGCCGCGGCCACCGCGGGGCTCACGCCCTGCAGCGGCCGGCGGAGGAACGCCACCGTGTCGAGCGCCTGCTCGCCGGCGTGCAGCTCCGGGCGGACGCGCCGGAAGTAGGCCCGCACCGCCGCCCGGGTGCGGGGCACGTCCTCGGCCCCGAGGCGCTCGGCGACCGCCGCCACCTCGTGGTAGTAGCGGTCGGCCAGCTCGCCCCGGACCGGGAGGGGCGTGAACGCCTGGTGGGCGGCGAGGAAGCTCGACACCTCGGTGACGTGGACCCAGGTGAGCAGCTCGGGATCCTCGGCCGAGTACGGGCGCCCGTCGGGCGCGACGCCCCGCACCCGGCGGTGGACGGCCCGCACGTGGCGGATGAGCCGCTCGGCGGTCTCGGTCGAGCCGAACGTCGTGCCGGCGACGAACGACGCCGTCCGGCCCAGCCGGCCGAGCGGGTCGTCGCGGTAGGTGGAGTGCTCGGCGACGCCGGCCATCGCCAGGGGGTGGAGGGTCTGCAGCATGAGCGCCGACAGGCCGCCGATCATCATCGACGGGTCGCCGTGCACCCGCCAGGTCACGCTGCCGGGCCCGAACAGCCCGGGGTCGCCCGGCGGGTCGGTGTACTGCTCGAACGGCAGCCGGTCGGCCGCGAACGAGGCGGCCACCGGGGCCATGAGGCGGTCGCGCAGAGGGCGACCGATCAGCGGCAGGTCACCGAGCGTCGGCAGCGAGACCATCAGCCCTCCTGGTGCGGGATCGGCGGGTCCAGCCTAGGGGCGCCCCCGGGCCGCCCCGGTCGCGGCGTGGTGTAGACCGTGCGCCATGTCGCAGACCGAGACGCCCGACCCCGTCGATCCCGCCGTCCTCGCCGAGCACATCGCCGCCATGTGCGATGAGCCGCTCGTCGAGGGCGACACGCCGATCTCCGTCTGGATGCTCGTCAAGTCGCGCGACGCCGAGGGCGACGTCGTCTGGGGCGTGCGCAACGCCGGCGAGCCGTTCACCTCCGAGGAGCTGCTCGGGGCGCTCACGGGCTTCATCGAGTCGCTCAAGCGCGACCTGGCCGCCGACTGGGAGTGACGCCGGGGCCGGGCCGGTCCGGCACGCCTCGGCCCCGGCCCCGCCTCACCCCTCGGGCACGACGCCCCGCAGACCCTCCTCGCCGAACAGGGGGCCGATCAGGCCCGAGATGTCGGGCCCCCGCCGGAGCGAGTGGCCGCCGTCGGCCGCCAGGTGCTGGCCCGTCACCCACGAGGACTCCGGCCCGAGGAGGAACCGCACGACCGCGGCGACGTCGTCGGGCTCGCCGACCCGCCCGAGCGGCATGCACGACAGGTAGTCGTCGAGCGCGGGCCCGGGCTGGGTGATCGGTGCGACGAGGTCGGTGCGGGTGAGCCCCGGCCGCACGGTGTTGACCCGCACGCCGCTCGGGCCGAGCTCGTCGGCGGCCGTCGCGCAGAGCATCTCCAGCCCCGCCTTGGCCGGCCCGTAGGCGCCGAACCAGCGGTGGGTCAGGACCCCGGCGATCGACGAGACGGCGACGATCGACCCGCCGCCCTGGCGCACCATCACCCGGGCGCCGTGCTTGATCGTGAGCATCGTGCCGGTGAGGTTCAGGTCGATCGTCCGGCGCCACGCCTCGACGTCGACCTGCGTGATCGGGCCGATCGTCTCCGAGCCGCCGGCGCTGGCGACGATGCCGTCGAGGCGCCCCGTCGCCGCGGTGGCGGCCGCCACCGCGGCCTCGACCGACGCCTCGTCGGTGACGTCCGTGGGGACCGTCTGCACGGTCGCCCCGTCGACCTCGGACCGGATCGCCTCGGCCGCCGCCCGGAGGCGGTCGGCCGACCGGCCGGCCAGCGTGACCGTCGCGCCGTCGGCGGCCAGGCGGCGGGCGCAGGCCAGTCCGATGCCGCTGCCCCCGCCGGTGATCAGGGCCGAGAAGCCGGCCAGCGAGCCGCCGGGCCGGCCGGCGCCGTCGCCTGCGTTGGTCGTGTCCACCCAGTCACCCTCCTGCGATCTGCGTGACCGGGGACACTAGGCCGGGCGGGGGGGCGGCCGGGCACGGCGCGGCGCCGGCCGGCGCGCTCAGGCGGCGGGGAAGGGGAGGCGGTCGGTGACCGCCACCCGGTTCCAGGCGTTGATCACCACGATCTCGAACACGAGCTGGGCCAGCTCGTCCTCGTCGAAGACCGCCCGGGCGGCGTCCACGACGTCGTCGGGCACGTGGGTGTCGCCGACCCGGGTGATCGCCTCGGTGAGCGCCAGGGCGGCCCGCTCCCGCTCGCTGAACAGCGGGACCTCGCGCCAGGCCGAGAGCACGTCGAGGCGCTGGGGGGACTCGCCCCGGTCCCGCAGGTCGCGGGAGTGGAGGTCGAGGCAGTAGGCGCAGCCGTTCAGCTGCGAGGCCCGGAGCTTGACGAGGTCGAGGAGCTCGGGCTCGAGGTGGCCGGCGGCGCTGACCGTGGCGTCGACCGCGGCGAGCGCCCGGTAGGCGGCGGGGAAGCGCTCCTTCAGGCCGATGCGGGGGACCCAGCCCTCGGCGGCGTCGGCGGGGGGCGTGGTGGTCGCGGTGGTGGTCGTCGTCATGGGG
Organism: Thermoanaerobacterales bacterium; assembly: GCA_017577565.1. Lineage (GTDB taxonomy): Bacteria > Actinomycetota > Acidimicrobiia > Acidimicrobiales > VFJN01 > ZC4RG19. The sequence goes on along the minus strand of PKRH01000058.1, from coordinate 13,432 downwards.
AGCACGGTACGGCCGGATCGGACCAGTTGCCTGGGCCAGTTCCGGTGCGTTTGATTGGTCCAGTGGACCTCCTCCTCGACGTCGACTGGCGGGGCGGGCGCCGCCGGGCCATCGAGGCCGCCCTGCGGTCGGCGATCCGCAGCGGGCGTCTGGCGCCGGGCACGCCGCTGCCGTCGACCCGGGCCCTCGCCGCCCAGCTGGGCGTCGCCCGGGGCACCGTTGTCGACGCCTACGACCAGCTGGTGGCCGAGGGCTTCCTCACCGCCCGCCGTGGCGGCCGCACGGTCGTGGCGGCCGGGGCGAGCCGGTCCGGCGGGGTCCCGGCCCCGGCCGTCCCGCCCCGCCCGCGGGTCGACCTGTCCGCCGGCGCCCCCGACCTGCACGCCTTCCCGGCCCAGGCGTGGGCCCGGGCCGTCCGCGCCGTGCTGCGCGACCGGCCCGACGCGCTCGACTACGCCGACGGCCGGGGGCGGCCCGAGCTGCACGCCGCCCTGGTCGACCACCTGGCCCGGGCCCGCGGCGTGAGCGCCACCCCCGGCCAGGTCGTCGTGTGCAGCGGGGTCGACGAGGCGCTCGGCCTGGTCGTCCGGGCGCTCGTCGCCACCGGCCGGCGCCAGGTGGCCATGGAGGACCCGTGCCTGTCCTTCCACCGGCGGATCGTCGCCGGGGCCGGGGCCACGGTCGTGCCCGTCCCGGTCGACGGCGACGGGCTCGTCGTCGACGCCCTCGACGCCGTCGGGGCCGAGGCCGTCGTCGTCACCCCGGCCCGCCAGCCGGTCCTCGGCTCGACGCTCGCCCCCGGCCGCCGGGGTGCCCTCGTCGCCTGGGCCCGGCGCACCGGCGGGGTGGTCGTCGAGGACGACTACGACGGCGAGCTCCGCTACGACCGGCAGCCCATCGGCGCGCTGCAGGCGCTCGACCCGGACCGCACCGTCTACCTGGGCACCGCGAGCAAGAGCCTGGCGCCGGGGCTGCGGCTGGGGTGGGTCGTCGTGCCGCCGGAGCTGGCCGGCGCGGTCGAGCCCCTCCTGCCGTTCCACAGCCCGGTGTCGTCGCTCGACCAGCTCGCGCTCGCCCAGCTCGTCGAGACCCACGCCCTCGACCGCCACCTCCGCCGGATGCGCACCGCCTACCGCCGCCGGCGCGACCAGTTCGTCGCCCTGCTGGCCGAGCGGGCGCCCGCCGCCCGCGTCGAGGGCGTCTCCGCCGGCCTGCACGCGCTCGTGCGGTGGCCCGAGGACGGACCCGGCGAGCGGGAGGTCGTGGACGAGGCCGGCGCCCGGGGCATCAAGGTCACCGCGACCGCCGGCATGTGGCACCGCCCGGGGTCGGGGCCGCCCGGCCTGCTCGTGGGCTACGGGCGGCCACCCGCCCACGCGGCCCGGGCCGCCTTCGAGGCCTTCGCCGGCCTCATGGCCGACCTCACCGGGGCCGCCCGCTCAGCGACGGGGTAGCAGGGCCCGCACGGCCTCGATCGTGTCGGCCTCGTCCGGGCCCTTGTCGTGGCGGTGGCGGCGCACCCGGGCGAACCGCAGCGCGACCCCGCCCGGGTAGCGGGTCGAGGCCTGCACCCCGTCGAGGGCGATCTCGACCACCTGCTCGGGCCGGACGTGCACGACGTGGCCCTCCCGCCGGGTCTCCAGCCCGAGGAACCGCTCGGTCTGCCAGGCCAGCAGCTCGTCGGTCAGGCCCTTGAACGTCTTGCCGACCATGACGAAGCCGCCGGTGGCCGGGTCCCGCGCCCCGAGGTGGAGGTTGGACAGCCAGCCCCGCCGCCGCCCGCTGCCCCACTCCACCGCCAGCACGACGAGGTCGAGCGTGTGGACCGGCTTGACCTTGCGCCAGGCGCCGCCCCGGCGGCCCGCCTCGTAGGACGAGCCGGCGTCCTTGACCATGACCCCCTCGTGGCCGGTGGCCAGCGACTCCTCCAGCACCCGCTCGGCCGCGCCGACGTCCGCCGTCACGACGCCGGGGATGCGCCAGGGGCCGGCGATCCGCTCGAGGGCGGCCAGCCGGTCGGTCAGCGGGCGGTCGATGAGGTCCTCGCCGTCGAGGTGGAGCAGGTCGAAGAAGCGGGACTCGATCCCGGCGCCGGCCGAGCCGTCCTCCCGGCCGAAGGCGCTCATCGTGTCCTGGAAGGTGCGGGGCAGCTCGCCCTCGTCGACACCGATCGCCTCCCCGTCGAGCAGCAGCGCCCGGGCCGGCAGCGACCGCACGAGGGCCACGACGCCCGGCAGCCGCTCGGTGACGTCGTTGAGGTTCCGGGTGTAGATGCGGACGTCGTCCCCCTCCCGGTGGACCTGGATCCGGGCGCCGTCGAGCTTCCACTCGACCGAGGCCGGGCGGCCCTCGCCGCCGGTGGCCAGCGCCATCGCCTCGGCGACGTCGCCGGCGCTCTGCGCCAGCATCGGCTTCACCGGCCGCAGCAGCGTCAGGCCGATGGCGGCCAGGCCCGCCTCGCCGCCGTCGCGGGCCACGACCGCCACCCGGGCGAGGTCGCCCGCCAGCATCGCCGCCCGGCGCACCGTGGCCAGCGGCACGCCGAAGGCCCGGGCGACGGCGTCGGTCGCCAGCCCCTCGAGCGCGCCGTGGCGCAGCTCGCCGACGAGCAGCCGGCGGATCAGGTCCTGCTCGCCCGGGGTGGCCCGGCCCAGCAGGTCGGCCAGCAGCGCGGCCCGGGCCCGCTGCGAGCCCGGGCCCCGCAGGGCGGCGAGCTCGTCGAGGGCGCGGTCGAGGTCGAGGACGGTGAGCGACGGCGCGGCGGCGGGCGGCGCCTCGACCGAGGCCACCGTGCGCCAGCCGACGCCGATGCGCCCCTGCCGGGGGGCGGCGATGAGGAACCCGACGACGACCGGCAGCTCGTCGCCCCGCAGGCGGGCCAGGAGGTCGGCGAGCGCGGCGACCTTGGCCGACCGGGCCCGGGTGGCGACGACGGCCTCGGTCGTGGCCACGACCTCGGCCAGCAGCGTGTCGGGTGGCACCGGTCCATCCTGCCCCCTTCCCTCGCCGGCGGCATGCCACGCGCCGTGGCCGGCGGCCCGGAATGGCGGCCGGCGTGCCCGTCCCCCGAGACTGCTGGGCCGTGGACTTCACGACGATGATGGCGCTCGAACCCCACGGCACCGACGTCTGGGTGGGGACCGGACCCAGCTACCCCTGGGGCGGCCTCTACGGCGGGCAGATCGTGGCGCAGGGCCTGCGGGCCGGCGCCTTCACCGTCGATCCCGGGTACCGGGTGCACTCGCTGCACGCCTACTTCATCCGCCGGGGCGACGCCGCCGAGCCGATCCGCTTCGAGGTCGACAGGGTGCGCAACGGCCGGTCGTTCTGCACGAGGCGGGTGACCGCCCGCCAGTCGGTCGGCGTCATCCTCGAGATGAGCGCCTCGTTCCAGGTGGACGAGGCGGGGCCCCAGGTGCAGACCGCGGTCATGCCGGAGGTGCCCGGGCCCGACGAGTGCGAGGACGACGGCTGGAGCCCGCTGTTCGGCCGGCGCACGGCGGCCCGGGACCGGGGCGTGACCTCGGCGTGGATGCGGGTCCACGCCGACCTGGGCGAGGACCCGACGATGCAGGCCGCGGCGCTGGCCTACCTCTCCGACGACCTGCCGACCGAGGCCGTCGTGCTGCTCGACCCGGACCTCGACCGGGACCGGCCGCCGGAGGGCCAGTTCTTCTCCGCCAGCCTCGACCACGCCATGTACTTCCACCGGCCGCTGGCCGCCGACCGCTGGCACCTGCAGACCTTCACCTGCCACGGGCTGATGAGCTCGCGCGGCGTCAGCGTCGGCTACGTGTTCACCGAGGAGGGCACGCACGTGGCGACCGTCGTGCAGGAGGTGCTGGTGCGCCGGGCCCGGCCGCGGGGCTGAGCCCGGCGCCGCCCGGCGCGGGCCCGCGGTCAGCCCGTCCTCTCGTCGACCCGCACGCCCGCGCCCGGGCGCCACGTGCGCACGACCATCGTCTCGCCCCGCACCTGCACCGACGACGCGCCCAGCAGGTCGACGTCGAAGGCGTCGAACTGCCCGACCTCGAACCGGTAGCCGGTCGACTCGAAGATGTCGTCCGAGAACCGGGCGAGCGTCGCGGGGTCGGACAGCGGCGTCGCCGTGCCCCACATCTTCACATCGCCCTCGGTCACCTGCGTGTCGACGGTGGCCGTGTGGAGCGCGAACCGCCCGTCCCGCTGCAGGTCCCGAGACTTCGTGCTGCCCGGCATCATCGCCAGCCACAGGCGGCCGTGGTGCAGCGAGAGCCGGCCGTCGACGACGACCGGCTCCATGGGGCTGATGCGGGGGAAGCCGTCGCGGCGCAGCGTGGCGAGCATCATCAGCTTGGTGGCGACGAGGCGGCGCTCCGCCAGCTCGGCGAGCTCGGGGGCCTCGTCGGCGAACTCGGTCCAGGTGGCCATGACCGCACCGTACGGACCGGTCCCTGACATCTCGTGTCAGTGATGGGACGGGCGCGGCGCCGGGCCCTGGGCAGGGCCCCGCCGAGGGAGCAGACTCGGTCCATGGCGGACCACGCCCGCACCGAGCTCGCCACCTCGCCCTTCGACGCCCCGCTGGAGGTCGCGGCCCGGCGGGCCCGGGACTGGGTGCGGGGGCTGCCCGACCGCCCGGTCGGCGCCCGGGCCGGCCTGGCCGACCTGCGGGCGGCGCTGGACGTGCCGCTCACCGACGAGGGGGCCGACCCGGCGACCGTCGTGCGCGAGCTCGCCGACGCCTCCGAGCCCGGCCTGGTCGCCACCGGGTCGCCCCGCTACTTCGGCTTCGTCATCGGCGGCGCCCTGCCGGCGGCGCTCGCCGCCGACTGGCTGGCCTCGGCCTGGGACCAGAACGCCGGGCTCCACGTCGGCGGGCCGGCCGCCGCCGTCGTCGAGGAGATCGCCGGGCGGTGGGTGCTCGACCTGCTCGGCCTGCCGGCCGGCGCGTCGTTCGGGTTCGTCACCGGGTGCCAGATGGCCCACGTCACGGCGCTGGCCGCCGCCCGCAACGACGTGCTGGCCCGCGCCGGCTGGGACGTGGAGCGGCAGGGGCTGGTCGGCGCGCCGCCGGTGCGGGTGCTGGCCGGCGAGGCGCGCCACGCCACCCTCGACCGGGCGCTGCGCCTGCTCGGGCTGGGCACCGACGCGGTCGAGCCGGTGGCCTGCGGCCCGGACGGCCGCGTGCGCCTCGACGCGCTGGCCGAGCGGCTGGGCCGGCCGGGGGCGGCGGGCCCGACCATCGTCTGCGCCCAGGTGGGCGAGGTGAACACCGGGGCGGTCGACCCGGTCGCGGAGATCTGCGACCTGGCCCACGACCACGGCGCCTGGGTGCACGTCGACGGCGCGTTCGGGCTGTGGGCCGCGGCCAGCCCGGCGCTGCGGCCGCTGGTGGCGGGGGTCGAGCGGGCCGACTCGTGGGCGACCGACTTCCACAAGTGGCTGAACGTCCCCTACGACTCGGGCTTCGCCGCCTGCGCCCACCCGGCGAGCCACCGGGCGGCCATGGGCACCCGGGCGGACTACCTCGTGCACGCCGAGCCGGACGGGCCCCGGGACCAGATGGACTGGAACCCCGAGTTCTCCCGCCGGGCCCGCGGCTTCGCCGTCTACGCGGCGCTGCGGTCGCTCGGGCGGCGGGGCGTGGCCGACCTCGTCGAGCGGTGCTGCGCCCTCGCCCGCCGGGCGGCCGGCGCGCTGGCCCGCCTCGACGGCGTCGAGGTGTTGAACGACGTGGTGCTCGACCAGGTGCTGGTCGGGTTCCGGGACGTGGACGCCGGCCGGGTCGTCGAGGAGGTCCAGCGCTCCGGCGAGTGCTGGATGAGCGGGACGACCTGGCAGGGGCGGCCGGCCATGCGGATCTCGGTGATCAACTGGCAGACCGGCGAGGACGACGTCGACCGGGCCGTGGCGGCGATCGAGGCCGCCGTCGCTTCACTGACGAGGGTGTCACCGAACCGCTCGGAGCCCTAGGCTGCAGGCATGGCGACGGCGCTGCAGGTGGACGACATCGACCTCTCCGACCTGGACTTCTGGCTGCGGCCGATGGAGGAGCGGGCCGAGGCCTTCGCCCTGCTGCGGGCCGAGCGGCCGATCGCCCGCATGGTCCTGCCGGGCGTGCCCCACCTCGGGCTCCCCGAGTCGGAGTACTGGGCGGTGACCCGCTACGAGGACATCGTCGAGGTCAGCCGCCACCCCGAGCTGTTCTGCTCGGGCAAGGGCACGAACATCCCCGACCTGCCGCCGAGCTTCAACGAGTTCTTCGGCTCCATGATCAACATGGACGATCCCCGCCACGCCCGCATGCGGCGGATCGTCTCCCGGGGCTTCACGCCACGGCAGCTCGAGAAGATGCGGACCGACGTCGAGGGCGTCGCCCGCCAGATCGTCGACGAGATCTGCGAGCGGGGCGAGGCGGACGTCGTCACCGAGGTCGCGGCCCGGCTGCCGCTGCGGATCATCCTCGACATGATGGGGATCCCCCGCAGCGAGGAGCGGTTCGTCTTCGACCGCACCAACGTCATCCTCGGCTTCACCGACCCCGAGTACGTCGACGTCGGGAACCCCGAGGCGGTGACCGCCGCCATCCTCACCGCCGGCGCCGAGCTGGCCCAGCTCGTGCAGGAGCTGGGGGAGGCCCGCATCCGCGACCCGCGGGACGACCTGGTGACCGCCCTCGTCACCAGCGAGGTCGACGGCGAGAAGCTGTCGCCCCAGGAGCTGGCCTCGTTCTTCGTGCTGCTGGTCGTGGCCGGCAACGAGACGACCCGCAACGCCATCGCCCACGGGCTGTGGGCGTTCACCCAGCACCCCGACCAGTGGGAGCGGTGGCGGGCGGACGTCGACGGCCTGGCCACCACGGCGGTCGAGGAGATCGTGCGCTGGGCCTCGCCGGTCCTCCACTTCCGCCGCACGGTCACCCGTGACGGCGTCCGGCTGCGCGACCACGAGTTCGCCGAGGGCGACAAGGTCGTCATGTGGTACTGGTCCGGCAACCGCGACGAGGCGGTGTTCGAGGACCCGCTGCGCTTCGACGTCGGCCGGACCCCCAACGACCACGTCGGCTTCGGCGGGCCCGGCCCGCACTTCTGCCTGGGGGCCCACCTCGCCCGCCGGGAGATCCGGGTCATGTTCACCGAGCTGATGCGCCGGCTGCCCGACATCCACGTCGTCGGCGAGCCCGACCGCCTGCGCTCGGGGTTCATCAACGGCATCAAGCACATGCGGGCCGAGTGGACCCCGGTGGCGCCGAGCGCCGCCTGACCTCCCGGCGCCGGCCGGCCCCCGCCGGGCCGCTCAGGCGCCGGCCCGGGCCGTGAGCGCGGCCAGGATCTCCGACCAGCGGGTCAGCGCCAGGTAGTGGGCGGCGCCCTCCACGACGGTCAGCGTGGCGTGGGGCAGGCGGTCGGCGTACCAGCGCCCGAAGGCGGGCGGCGTCACCTCGTCGGCGTCGCCGTACCAGAGCTGCACCGGGCACGGGACGGCACCGAGGTCGACGGCGAGGGGCCGGGCCTGGGCCTCGACGTCCCCGGCCGGCCCGTCCAGCCCCGGCCGGACGGCCTCGACGAGCGCGGCCGCCATCTGCTCGGCGCCGCCGGGGACGGTCGCCAGCTCGGCGGCGTCCGCGGCGGTCCGGTGCTCGGCCTGGTGCTCGGCCGCCGTGGCCAGGTCGCAGGGGTGGGGCGCGACCAGCGGCGCCACCTCCGGCCCCAGCTCGCCGGGCGGCGTCGCGTCGCCCAGCTCGACCACGCCGAGGCGGCCCTCGCCGGCCGCCCGCACCGCGGGGTCGTCGTAGGCCTGGCGGGGGACGAGGCCCGACACGACGCCGAGCGCCGTCACCCGGCCGGCGAGCGGGCCGCCGGGGCGGGACGCCGCGGCCAGGGCGACGCCGGTCAGCGCGCCGCCCGACCACGCGAGCACCGCGCAGCGCTCGACGCCGAGGTGGTCGAGCACCCGGGCGACGTCGCCGGCCACGACGTCGGGCCAGTCCGGGCGCCACAGGCCGGGCAGCGGGGAGGAGCCGCCGTAGCCGGGGCGGTCGAGGGCGAGCAGCCGCACCCCGGCGGCCGCGGCCAGGCCGTCGTCGGGGTGGCGGGCCAGGCGGGAGTCGGGCGTGCCGTGCAGGTGGACGACGGCGACGCCGGCGGGGTCGCCGACGTCGTCGAGCGCCACGACCCGCCCGCCGCCGACGTCGACGACGTGGGTGGGCTCGGGGGAGGGGGTCACCAGCGGGAACCTACACTCGCGGCCCGGCGGTACCGGCAACCCGCCTCACCAAAACCGGAGGTCCCCCATGCAGCCCAGCCCCGCGGACACCGGCGCGCCCGCGTCCGCCCCCGACCGGGCCGGCGCCCCGTCCGCCCGCCCCCGACCGGCCATCGCCGCCACCCACCTCGCGGTGGCCGCGGTCGGCGCCTACGTCGGCGCCCAGGTCGTCGCCAACGTCACCAGCGTCAAGATCGGCTCGACCTTCGGGCGGGCGGTCGACATGGGCACGTTCGTCTACCCGGTCACCTTCACGCTGCGGGACGTCGTCCACAAGACGCTCGGCAAGCGGCTGGCCCGCACGGTCGTCGTCACCGCCGCGGGGGTCAACCTGTTCCTGGCCGCCTACCTCCAGTGGGTCGCGGGCGTGCGCCCCGACCCGTCCTACGGGCTCGACGAGGAGTTCCGGGCGGTGCTCGGCCCGCTGTGGCGGATCGTCGTCGCCTCGATCGTCGCCCAGGTGGTCGCCGAGCTGATCGACGGCGAGATCTACCACTGGTTCGTCCGCCGGGTCACCACCCGCCACCAGTGGGCCCGGGTCGCGGTGAGCAACGCGGTCAGCGTGCCGCTGGACAACGCCATCTTCGCCGTCGGGGCCTTCGGGGCCCTGCCGCTGCTGGCCGACGACCGGCTCACGCTGCCGTGGGGGGCGGTGTGGGACGTCTTCCTCGTCAACCTCACGGTCAAGGGCGCCGTGTCCGCGCTGAGCCTGCCGCTCATCTACCTGGCGCCCGACCGCGACTGGCGGCGGGACCCGGACGACGCGTGAGGGGCGGGGTGACGTAGCGTGGCGGCCGTGCGGACGCGGATCCTGGCCGGTGGCGGGCGGTGGGACGAGGTCCGCGCCGCCCACGAGGCGGTGGCGGCCGAGTCGCCGCCGCAGACGAGCTCGCAGTCGCCGGAGTGGCTGGCCGCCGCCTCGGCCCACGCCCACGACGATCGCACCCGGTGGCTGGTCGTCGAGGACGAGCGCGGCCCCGCGGCCGTGCTCACCTACCGGCTCGACGAGCGGCGGGTCGGCCCCCTGCGGGTGCGGGTCGTGGCCAACGACCGCCGGGACGACGGCCTCGTCGCCCCCCGGCTGTCGCCCGCCGACCTGCGCCGGGCCCTGCTCGCCGCCCAGGCGGAGGCCGGCGAGCCGGTCGACGCCATCGTGCTCAACGGCCTCCGACCCGGGCGGGCCTTCCTGCGCCTGGCCACCGCCCTGCCCTCCGGCCTGCAGGCCGAGGTCCGCCACGGCGGCAACGCCGTGCTGCCCACGACCGTGCCGGGCGACGAGTGGTTCGCGCGGGCCGGTCGCAACCTGCGGGCCGCGCTGCGCAAGGCCCGCAACCGGGCCGAGCGGCGGGGCACGCTGACGATCACCGAGGCCACGTCCCCGGACGAGGTCGCCGCCGGCTTCGACGAGTTCGTGGCCGTCGAGGCGAGCGGCTGGAAGGCCGACGCCGAGGCCCTGGTCAACGACCCGGTCGACCTGGCCACCGCCCGCGAGTTCTTCCTCGGCGCCGCGGCCTGCGGCCGGGCCCTCGTGCGCACCCTGCGCCTCGACGACCGCCCCGCGGCGGTGCAGCTGGCCTGGCGGGCCGGACGGACCCTCGAGCTGCACAAGATCGCCTACGACGACGCCCTCGCCGACCTGTCGCCCAGCAACCTGCTGCTGGCCGACCTCGTGCGGGCCTGCTGCGACCGGCCCGACGTCGACCGCATCGACCTCGTCACCAACCAGCCCTGGCACGCCCGGTGGCACGCCGAGGTCCACGCCACCTACCAGGCCCGCGAGGTCCTGCTCCGCCGGCCGGGCGGGCTCGTGGCGGCCGCGAGGGCGGCGGCCCGGGCGCTGCGGGGTCGCTTGCCGCGCACTTGACCCGTCGGTCAGGCTGGTGGCCGTGACCGAGGCAGTCCCCGCCACCGAGGTCGTCAGCTACCCGGGCGCCCGGCCGCCGGACCGGCGGCGCACCGTCGTGTCCCACGGCATCCGCCTCGCCGTCCACGAGTGGGGCGACCCCGACGCGCCGCCGCTCATGCTCGTCCACGGCGGCTTCGACTTCGCCCGCACCTTCGACGTGTTCGCGCCGATGCTGGCCGACGCCGGCTGGCGCGTCGTCGCCTGGGACCAGCGGGGCCACGGCGACTCGGACCACGCGGCCATGTACTCGTGGGAGGCGGACCTGCGCGACGCGCTGGCGGTCATCGACTCGACGACCAGCGAGCCGGTGCCCGTCGTCGGCCACTCCAAGGGCGGCTCGCTCATGACGCAGTTCGCCGCCGCGCTGCCCCACCGGCTGAAGGCGCTCGTGAACCTCGACGGCCTGCCGCACGACCGGCCCATGCCGGACGTCCCCGACCGCGAGCGCACGAAGCTGCTCGCCGAGGAGCTGGCGGGCTGGCTCGACTTCCGCCGCTCGACCGCCACCCGCAGCCGGCGCCCCGACACCCTCGACGGCCTGGCCGAGCGGCGGGCCGCCCTCAACCCCCGCCTGCCCCTCGACTGGCTCCGCTACCTGGTCAGCGTGGGGGCGCGGCGGGACGCCGACGGGTGGCGCTGGAAGATCGACCCCTCGCTGCGGCTCGGCGGGTTCGGCCCCTGGCGGCCGCAGTGGGCCATGACCCGGCTGCCCAGCGTCGCCGTGCCGCTCCTCGGGGTCCTGGGCCTGCAACCCGAGACCCTCGGGTGGGCGACGCCGCCCGAGGCGGTCGAGCCCTGGCTGCCGCCCACCGGCCGGCTCGTCGTCTACGAGGACCTCGGCCACTTCGTGCACATCGAGGACCCCGAACGCATCGCGTCGCTGACGCTCGAGTTCCTGGACGCCGTCCGATGAGCGCCACCGTCGTCCTGCGCCACAACAAGGTCGACCTGGCCCTGCACCGCCTGCGCGACGGGGAGGGCCGCCCGCTGCTGCACCTCCACGGGCTGGGCGAGCGCTCGCCGGAGCGGGTGCCCGACCACCTCGAGCCCTGGCCCGGGCCGGTGTGGGCGCTCGACTTCACCGGGCACGGCGAGTCCACGGTCCCGACCGGCGGCGGCTACTACTGCGAGCTGCTCATGGCGGACGCCGACGCCGCGCTCGCCCACCTCGGCCCGTCCACCGTCTACGGGCGGGGCCTCGGCGCCTACGTCGCCCTGCTCGTCGCCGGCGCCCGGCCCGAGCTCGTGCGGGGCGCGATCCTCGACGACGGCCCCGGCCTGCACGGCGGCGGTCCCGAGCCCGCCGGCGTGTTCGTGCTGCCGACACCGCTGCCGGTCACGGGCCCACCCGACCCCTACGCGCTGCTCGAGCTCGGCCGCGACGTCCGGCCGCCCGACTACGCCGCCACCTACGCCCGCCAGGCGGCCACGCTGTCCGGCCTCGACACGGCCATCGCCGTCGTGGCCGTGGCCCGCCCGCCGTGGCTCGAGGCGGTGGCCGACGAGCCGGGCGTGCGGGTCGTGCCCCGGGCCGCCTGCACCGAGCCGTTCGCCACCGTCTGAGGGAGGCCGGCGGGCCCTCAGGCGTCGCGGGAGGCCACGAAGCGGGCGAGCTCGATGAGCTCGTCGCGGGCCTCGGGCACGATGTCGGCCGCGTCGATGGCGTCGATGGCCTGCGCCGTCAGCTCGGCGATCAGCCGCTCGACCTCGGCGAGGGCGCCGGTCTCCACCAGCACGTGCTGCAGGCGGCTGATGTCGTCGTCGTCGAGGCCGGGGTCGCCCACCTGGGCGAGCAGGTCGGCGGCGCCGTCCCGGGACTCCGCCGCCCGCTCGACGGCGATGGCGAGCAGCGGCGTCGGCTTGCCCTCCCGCAGGTCCTGGCCCACCGGCTTGCCGGTGCGCTCGGGGTCGCCGAAGGCGCCGAGCACGTCGTCCCGCAGCTGGAACGCCTCGCCGAGCGGGTCGCCGTAGGCCGACAGCGGGCCCCGCAGGTCGCCCAGGCGGCCGGCGAGCGCGGCCCCGACGTGCAGCGGCCGCTCGATCGTGTACTTGCCCGACTTGTAGCGGGAGATCCGCCGGGCCAGGCCGCGGTCGCGGTCGGCCCGGGCGGTGGCCACGAGGTCGAGGAACTGGCCGACGTTCAGCTCGAGCCGCAGCTCGTTCCACACCGCCCAGACGTCGCCGGGCACGTCGCCGAGCAGCAGGTCGGCGTAGACGTGGGCGAGGTCGCCGACGAGCACGGCCGCGCCCTCGCCGAAGCGCCGCGACTCGCCCCGCCAGCCGGCGGCGCGGTGGCGGTCGGCGAAGGTCAGGTGCGCGGTGCGGGCGCCCCGGCGGGTGTCGGAGCCGTCCATGACGTCGTCGTGGACGAGCGCGAAGGCGTGCAGCATCTCGAACGCCGCCCCGGCGTCGACGACCCGGGGATCGTCGGGGTCGCCACCCGCGCCGACGAAGCCCCAGTAGCAGAAGGCGGGCCGCAGCCGCTTGCCGCCGGCGTCGACCAGCCGGCCCAGCGCCTCGAGCGGGGCCACGAGGTCGGGGTCGACCGCACGCCAGCGCTCGATCTCGCCGGACAGCAGCTCCTCGAGCCGGCGGTCGACGCGCGCCGCGAGGAAGCCGAGGCTCGGGGGGGCGGGGGATGGACGGAGCATCTGCACGCCCACGTTACGGGCCGCGGCGCCGGCCGGGCGCATCGGGCGCCCGGCGGCGGCGCCCACGCCGCGGTCAGCCCGCCAGGTCGGCGAGGCCCTGGTCGAGGTGGACCCGCCAGCCGTCGCCGGTCCGCCGGAGCACGAGCCGCTCGACCGACTCGTCGGCGCCGAGCGCCACGGCGACCTGGACGACCGCCTCGTCGCCCCGCTGCTCGACCAGCTCGACGTCGTCCCACCGGGCGTTGGACAGGACGGCGACGGTGGCGGCGTCCGCCTCGCACGTGGCGACGGCCTCGTCGCTCGACCGGCCGGCGTACGACTCGGGGGTCAGCAGCTCGACCATGCCGGCGCAGTCCCGGGCGTCGACGGCGCCGAGGAAGGCCTCGGCGACCGCCACCGGGTCGTCGGCGCCGTCCTCGTCGGCCGCGGCGACATCGGGCGGCCCGAGGTCGCCGCCGTCCTCCTCGGGGGCGGCGGTCGCCTCGTCGTCCACCCCGGGCGCGCCCCCGGACCCGTCCTCGACCTCCCCGGCGGGGGACGCGGCGTCGCCACCGGCGTCGTCGCCGCCGGCGAGGGCGAGGCCGCCGGCCACCCCCAGCGCCGCGATGGCGACCGCGGCGCCCGCCAG
>PKRH01000057.1 GCA_017577565.1 Thermoanaerobacterales bacterium | reverse complement strand
TGTGGGTTCGGGGGGTCGGGAATTTGTAAAAGAGCCAGACGTTGGCGCGCCCGCCCCGCCGGGCCAGCTCCAGGGCGACGTGGCGGTTGAGCCCGATGACGCCGGCCTTCGAGGCGTCGTAGGCGGGCAGCCGGCTGCCGGGCTGCAGGCCGGCCAGCGAGCTGATGAACACGATCGACCCGCCGGCGGGCATCCTCGGCGCCGCCGCCCGGGCCACGAGGAAGTGGCCCCGGAGGTTGACGGCGAAGACCGCGTCCCAGTCCTCGGCGGTCGTGCCGGCCAGGCCGCGGCCCCGGCCGATGCCGACGTTGACGACCAGGCCGTGGAGCGACCCGCCGCCGGCCTCGACCGCGGCCTCGACCATGGCGGCGCAGTCGTCCTCGCGGGTGACGTCGCCGAGCACCACGGTGGCGCGGCCGCCCTCGGCCTCGACGAGCCGGACCGTCTCGGCCGCCGCCTCCTCGTCGCGGTCGGCGCAGACCACCAGCGCGCCCTCGCGGGCCGCCCGCACGGCGATGGCCCGGCCGTTGCCGACCGGCGCGTCGGGGTCCTCGCTCGGCTGGGTGCCGGCGCCGACCACGAGCACGGTGCGGTCGGCCAGCCGGCCCGCGGCGGGGGCGGGGCTCACCTCGACACCCCCGTGGCCGCCGCGACGTCGTCCTCGACCTGCACCCCCAGGCTGTTCAGGGCGAAGGCGACCATGTGGTAGTGGCCGACCAGCATCGGCACCTCGATCATCTGGCGCTCGTCGTAGCGATGGGCGAGCGCCTCCCAGGTCGCGTCGGACAGGCAGGCGTCGCGGTGCAGCTCGTCGGCCGCCCGCAGCAGCAGCGCGTCGTCCGCCGACCAGCCGGCGGCGTCCGGTCCCTGCTTCACCCGCTCGATCTCCTCGTCGGTGAGCCCGGCCCGGCGGGCGATGCGCACGTGCTGGGCCCACTCGTAGTCGGACCGGCAGTTCCAGCCCGTGCGCAGGACGAGCAGCTCGCGGTCGCGGGCCGGGAGCTTGCCGGCCAGCAGCTTGCCGCCGAACGGCAGCCACCGGCGGAACAGCCCCGGGTGGCGCACCAGCGTGGTGAAGATGTGGGTGGCCCCCGCGGCCGGGCCGCCGGTCTGGGCCAGCAGCTCGCGGGTCTGGTCGTCCCACTCGGCCTCGGGGAGCGGCGGGATGCGGGGCGTCGACGGCCGGGGTGGGGCGCCGGCGTGCTCGTCGGTCGGCATGTCGCCGCACGTTAGTGCCTGCGGTCACATGCGGCGGACGGGGCGGCGCCGGACGGTGGCCGGGGCGCCGGGCCCCGGTCACTCGGACAGGTAGAGCGTGTGGTCGTGCAGGGAGCCGGTGAGCATCCCGACGACGAAGGCCGCCTGCACCGCCCACCGGGCCCGGTCGTGGGCGTCCAGCAGCCGCCAGGCGCCGGCGAGCAGCAGCCCGTAGGTGCGGACCGCGTGGCGCAGCGAGCGGCGGGGCATGCCGGCCGCCCGGAACTTCCGGTAGAGGTGCGGCCGGTAGTAGCCGTAGCGGTAGTACTGCCGCAGGGCGTCGCGCAGCGAGCCCCGCAGCCGGTAGGCGACGACGGCCTCGGGGACGTACCCCAGCCGCCACCCGGTGAGCTGGGCCCGGAACGCGAAGTCGATGTCGTCGCCGCCGCCCACGAACGACTCGTCGAACCCGCCGAGGGCGGCGTGCACCCATCGGTGGACGGCGAAGTTGCACCCCATGAAGAACCGGAGCCAGCCGATCGTGGCGAGGCCCCGGGAGGCGCGGCCGTCGGGGTGGTGGACACGGGTCCGCTCGTCGTTGAGCGTCTCGCCGTCCACCCAGCCGCCCGCCAGGTCCCACTCGTGGCGGGAGCACCAGAAGGCGGTCACCCAGCCCGGCTGCACGACGTCGTCGGCGTCGCAGTAGAGGAGGAGGTCGCCCCGGGCGGCGGCGGTGCCCCGGTTGCGGGCGTGGTTGGGGCCGGGGCGGCCCGAGGCGTCGACGACCCGCACCGGGAGCCGGTCGGCCCAGGCCTCGGCCCGCGCCACCGTGTCGTCGGTCGAGCCGTTGTCGGCCACGACGACCTCCCAGGGGGCGGGCACCTCCTGGCGTGCCAGCGCCTCGAGCTGGGCGTCGATCCACCGCGCCGCGTTCCGGGCGGGGATCACGACGCTGATCACCGGGCGGCCGCCGATCCACTGCGCCGCCGCGCTCCGGGGGGCCGTCGCCGGTGCCCGCGGCACCGGAACCCGCCCGTCCGGCCGGGCGCCCACCGCCCGGCCCTGCTCCGTCCCGCCATCCGCCATGTCGTCCACCACCACCGGTGGGTGGGGCGCGCGGTCGCGCTCGCCTCGCCGGTGCCGTCGTCCGTCGCGGCCCAACGTATCCCAGCGGCACCGCCGCTGTCAGCGCCGGATCCGCGACGCAGCGCGCACACCCGTCGTGGCCGCGGCGGCCGTGCCCGCTCGACGGCCGGCGGCGGGCTCAGGCGCCGCCGGCGGAGAGCTTCTCGACGAGCGCCGGCAGCTCGCGGATCGAGCGCAGCTCGTGGTAGCCGTGGTCGGCGCCGTTGGCGCCCTCCACGTGCTCGAGCTCCCAGGTGTAGGTGTAGGGCAGGTGGACGGCGTGGCCGCCCAGCTCGACGACCGGCAGCACGTCCGAGCGCACCGAGTTGCCGATCATGAGGAACTGGTGCGGCTCGACCTCGCAGGCGTCGATGACGCGGCGGTAGGTCGCGACGTCCTTCTCGGAGACGATCTCGACCCGGTCGAACCGGTCGGCCAGGCCCGACCCGGCGACCTTGGCCTCCTGGTGGAAGAGGTCGCCCTTGGTGACGACGATCAGCCGTCGGCCGGTCGCGGCCAGCTCGTCGACCACCTCGGCCACCCCGTCGAGCAGCTCGATCGGGTGGGTGAGCAGCCGCTTGCCCAGCTCGAGGATCTCGGTGATCTCGCCGGCGGTGATGCGGCCCTCGGTCAGCGTGATGGCCGTCTCGATGAGCGACAGCGTGAACGCCTTCGAGCCGTAGCCGTAGAGCGCGAGGTTGGCCCGCTCGGTGGCCACGACCTGCTCGTCGATGCGGGCGACGTCGTCGACGTAGGGGAGCAGCAGCTCGCAGAACCGCCGGTGCGCGTCGACGAAGTGGCTCTCGGAGTGCCACAACGTGTCGTCGCCGTCGAAGGCGACCACCTCGATGCCGTGTCCGCCGGTGGGGTCGCTCATCGGTCCTCCGCTGGGGGAAGGAGCAGGGTACCGGGTCCCGCACGAGTTTCCGGAGGCCGTTTCCCCACCATCCCGGCGGGCCGGCGTCGCGGGGCAGGGCCCCGTGCCCGGCGTCCCGCCGGCCTCGTGGTCGCCCACCGCGGGCGCCCGGGGTGAGCCGGCCCGGGTGACCGTCGCACCCCGCCCGTAGCCTCGGGGCCATGGCAGACACCGTCCCCACCCGGCGGCCGCCCGCCGCGCGCGCCGGCGCCGACGTCGAGCCCGCCGCCTCGTCCGACCGGCCCGACGTGGTCGTGGGCGACGACGGGCGGCCCCGCTGCGGGTGGGGCGCCGGCGACCCGCTGTACGTCGCCTACCACGACCAGGAGTGGGGCCGCCCCCTGCGCGACGAGCGCGCCCTGTTCGGCCTGCTGTGCCTGGAGGCGTTCCAGTCCGGGCTGTCGTGGATCACCATCCTGCGCAAGCGCCCGGCCTTCCTGGCCGCCTTCGACGGGTTCGACCCCGAGGTCGTGGCCGGCTACGGCGAGGCCGACGTCGCCCGGCTCATGGCCGACGCCGGCATCGTGCGCAACCGGGCCAAGGTCGACGCCGCCATCGCCAACGCCCGGGCCGTCGTGGCCATGCACGACCGGGGCGAGACGCTTGTCGACGTCGTGTTCGGGCACGCGCCGCCGCCCGACGAGCGGCCGCCCGGCCGCTACGCCCGGCTGGCCGACCTGCCGGCCGCCACGCCCAGCTCGACGGCGCTGGCCCGCGACCTGCGCCGCCGGGGCTTCCGCTTCGTCGGGCCGGTCGTCGCCTACTCGCTCATGCAGGCGGCCGGGGTGGTCGACGACCACCTCGCCGGCTGCTGGGTGGCCGGCGAGCTCGACGCCGGCGGCGGCTGAGGCCGGTCGGGCGGTCCGCCCGGGCTACCAGAGCTGGTCGGTGTAGAGGTCGGTGCCGGGCACCGTCGGGATGAACGGCGACGCCCAGCGGACCCGGGCCTCGCCCGACTCGGCGAGGCTGTCGGCGTAGTCGCCCACGGACGCCCACCAGGTCCCCGGCTCGTCCTGGGCGAACCACAGCTGCAGCTCGCGGCGGTCGGCGCCGTCGGTGCCGGGCTGCTCGACCGGGGCGTCGTCCGGCAGGGGCACGCCCCGGAAGCTGAGCACCAGCGCCACCGGCCCGTCGGGCGGCAGCACCGGCCGGGCGGCCCGGTCGGTGCGGCGGTCGTCCCCGCCGCCGGTGTCCCCGCCGTCGCCGCGGTCGCCGCCGTCGCCGCCCGCGGCCGGCTCGACCACGAGGACGCCCAGCGACCGGAACGGGTGGTCGAGCGCCAGCTCGGGCGGCACGCCGTCCGGGTCGCGCTCGACCGCCCCCTGGTACAGGTACAGCAGCGTGTGGACGTGGTCGCGCTCGGCGAACATGCGCCCGTTGGCGTGCAGCCACCGCACCTGGCGGGTCGACCAGTCGACCATGTCCCGGAACCGGCCCTTGGCCGTCCAGTAGAGCGCCAGGTACGAGCCGGCCCGGTCGTCGCCGAACAGCGGCTCGGGGCTGCCGAGGCGGACGTCCTTGAGGTCGCGGGTGCACACCCACCGCCGGCCGGCGAAGAACCAGGGCCCGTTCATGCAGCCGGCGTAGAAGTGGTCGCGCTCGTACCAGCGGTTGTAGGCGACCTCGTGGCCCTTGTGGGGGTCGACCAGCGTGAACAGCGCGCTGCCGAGGACGATCTCGCCGCCGAGGTCCCAGTCGGCGGGCCGCTCGGTGGTGCTCATCCCGTGATGCCGAACCGGTGCAGGCCGAACGCCTCGATCGCGTTGCCGCGCAGCAGCTTGTAGGTCTCGGTCTCGTCCAGTCCCGCCTGGGCGCAGATGTCGGCCGCCACCTTCTTCGAGTGCGGGAACGTCGAGTCGGCGTGGGGGTAGTCGGTCTCGAAGCAGATCTGGTCCATGCCGATGACGTCCCGGTTCCGCAGCCCGGTCTCGTCGTCGAAGATGCAGCCGTAGATGCGCCCGGGCACGTAGCTGGAGGGCGGGTTGGGCAGCGAGGTGCCGAAGCTGTTGTCGCTGCGCTCGGCCCACAGCTTGTCGGCCCGCTCGAGCACGTACGGCATCCAGCCGACCTGCCCCTCGGAGTAGGCGATCTTCAGCCGGGGGAACCGCTCGAGGGTCCCGGAGAAGATGAAGTCGAGCATCGACCCCATGGCGTTCTGGAACGTCAGGGTCGACGACACGATGAACGGTGCGTCGGGCGAGGTCGCCGGCATGCGGGACGACGAGCCGATGTGCATGCAGACGACGGTCTCGGTCTCCTGGCAGGCGGCGAAGAAGGGGTCCCAGTGGCCCGAGTGGATCGACGGGAGCCCGAGGGGGTGGGGGTTCTCGGTGAAGGTGACGGCGAAGCAGCCCCGGTCGGCCATCCGCCGGACCTCGGCGGCGGCCAGCTCCGGGTCCCACAGCGGGATCATCGCCAGCGGGATGAGGCGGCCCCGCCCCTCGCCGGCGCACCACTCCTCGACCATCCAGTCGTTGTAGGCCTCGATGCAGAGGCGGGCGAGCTCGGGGTCACCGCCCTCGCGCTTGACGCCCTGCTCGTAGAAGGTCTGGCCGCAGAAGCGGGGCAGCGTGTTGGGGAAGCAGATCGACGCCTCGACGTGGTTGGCCGTCATGTCGGCCAGCCGGTCGGCCTGCTTCCAGCAGCCGGGTCGGATCTCGTCGTAGGTGGTGGGGGTGACGTCGAGGTCGTCGAAGCCGACGGCCGCCGACAGCTTGGGGAAGGGGTAGACGAGGTCGTCGTAGATCCACCAGTCGCACCACTCGCCGTCCTCGACGCCCTTCTCGTAGCTGAACACCCCGCCGGCGAAGCTGAACTTCGCCTTGTCCCGCTCGACCCGGGGCCCGACGTCGCGGTAGCGGGCGGGCAGCCGGCTGGTCCACAGGTCCGGCGGCTCGACGACGTGGTCGTCGACCGAGATGATCATCGGGATGTCCGTGTCGCGCCCCTCCACGCTCATACCGCGACTCTAGAACACGTTCTAATCAGAGGGAACCGCCGCGCGACCGGCGAGGGCGCTCCTCCGGCACGGACTTCTTGCACACCCTGTGCGACTAGTCTCCGGGCCCGAGGGGGATCGACCGGGGATGGGTGACGTGGCTGCCGCACAGACCGCAGGAGGGGGGACGGGGCGGCGCTACCCGCTGGCGCCGCTCGTGGTCATGGGCCTGGTCGGGCTGGTCGACCAGGTGGACGTGTCGGTGGCCCGGGGCGTGCTGCCGATCCTCGAGGAGGAGTGGTCGCTGAACGACACGCAGCTGGGGCTCCTGGCCTCGGTGTTCGTCGTGGTCAGCGCCGTCGCCACCATCCCCGCCGGCTGGGTGGCCGACCGCTACCGCCGCACCCGGGTGGTCGGCTGGACGCTGCTCAGCTGGAGCGGCCTGATCCTGCTGTCGGCCACCGCCGTCAACTACGTCAACCTGCTCGTCGCCCGGGCGGCCATGGGCATCGGCCAGGCCGTCGACGACCCGGCCTCCACGTCGTACCTGGGTGACAGCTACCCGTCCCGCATGCGGGGGCGGGTGTTCTCGTTCCAGCAGGTCAGCGGCTTCCTCGGCGCCGGCATCGGTGTCGCCCTCGGCGGCTGGGTGGGCGAGACCCTCGGCTGGCGCTGGGCGTTCGCCGTCGTGGGCGTGCCGGGCGCGGTGGTCGCCCTGTGGGTGTTCCGGCTGCGGGAGCCCCGCCGCGGCGAGGCCGAGCTGCCGGAGTCGCTGACCTGGGAGGAGATCGAGGCCCTGCCGCCCCAGGAGGACCGGCGGGCCGGGACCGAGGGCCTGACCGTCCGCCAGCTCGTCCGGCTGGCCGCCACCGAGCTGGTCAGCGAGCTGAAGATGATCTTCGGCATCCGCACCATGCGCTACGTGCTCGTCGGGGTGGCCGCCCTGCTGTTCACGGTGTCGGGCATCTCGACCTGGCTCGCCATCTACCACGAGCGGTACTCGGGCATGTCGGTGCGCGAGGCGACCGCCGCCACCGGCCTCGTCCTCGGCGTCGGGGGCATCATCGGCACCTTCGCCGGGGGCGCCTTCTCCGACCGCCACCACCACCGGTGGAAGGGCGGGCGCATCGTCATCGTCGTCTGGTCGGCGGTGCTGTGCGCCATCCTCTTCATGGTCTCGTTCGCCATCGACGTCGTGCCCCTGCGCCTGGCCCTGCAGTTCATCGGCGTCGTGGCCGCGGCGGGGGCGGCGCCCGGGCTGCGGGCGGCCATGCTCGACGTCGTGCCGCCGGGGTCCCGGGGCGTGGGGGCCTCGGCGATGGCGCTCACCACCGCGGTCTTCGGCACCGCGATGGCGCCGGTGCTGGTGGGCGGGGTGTCGTCGCTCACCGGCTCGCTGGTGGCGGCGTTCTACCTCACCTTCCCGCCGGTGATCCTCGGGCTGATGCTGCTGCTGCGGGCCCGCCACACGCTGGAGGAGGACGCGCGGGCCATCGTCATCGCCATGTACGAGGAGCACCAGCTGCTCGAGCGCCAGCGGGCCGAGATGGAGGGGGCGGCGCCGGTCGACGCCGCCCCCTGACAGCGGGCGCGCCGTCGCCCGGGGCCGGTGGTTGCCCCGGGGGCGAGGGCGCCCACACCCCCGACCGGTTGCCGAGAACTAGAACACGTTCTAGTCTCGCCGCCGTGAGCCGTGAGTACACCGTGCTCGTGGGGGGCGACCGGGAGGTCGGCGCGCACGGGACCTACGACGTCGTCAACCCGGCCACCGAGGAGGTGGTCGGGCAGGCGCCCGAGGCGTCGGTCGAGCAGGTCGAGGCCGCGGCCCGGGCGGCTGCCGAGGCGTTCCCCTCCTGGAGCCGCAGCTCGCCCCGCGAGCGCGCCGAGCTGCTCGACCGCCTGGCGGACGCGCTCGCCGCCCGCGCCGACGACCTCGTCCCGCTGGTCCAGGCCGAGACCGGCGCCACGCTGCGGGTGGCGCAGACCATGCAGGTCCCGCAGACGATCGACCGCTTCCGGCGCTACGCCCGCGGCGCGCTCGAGCCCACGGCCATCCCGCTGCCGCCCACCGAGATGCCCTCGACGGCGCTCGCCCCCGGCGGGCTGCTCGGCACGGTCGTCGAGCGCCGGCCGGTCGGGGTCGTCGCCTGCATCACCCCCTACAACTTCCCGCTGGTCAACATGGCCGGGAAGGTGGGACCGGCCCTGGCCATGGGCAACACGGTGGTGATCAAGCCGGCCCCGCAGGACCCGCTCGCGGTGCTGCGGTTCGCCGACGCCGTCGCCGAGGCCGGCTTCCCGCCCGGCGTCGTCAACATCGTCACCGGCAGCGGGGCGGCGGTCGGCGAGGCGCTCGTCGCCTCGCCCCACGTCGACATGGTGAGCTTCACCGGCTCGACGGCCGTCGGCCGCCGCATCGGCGAGGTCGCCGGCCGGGACATGAAGCGCCTGCTGCTCGAGCTCGGCGGCAAGGGCGCCGCCATCGTCTTCGACGACGCCGACCTGCGCACCGCGGTCGGCGCCATCTCCAGCGTCTGGGCGTTCCACTCCGGCCAGATCTGCACGGCGCCCACCCGGGTCATCGCCCAGCGGGGCATCTACGACAGGCTGGTCGCGGGGCTGCAGGAGGCCGCCGGACGGCTGAAGGTCGGCGACCCGCTGGCCCCCGACACGGTCGTCGGCCCGGTCATCTCGGCCGCCCAGCGCGACCGCATCGAGGGCTACGTCCGGTCCGGCGTCGACGAGGGCGGCACGCTGCTCGCCGGCGGCGAGCGGCCCGACCTGCCCCGCGGCTTCTACGTCGCGCCGGCGCTCATCGCCGACTGCAAGCCCGAGATGCGGGTCGTGCAGGAGGAGATCTTCGGGCCCGTCGTCGTGGCGCTGCCCTTCGACGACGAGGACGAGGCCGTCGCCCTGGCCAACGGCACCGAGTTCGGCCTCAACGACTACGTCTTCACCGGCGACACGACGAAGGCGCTGCGCGTCGCCCGCCGGCTGCGGTCGGGGACGGTGGCGTTCAACACCGTCCAGCAGAGCCCCGAGGCGCCCTTCGGCGGGTTCAAGCGGTCGGGCGTCGGGCGCGACCGGGGCAGCTTCGCCCTGCACGCCTACAGCGAGCTGCAGTCGATCGTGTGGCCGGGGTGAGGACGGCCAGCGGGAGGGGGAGACGGCCATGAAGGGCATCGTCTGGACCGGCGAGCTGGAGGTGCGGGACGACGTCGAGGTGCGCGACCCGCGCCCGCACGAGGTCCGGGTGCGCATCCACCACGCCGGGCTGTGCCACAGCGACGTCTCGGTGATCGACGGCACGATTCCGTTCCCGACGCCGGTCGTCCTCGGCCACGAGGGCGCGGGCGTCGTCGAGGCCGTCGGCGACGCGGTCACCAAGGTGTCGGTCGGCGACCACGTCGTCCTGACGACGCTGGGCAACTGCGGCCGGTGCGCCGCCTGCGACCGGGGCCAGCCCACCCACTGCCGGGACACGATGGGGCGGCTCGGCCGGCCGTTCACCGTCGGCGGCGAGCGGGCGTTCGCCTTCGCCAACACCGGCGTGTTCACCGAGGCCGTGGTCGTCGCCGAGACGCAGGCCGTCGTCATCGACCGCGACGTGCCGCTGGACGTCGCCTGCCTCGTCGGCTGCGCGGTGGTCACCGGCGTCGGCGCCGTGCTCAACCGGGCGCGGGTCCGGCCGGGCCAGACGGTGGTCGTCATCGGCGCCGGCGGCATCGGCCAGTCGGTCATCCAGGGGGCCCGCATCGCCGCGGCCGGGCGCATCGTCGCCGTCGACGCCAACCCGGCCAAGGAGGAGATCGCCCGCCGCCTGGGCGCCACCGACTTCGTCGACGCCAGCGCCGTCGACGACCCCGTGGTCGCGGTGCGGGACCTCGGCCTGCCCGACGGCGTCGACCACGTCTTCGAGTGCGTCGGCCACCCGGCCCTCGTCCGCCAGGGGATCGCGATGCTCGACTGGGGCGGGACGATCACGCTGCTCGGCGTGCCCAAGCTGGGCACCGAGGCGAGCTTCGTGGTCAACGACCTCTACAACGACCGCTCGATCCTCGGCTGCCGCTACGGGTCGACCCGGCCGCACCACGACATCCCCCTGCTGGTCGGGTTCTACAAGGACGGGCGGCTGCTGCTCGACGAGATGGTCAGCCAGGTCTACCCGCTCGACCAGGTCACGCAGGCGCTCGACGACCTGCACCACGGGAAGCTCAACCGCGGGGTGCTCGCGGTGTCCGGTTCCTGACGCACCAAGGAGAGACCATGGAGTTCGGCGTCTTCGCCCAGTTGTTCGTGCCCCGCTTCGAGCTCGAGCAGGACCCCGAGGCCGAGCACAAGCGGATCTTCCGCAACGTCGAGATCGTCAAGGCGGCCGACCGCACCGGCTTCAAGTACGTGTGGTGCCCCCAGCACCACTTCCTCCTGGAGTACAGCCACATGCCGGGGCCGGAGGCCTTCCTCGGCTACTGCGCCGCGCAGACCGAGCGGGTCCACCTGGGCTCGGCGATCCTCAACATCACCCCGCCGGTCAACAAGCCCCAGCGGGTGGCCGAGAACGTCGCCCTGCTCGACCACCTGACCAACAACCGGTTCGAGTTCGGCACCGGCCGCGGCTCGTCCACCACCGAGGTGCTCGGCTTCGACATCCCGAGCGTCGAGATCACCAAGGCGATGTGGCGGGAGACGATCCGCGAGATCCCGAAGATGTGGAAGGACCGGCCCTACAGCTTCGAGGGCGAGTTCTTCCGCATGCCCGAGCGCAACGTCCTGCCCAAGCCGCACGGGCCGCTGCACCCGGCGATCTGGGTGGCCGGCGGCAGCCCCGGCACCTTCACCGAGGCCGGCGAGATGGGCCTCGGCGTCTTCTGCTTCGCCATCGGGCGGCCCACCGACATGGAGCCGTTCGTGACCGCCTACAAGGACGCCATCACGCACGCCACCCCGGTCGGCGACTACGTGAACGACAACATCATGGGCGTCACGAACATGCTCTGCATGGAGGACCGGGACAAGGCGTTCGAGACGGCCGCCAACATGGGCATGAACTACTACTCGTCGCTGGCCTACCACTGGCTCGACAACGTGCCCCGGCCCAAGAACCTCCCCCCGTGGCCGCAGAAGATCCCCGAGCCCACGCCCGAGGAGGTCGAGCGCCTCTCCGCCGAGGGCTTCATCGCCGTCGGCGACCCCGACGACTGCGCCCGCGCGGTGCAGCGGTGGGTCGACCTGGGCTTCGACCAGCTGACCTTCAGCCCCACCACGAACACGCTGCCGACCGAGGTCGTCATCGAGTCGATGGAGCTGTTCGGGCGCGAGGTCATCCCCCGGTTCGACAAGGACCCGGAGCACTCGACGACGAGATACCGTCGAGAGGCGGCGGCGCGCCTGACCGGCTGAGCCGCCGCCGACGAGGCAGCAGCCGGGGGGACGACAGGGGGAGCCGATGGCGACGGTGCCGCGCACCTTCAACATGGCCGACGTCTGGGAGATGGCGGCGGACGCCGTCCCCGAGCGGGAGGCCCTCGTGGTGGGGGAGCAGCGGCGCACCTACGCACAGCTCGAGGAGCGGGCCAACCGCCTGGCCCACCACCTCGCGGCGCGGGGCATCGGGCCGGGCGACCACGTCGCCCTCTACCTCGAGAACTGCGCCGAGTACGTCGAGGCGATGCTGGCGACCTGGAAGCTGCGGGCGGTCCCCATCAACGTCAACCACCGCTACGTCGCCGGCGAGCTGGCCTACCTGCTCGACAACAGCGACTCGGTGGCGGTGCTCACGCAGCCGTCGCTGCTCGGCACCGTCGAGTCGGTGGTCGCCGGGACGGACGACATCCGCTTCGTCCTCGTCACCGGCGACGACTACGAGGCCGCTCTGGCCGCCGCCTCGCCCGAGCGGCCCGTCGTGCCCGGCCGGGGCGACGACGACCACTACATCATCTACACGGGCGGCACGACCGGCATGCCCAAGGGCGTCGTGTGGCGCCACGCCGACGCCTTCTTCGCCTGCATCGGCGGCGGCGACCCCACCCGCCTGGAGGGCCCGGTCGAGCGGCCCGAGGAGCTGCCCGACCGCATCACCGAGCAGCCGGTGTGCTACCTGCCGGTGGCGCCGCTCATGCACGCCGCCGCCCAGTGGACCTCGCTGTCGTGGCTGTTCCAGGGCAGCAAGGTCGTGCTCATGCCGGGCGGGCCGCTCGACCCCGACGCCGTGTGGCGGACGGTCGGCGCCGAGTCCGTCAACCTCCTCACCGTCGTCGGCGACGCCGTCGCCCGGCCGCTGCTCGACGCCTGGGACCGCGCGGTGGCCGAGGGGCGGCCCTACGACATCTCGTCGCTCTACTCGATCTCCAACGGTGGCGCGCCGATGGCGCCGACCACCCGCGAGCGCATCTTCGCCACCCTGCCCCAGCTCATCGTGACCGACGGCTTCGGCTCGTCCGAGGCGGGCACCCAGGGGGCGATGCGGGTCGAGCCCGGCGGGCGGCGCGGCGACGCCAAGCTCGTGCGGTTCGACCAGCCGACGAAGCCGACGATCGTCGTCGGGCCCGACGGCCGCGAGGTCGAGCCCGGCTCCGGTCGGGTCGGGCAGGTCCTCGCCGGCGGCCACCTGCCGCTCGGCTACTACAACGACCCGGAGAAGACGGCGGCCACGTTCGTCGAGCGCGACGGCCAGCGGTGGCTGATCACCGGCGACATGGCCACCGTCACCGCCGACGGCGCCATCGAGCTGCTCGGCCGCGGGTCGCAGTCGATCAACACGGGCGGCGAGAAGGTCTTCCCCGAGGAGGTCGAGGGC
Source organism: Thermoanaerobacterales bacterium (assembly GCA_017577565.1). GTDB lineage: Bacteria > Actinomycetota > Acidimicrobiia > Acidimicrobiales > VFJN01 > ZC4RG19. Next base: position 8,038 of record PKRH01000057.1, on the reverse strand, counting down.
GTCCTGAAGGGCCACGCCGACGTCTACGACTGCCTCGTCGTCGGCGTGCCCGACGAGCGCTGGGGCAGCGCGGTCACCGCGGTCGTGCAGCCGGCGCCCGGCGCCTCGCCGACGCTGGAAGCGCTCGTCGCCCACTGCAAGGCGTCCCTCGCCGGCTACAAGGCCCCCAAGCACCTGGTGGTCGTCGACCGGATCGTCCGCTCGCCGTCGGGCAAGGCCGACTACCGCTGGGCCCGCGAGGTGGCCGAGAAGGCCGTGACGCCCGCCTGACCGCTCGGCGTCAGCCGCCGTAGCAGTAGGCGCGCCACTCGCCCGTGCGGGGGAGCGGGCACAGCGCGCCCGCCGCCCGCAGCATCCACCCCAGCACCTCGTCGAGGGCGTCGGCGGTGGTGGCCGGCGGCGGGACGACGACGATGCCCCGCTTGGCGTGGTCCTGGACCCGCTGCCAGCCGGGCGGCAGCGGGACGCCCCGCTCGGCCAGCACCTCGAGCGCCCGCGGGCCCTGGCCGTGCTCGACGCCCACCTGGGCCGGCCGGCGCCCCTGCGGCGTCGTCCAGGTGGCCATCGGCACCGTCGGCCCACGACCGCCGACCAGCGACGACAGCAGCGACCGGGGCGGCGGCTCGTCCACGTCGAGGCCGGGCGAGAGGTTGACCCAGCCGGTGCCGGCCGCGGCCATGGCGACCATGCGCTCGACCACCGGCGCGCGGTGCTGCTCGCTGAACTCGAGGACGACCGGCTCGCGCACGGGCACGGCGACACGATACGGCCGGGTGGGCCGGCCCCGTCGCCGCGGCGCCGGAGCCGACTGGCGAGCCGCGCGCCGAGCTGACCTAGGGTCACGCGGGTGCGGGCATCCCCCCTGTTGCGCTGGAGCGTCGGGCTGACCCTCGCCCCCCTGGCCGTCTCCGCGGCCTACCTCCTGGCCGTCCACCCCCGCTACACGCCGATCGGCGACGTGGCGATGACCCAGCTGGTGACCCGCGACATCGGCCGGTACTGGGTGGAGCTCGGCCCCTACTCGCGCGACGGGTGGTTCCACCCCGGGCCGGCGGTGTTCTACGTGCTCGCCGTGCCCTACCGGCTGCTCGGCAGCACCACGGCGGCGATGAACGCGGGGGCGCTGCTCGTCAACGCCGCGTCGGTGGCCGGCGTCGCCGCGATCGCCCGCCGGTACGGGGGCGTCCGGGTGGCGGTCATCGCCCTCGTGGGGTGCGCCCTGCTCATGCGCTCGCTCGGGCCCGACGAGGTGCGGGTGCCCTGGAACCCCTACATCACCGTCCTCCCCTACCTGCTGCTGGTCTTCCTCACTTGGGCCATGATCGAGGGCGAGCGCTGGGCCCTGCCGGCCGCGGTGGCCGTGGCGTCCTTCGTCGCCCAGACCCACATCGGCTACGTCCTGCTGGCGGTGCCGCTGGTGGCGGTCGGGGCGGGCTGGATGCTCGCCGATGCGGTGGTCGCGGTGCGCCGCGACCGCAGCGACCCCGCGCTCCGGCGGCTCGTCGCGCCCGCGGCCGTCGCCGCCGGGATCGGCGCGCTCGTGTGGCTGCCGCCGCTCGTCGAGCAGATCGCCGTCGACCCGGGGAACATCACCCGGGCGCTCGAGTGGATGGACGAGGGCGGCCCGGCCGGCGACGAGCCGGCCGGCTGGCTGAAGGGCTGGCGACTGGTGTCGGCCCAGCAGGGGCTGCCGCCCGAGTGGCTGTTCGGCCGTCGGCCGCTGAACGTGGTGACCGAGCCCCACTACGTCAACGAGGCGATGGCACCCGTCCTGCTCGTCGTCGTGGCCGCGGCGGTCCACCACCTGTGGCGTCGGGGGATGCGACCGGCTCTCCGCCTGGCCGCGGTGTGGCTGCTGGCGTCGCTGCTCGGCGTCGTCGCCGTGGCCCGGACCGTCGGGCCGGTCTACGAGTACCGGATCGGCTGGTCGAGCGCCCTCGGCATGGTCTCGGGGATGGTCGTCGCCTGGGCCGGGGCCGATGCGGCGCTGCGCCGGTGGCCGGCACCCGCCCGGCGGCTCGGCGGCCCGGTCGCGGTCGCGGCCCTGGCCGTCCTCGCCGTCGTGGGAGCGGTCGCCCACGTGCGCGCCGGCGTCCCCCAGGCGGCGGCCGAGGCCCGCCTGGCGGCCGTGCTGCCCGACGTCCTCGACGCCCTCGACGACCTCCCCGAGGACGACCGCCCGGTCCTCGTCGACGGCCGGACGACCTTCGAGGCCCGTGCCTACGCGCCGGGACTGGTGCTCGAGCTCGAGCGGCGGGGCATCGACGCCCGGCTGGCGGGCGACCCGGTCGTGGGGGAGCACCGGGCCGACGACGGCGGCCCCCGCCGGGCCCACCTGCTGATCGAGACCGGGGAGCGGATCGAGCGGACGGCGGCCCGCGACGACACCCGGCTGGTGGGCAGGGACGGCGACGCCGGCGGGCAGGACGACGGCGACACGCCGCCGCTCGCCGTGTTCCTCGTCGAGCAGGGCGACGACGGGTCGTAGGCTGCGCTGCCATGGAGCTCCCCCAGGCCCTCCGTGAGGCGATCGAGACCCAGATCCTCGAGCACGAGCCGGCGCAGGCCGCCGTCGTGCTGCGCGACGCGGTCAACGCCCTGGGGGCGGAGGAGGTGGCGGGCGGCCTGCTCGACGCGGCCGCGGTGGCCCTGCGGCTCATGGTGTCGGAGACCGACGAGGCCCTCGACCAGGTCGAGCTGCTCGACCGGCTGGCGCTCGACGGGGCCGTGCCGGAGGAGAACATCGACCTCCTCGGGCGGTTGCTGACCTTCGCCGCCTCGACCGCCGGTGGCATCCGCCCGCCCGTCGACCGCGTCGTCGGCGAGCTCGGGGCCGAGCGGGCCCTCTTCGGCGCCTGGCTGACCACGCTGTCGGCCATCCGGGTGGTGGCGATCAGCCTCGAGCGCACCGAGGCCGACGTCGCCGAGGACGTCCTGCGGGTCGTCGACGCCTTCTGAGTGAGCCCCGGCGGCCCGAGCTCGCCCGACCGCCCTCGGGTCGTCGGTCGGCGGGCGCCGCCGTGTCCGGGGCGGCGCACGTGCCGGTCGTCGCCGTCCTCCCGGGCGGGCGGTGCCCACGCGCCGTCCCCTAGAATCTGACGGTACGTCAGATCTTGGAGTGGAGCGAGGGGAGAGACATGGGGCTGCTCGAGGGCAAGGTCGCCGTCGTCACGGGGGCGGGCCACGGCATCGGTCGCGGGCACGCGCTGGAGCTGGCGAAGCACGGCGCCAAGGTGGTCGTCAACGACCTGGGCACGTCGGTCGACGGTGAGGGGTCGTCGCGGGACGCCGACCTGACCGTCAAGCTCATCGAGGCGCGGGGCGGAACCGCCGTCGCCAACTACGAGGACGTGGCCGACCACGAGGGTGCCGGCCGGATGATCGCCCAGGCGGTCGACACCTGGGGGCGCCTCGACATCCTCGTGAACAACGCCGGCATCGTCCGTGACGGCGCCATCTGGAACATGTCGCCGGAGGACTTCGACGCCGTCATGCGGGTGCACGTGCGGGGCACGTGGTGCCCGTCGCACTGGGCGGCCAAGCACTGGCGCGAGCGCCACAAGCGGGGCGAGACCTTCACCGGCCGGATCATCAACACCACCTCGGGCGCCGGCCTGGTCGGCAACTTCGGCCAGTCCAACTACGCCACGGCCAAGGCGGCGATCGCCGGCCTCACCCTGACCCTGAGCCTCGAGCTGTACAAGATGGGCGTCACGGTCAACGCGGTGGGCCCCGCCGGTGCCACCCGCATCACCGCCACCATGCCCGGCGCCCCGCCGGTCATCGAGCCGGACGAGGTGCCCGAGGACGAGTGGAACCCGATGGACCCGGCGGTCTCGTCCCCGCTCGTCGCCTGGCTGGCGTCGGACCAGGCGCAGCACGTCACCGGCCAGGTCATCCGGGCCGTCGGCGAGAACATCATCTGGATGCGGGGCTGGACGGACGGGCCGTCGATCAACAACGGCGGCAAGCGCTGGGACGCCACCACGCTCGGCACGCTGCTGAACACCGACGTGTTCGGCACCCGGGCCCCCGGACTGCGCTACTGAGCGCACCGCGGCTAGCGTCGCGACCCCATGGGGGGAGGCGACGACGTCGCGGCGAGCGCCCAGGCGTACCTGCGCCACGTCCAGTACCGCGACAGCAGCCGGCTCGCGGCCCGGGCCCGCCTGCACGTGAAGTACAGCACGGCGCCGGTCGCCTGGTTCCCCTGGGTCGTGTCGCAGATCGACTGGCCCGCCGACGCGGAGGTGCTCGAGGTCGGCTGCGGCGCGGGCTGGATGTGGGCCGAGGCGTCGGCCCGCCTGCCCGGCGACCTCTCGCTCACCCTGTCCGACATCTCGGCCGGGATGGCGCGAGAGGCGCTCGGGCGGGTGGGCTCGCTCGGCCGCTACCGCCGGGCGACGGCCGCGGTCGCCGACGTGCAGCGGCTGCCCTTCGCCGACCGGAGCTTCGACGTGGTCGTCGCCACCTACGTCCTGCACCACGTGCCCGACCCCCGACGGGCCGTGGCCGAGATGGCCAGGGTGCTGCGGCCGTCCGGGGCCGTGCTGATCGCCTGCGTGGGCGGTGACCACCTGGCCGAGCTGCGCGAGATCCGCGAGGAGGTGTTCGGCCCCGCGGTGCCCGCCGAGCTGGCCTGGTCGTTCGACGCCGACGCCGGGGCGGCGATGCTGCCTGCCCACTTCGGCTCGGTCGAGTGGCGGCCCTACGCCGACCAGCTCGACTGCCGCGACCCCGACGACGTCGTCGAGTACCTGGCCTCGACGCCGCCGGTCGAAGGTGCCGCACCGGACGAGCGGGCCCGGGTCGTCGACGCCGTGCGGGCCCGGTTCGGCCGCGGCGGCGGCCGGCTGCGGGTGCGCAAGGACACGGGCCTGTTCGTCTGCCGGGCGCCGCGGCACCTCTGAGCGGTGCCGCGGCGCCCGGGCGCGCCGGGGCGGTGCCCCCAGCAGCACCGCCCCGTGATCGTCGGTCCTGACGTGGTGCGCCCGCCGCGCGGGCCACCGGGTCAGATCAGGCCCAGCTGCCGTGCGCAGTGGGGCCACTGGCCCCACCCGGCGCGGGCCTGCAGGATCTGGCCGTAGTAGATCTGCGTCTCCCGCGGGTGCTCGTGCGGGAGGCCCGGGCCACCGACCGAGCGCCAGGTCTCGGCGGAGAACTGCAGGCCGCCGTAGTACCCGTTGCCCGTGTTGATGTGCCAGTTGCCGCCGGACTCGCACTCGGCGAGGGCGTCCCAGGTGGCGTAGTCGTTGGGGTCGCCGAAGCCGCCCCCGCTCGACGGCGGCGCGGTGGGCGGCGGCGCCGTCGTCGTCGTGGTGGTCGGGGGCTCGGTCGTCGTCGTGGTCGGCGGCTCGGTGGTCGTGGTGGTCGGGGGCTCGGTCGTCGTCGTGGTCGGCGGCAGGGTGGTCGTCGTGCGCATCGAGATCAGCGCGTCCGCCCGCGCCTGGTCGCGCTGGGTGGCGTTGCGGCGCAGCGCGACGATCGACGTGTCGGAGCCTGCGGCCTCGACCGCGTCCTTGCCGCCCTTCTCGCCCGGCACGAGGGCGTTGGCGACGAGCACGGGGCCGACGAGGAGGGCGATGCCGGCGACGCCACCGGCGACGGCTCGACGGGCGGAGCGGCCGCGGTTCGAGCCGTCGTCGGGACTCGGCGGGTGGTCGGTCCGATCGGACATCAGAGGGGGTCTCCTTCCGTCAGCGCGCGCGTCCGTAGCGGCCTGGAAGGGGGGAGAACAACCAAGGGCGCCCCAGCGCGTGCCGTCCTGTGCGGTTGGTGCAAGGAGTTTGTCACGATCGACATGCTTTCGCAATGTTCGGCGCCGGTGGGGGACCCTCCCGTGACGCCGAAAACCCAGCGGCGCAACGCTAGATCGCGGCGACGGGCCGGCGCGCATCGGGCGAGCCGGAACTTCTGACTGATCGTCAGATCTGCGCGATGATCGTGCCGTGCGAGCAGCAGCGAGGGGGACCGCGCCGTGACCCGGACCGACGGACGAGGGCCGCTGGCGGGGGTGCGCATCGTCGAGTGCTCGATGCTCGGCCCCGGGGCCGTCACCACCCACCTGGCCGACCTGGGGGCCGACGTCATCAAGGTCGAGCCCCCCTCCGGCGACTACGTGCGGGAGATGACCTGGCCCATCGTCGAGGGCGTGTCGCTGATGCACCTGCACATCAGCCGGGGCAAGCGCTCGATCACCCTCGACCTGCGCACCGACCAGGGCCGCGAGGTGTTCCTCGACCTGGTGCGCGACGCGGACGCCGTCGTCGAGGCCATGCGGCCCGGCGGCCTCGAGCGCCGGGGCCTGGGCTACGACGTGCTGCGCGGCGTCAACCCCCGGCTCGTGTTCATGACCATCTCCGGCTACGGCATGACCGGCCCGTACAAGGACATGCCGAGCCACGGCGTGGCCTACGACACCTGGGCCGGGCTGGTGAACCCGGGCATCGACGAGGAGGGGTTCGCCTACATCCCCGAGCACCCGTCGATGGGCATCCACGCCGGCCCGCTGTTCGGCGCGCTGGGCATCCTGGCCGGCATCGTGCAGGCCCGGGCCACCGGGGAGGGCTGCCGGATGGAGGTGGCCCAGGCCGACGCGGCCGCCGCCATGGACTGGTACCGCAGCGAGACCTGGAAGGCCTACGAGCGGCCCGAGTCGGAGGTGACCGGCAACAAGGCCGACAACTACGAGCGCCGGGCCCCCGGCACCGCGGGCATGCGCCACGGCGTGCGCTACCAGATCTACGAGTCGAAGGACGGCTTCGTGCTGTTCCAGGCGTCGGAGCGGGTGTTCTGGCGCAACTTCTGCGCCGGCGTCGGCCGCATGGACCTGTTCGAGCGCTGGCCGGGCGCCGAGGTGGCCGACCACGCCGCCGGCAACCGCGAGCTGCAGGCCGAGCTGCGCGAGATCTTCCGCCAGCGGACGACCGCCGAGTGGGTGGCCTTCGGCGACGAGCACGACACGCCCATCGCCCCGGTCAACACGCCCAAGACGCTGCTGGACGACCCGCAGTTCAAGGCCCGCATGCCCCTGCTGCCCCGGGAGCGCCTGGGCGCCGAGCAGCTGCCGACGCCGATCAAGCTGGTCGACGGCTCCCTGCCGGTGCCGACCCGGGCGCCGACCGTCGGCGAGCACACCGACGAGATCCTGCGCGAGGTGCTCGGCTACGACGAGGCGAGGGTCGCCGAGCTGCGGGCGTCCGGCGCCCTGGGGTGATCGCCGGTCACCCACGGTGACCGACCCCCTCGATAGGGTGCCCCGGGTGCGTCGCAGGATCCGCCCCGTCGTCGCCAGCACGGCGCTCGTGCTCGGCCTCGCGGCCGTGCAGGGCGTCGGCGTGGCCACGCACGCGCTGCGGGGTGGCGAGCCGCCCGTCCGGGGGCTGGCCGCGCTGCCGGCGTCGCTGCGGGCCGACGACCGGGCCGAGCGCGACGTCGACGCCTACGCCGGGCCGGGCACGTGGGTGGACGTCTACGACATCGGCGCCACCGGGGACCCCCCGACCGTCACCCCGGCCGACGTCGACGCCATGGCCGAGGCCGGCGTGCGGACGATCTACCTGCAGGCGGCCCGCGACCAGGGCCGCGGGCGCCCCGGTGTCGTGGCGCCCGCCGTCCTCGGCGCGTTCCTCGTGCGGGCCCACGAGCACGACATGCGGGTCGTCGGCTGGTACCTGCCCCGGTTCGGCGACGTCGACCGCGACCTGGCCCACCTGGAGGCGATCGCCACGTTCGAGGTGTTCGGCCACCGCTTCGACGGCATCGCCGTCGACATCGAGTGGACCGACGACGTGCCCGGCCACCGGGAGCGCTCGGCGCGGCTGGTCGAGCTGTCGCAGCGGCTGCGGGAGGCGGTGGGCGACGAGGCGCTGGGTGCCATCGTCATGCCGCCGGTGCACCTCGAGGAGGTGAACACCGACCTCTGGCCCGGCTTCCCCTGGGAGGAGCTGGCCGACCTGTACGACGTGTGGCTGCCCATGGGCTACTGGACCGTGCGGACCCCCGCGTCGGGCTTCCGCGACGCCGCCCGGTACACGGA
>PKRH01000220.1 GCA_017577565.1 Thermoanaerobacterales bacterium | reverse complement strand
GGTTCACGATTCACCGTCCTCGGCGGGGCGCTGGCGGATCTCGAACCGCTGCTGGAGCAGGTAGGCGATCTGGCGGGCGACGGTAGGTCCGAGTCCGGCGGTGGTCAGGGTCTCCGCGATCTCCACCTGGGAGGCGATCCGGTTCTGCGGCGTGTCGCCGTCGGTGTGGTGGACGACGGTTTCCACGTCGTCGACGCGGCGCACGGTCTCCTCCAGGCGGCGGGTCAGGTGCTCCAGGTGGGCCTCTACGCGGGTGGTCGCGGCCCGGTAGTCCTCGACCTCCAGCCCGAGGGTCGTGACCTCGTGCGGGATGTCGCGGGGCGGCGTGGGGTGGCCGGTGACCCAGGACAGGGCGCGGTGCAGGGTTCCGGCGGCGGTGCCCTCGGAGCGTCCGGTGGCGTCAGCCCAGGCGGTGAGGGTGTGCCGCAGCGCGTAGGTGATGGCCTCACGGTGTTCGGCGAGCTGGTCGGCCAGGGCGGCGCTGTCGTCGGCGAACTCGTCGGCCAGCGCACGGAGCATGGCGGCCACCTGCGGACCGACGGGCTGTGTCGTGTCGAACGTGATCGTGGCGACCTCGGCGCGGGTGTCGCCGATCGACAGGATGACCGGCATGCCGGTGGCGTCGCGTTCGGCGGGATCGCTGCCGTCGTCGCTGGTCGGGTCTGCCTCGGCGCGGCCGGTGCTGACCGTCAGGTCGCGGATCGCGGCGGCGAGCTGGCGGCGGTCATCGCCGTCGGGGGCGTCCTCGCGGCCCCATTCGGCGAGCATGGCGGCGCGCTCTCGCATGTCGGTCTGGCCGTTCTGGTAGGCGCGCGTCACGGCGTCGGTCACTGGTCGTCTCCGTTCTTCGTCGGGTGGTAGATGCGTCCGGTGGTGTCGGCCCGGGCGGCCTCGGCGAGCCGGTGCGCCTGGGCGTGGTCGCGGTCGTCGCGGAGCGGGTCCTCGGCGTTGGCGGCGACTGCGGCGGCGTAGACCTCCTCCAGCCAGGCGACGGCCGGGGACAGCGGCGGGTCGGTCATGCGGTTGCTCCAGTCGGTCGGGTTCGGCCCGCGAACCCAGCACGGTGCCGGGCGAGCCGTTCGGCGAGTTCGGGCGGCAGCCCCGGGGTGTCCGGGGTGTCGTCCGGGGTGTCGTCCACGGCGGTCAGCAGCGGCGGCTGATTCCGGCCCCTGCGGGGCGGCCGGTTGCCGCCGGGGTGGACGGTCAGGGCCGGGCGGGCCGGGGCGGGGGGCTCAGCCGCGTGGTCACTGTCTGCTGCGGCCGGCTGCTGCGGAGCGTCACCGGCCGCGGCGTCGGCGGCCTCCTGGGCGCACAGCCAGCACTCCTCGGCGTCCCCGGCCACCCTCAGGTGCCCGCACTCGGCGGTCTCCATCACCGGGTCGGGGCGCGGCGGCAGGACCTCCAGGTCGCCTACGTCGAACCGGTTGGGGACGGGCGTGGGCAGGAACCGGTTCACGGTGCCGTCGTCGGCCGCGCGCCGGATCGCCGTGGTGACGTAGGCGACGGGCGAAGCCACGTCGCCGGACGCTGCGCCGAGGATCTGCTTCGCGACCTTCTCGGCCCATTCGTCATCGATCTGTCGTCCCGTCGCGGCGGCCAGCTCCTCGGCGACAGCCGCGCGCGCGTCGGACTTAGACAGGCCTTTCGGGGACAAGGACTTACTGTGGTGCGCTGTGCGCCCAGCTTGGGTGTCCTGTGCGCCCTGGCTTGGTGCGCTGTGCGCCCAGCTTGGGTGTCCTGTGCGCCCAGCCTCAGCCGTGGTGTCACGGGCTTGGTGCACAGTGCGCCCAGCCCTGTCGACGCCGTCGTCGGGGACGGCTACGGCCGCGGGCAGCGCCAGCCGGTACTGGTTCCGGGCATGCCGGGTGCGGGCGGCCTCCAGGCTCGGGGAGGTCTTCGCCAGCCACCCGGCCTCCACCACTCGGGGCAGGTTGCGCTTCACGGTGGACGGGTCCAGCCCTGCCGCCTTGGCGATGCGGCTGATGGACGGCGTCCACTTCTCCGGGATGACACCGGTGTGCAGGTCTGCCCAGGTAGCGATGGTGTAGCAGAT
>PKRH01000056.1 GCA_017577565.1 Thermoanaerobacterales bacterium | reverse complement strand
CCCCTCGGCGACGAGGGTCGACAGCCGCCGCTCGGGCGGCATCCGGCGCATGACGACCATGTGCTCGCACACCTCGCCGTCGGGGCCGACGACGTCGGCCACGCCGAGGTAGGCGTCGGGCGCGAGCCGCCGGTTCAGCTCGACCTCGCGGTGGCACACCCGGCGCCGGGCCTCGAGGGAGCGGAAGTCGAGGAAGCCGAGGTCGACCGGCTTCTTGACCTTGTAGGCGCGGTCGCCGAGGAAGAACACCACCGCCGAGTGCGTCTCGGCGACCGCGGCGGGTGCGGGGGCGGTCACGACGTGTCGACGATGCGCCGGCCGCTGATGCGGGTGGGCACGAGCCGCATCCAGTGCGGCTTGTCGCCGCCCGACCACGGTTCGACCGGCAGACGGGTGACGCGGTCGAGGGTCCGGCTGTCGGTGTCGGTGACCTCCTCGAGCCGGCCGACGACGACCACGCTCCAGCCGGTGCGCCGGTCGCGGTCGAAGTCGTCGATCTCGAAGGCCACCGGCGACCGGGGCCCGGCCGAGAGCTTGGTGCCCGGGGCGGTGCGGAAGACGATGGCCTCGCCGTCGAGGGCGTAGTTCACCGGGAAGATCGCCGGGCTGCCGCCGTCGACGATGGCCAGGCGACCGACGACGTCGCCGCCGAGGAGGCGGCGGCACTCGTCGGGGTCGATCACCTCCAGGCCGGTGCGGGCGTCGATCGTCCGCTTCATGCGGCCTCCGTCGGGATGACGACGACGGGGCAGGGGGCGTGGCGGGCGACGTGCTCGGACACCGAGCCCAGCAGCAGCCGCTGGAAGCCGCCGAGGCCCCGCCGGCCGACGACCAGGAGGTCGGCGCCGTCCGCGACCTCGAGCACGGTGGTGGCGACGCCGCCGGAGAGCAGCGTGCGCTCGACGGTGACCCCGGTCTCGCCGGTCTCGGCCACCGCCTTGTCGACCACGTCGTCGAGCAGCTTGCGGGAGGCGTCCTCGATCGGGCCGGTGTCGTAGGGGAACCCGATGCCGACCGGGCCGTAGATCACCGGCACCTCCCAGACGTGCACCGCCTGGACGACGGCGTCCCGCTTGGCGCCCTCCCGGAGGGCCCAGCGCAGGGCCGCGCGCGAGGGCTCGGAGCCGTCGACGCCGACGACGATCCGCTCGGGCTCACCGTCGGTGCGTCCGGTGGCCTCGCCGGCCGCGGTGGTGCGGACGATGGCGATCGGCCCGGGGGCGTGGTGCAGGCACTGCTGGCTGACCGAGCCGAGCAGGAGCCCCTTGAAGCCGCCGAGGCCCCGGGCGCCCACGACGAGGAGGTCGGCCTCCTGGGCGGCCTCGAGCAGCCCGGGGGCGGGGACGTCGCAGACGGGGCGCCGGGTGACCTTCTGCGCCGCCTCGGCGCCCAGCGCCGCCTCCAGCGAGGCGAGCAGGGCGGCGTCGGCCTTGGTGGCGTCGTACTCCGGGTCGAAGCGGCGGCTGCCGTCGGCGTGGCGCTGGTTGAACAGGTCCCACACGAGCACGGCCACCAGCTCGGCCCCGTGCAGCTCGGCCTCGCGGGCCGCCCAGCGCAGCGCCACGGCGCTGTGCTCGGACCCGTCCACACCGACAACGATCTTCTCCATGACCACAGCCTCGCGTGCCGGGGCGACGCGCGGTAGGGCCGAAGGGCTCGATCGTCGACCGTCGGTGGCCGCCGGTACCCTCGGGGCGGCATGGTCAGCGTCGAGCACCCCCGGCTGTTCCCGGTCCCCCGGGTCGACCCGGGTGCCGGCGCGCTCGGCGACGGGTTCCACCCGGCGGTGGCGACGTGGTTCGCCCGCCGCTTCCCCGACGGGCCCACCCCGGCCCAGCGGGCCGGGTGGGAGCGCATCGCCCGGGGGCTCGACACCCTCGTCGCCGCCCCCACCGGCTCGGGCAAGACGCTGGCCGGGTTCCTCGTGTGCATCGACCGCCTCTACCGGGCCCACGCCCGGGGCGAGGAGGTCACCGGCCGGGCGCAGGTCGTCTACGTGTCGCCGCTCAAGGCGCTCGCCGTCGACATCGCCGAGAACCTCGAGCGCCCCCTGCGCGAGATCGCCGAGGTGGCGGCCGAGCTGGGCCTCGACGCGCCCGACCTGCGGGTCGCCGTGCGCACGGGCGACTCCACCTCCGGCGAGCGCTCGTCGATGGTGCGCCGGCCGCCCAACTTCGTCGTCACGACGCCGGAGTCGCTCTACCTGCTGGTCACCGCCGGGCGCAGCCGCGACGTGCTGCGCACGGTCGAGACCGTCATCGTCGACGAGATCCACGCCGTGGCCCGCGACAAGCGGGGCGCCCACCTGGCCCTGACGCTCGAGCGGCTCGAGCGGGCCTGCGCGGCCCGGCCCCAGCGGATCGGCCTGTCCGCCACGCAGCGGCCGATCGAGCTGGTGGCCGACCTGCTGTGCGGCACCGGGGCGCCGCGGCCGTGCGCCATCGTCGACACCGGGCACCGCCGGGAGCTCGACCTGGCCCTCGAGCTCCCGCAGGGCGAGCTCGAGGCCGTGGCCTCGGCCGAGCAGGTGGGCGACGTGCTCGACCGCATCGCCGAGCTGGTGCGCGAGCACCGCACCACCCTGGTGTTCGTCAACACCCGCCGCCTGGCCGAGCGGCTGGCCCACCAGCTGGGCGAGCGCCTGGGCGACGACGTGGTCGCCGCCCACCACGGGTCGCTGTCGCGCGAGCGGCGCCACCGGGTCGAGTCCCGCCTGCGGGCCGGCGACCTGCGGGCGCTGGTCGCCACCGCCTCGCTCGAGCTGGGCATCGACGTCGGCCCGGTCGAGCTGGTCTGCCAGGTGGGCTCGCCCCGCAGCATCGCCACCTTCCTGCAGCGGGTGGGCCGGGCCAACCACAGCCTGCGGGGGGTGCCCAAGGGCCGCCTGTTCCCGCTCACCCGCGACGAGCTGGTGGAGAGCGCCGCCCTGCTCATGGCGGTGGTCGAGGGCGAGCTCGACGCGGTGCGCCCGCCCGAGGCGCCGCTCGACATCCTGGCCCAGCAGGTCGTGGCCGAGGTGGCCGCCGTCGGCGAGGAGGGGTACCGGCTCGACGACCTCCACGACCTCGTGCGGCGGGCCTGGCCCTACCGCGACCTGTCCCGGGAGACGTTCGACGAGGTCGTCGACATGGTCGGCCGGGGCGTCCGCACCGGCCGGGGCCCCCGGGGCGCCTGGCTGCACGTCGACCGGGTCAACGGCGAGGTGCGGGCCCGTCCGGGCGCCCGCCTGGCCGCGCTGACCTCCGGCGGCGCCATCCCCGAGACCGGCGACTACCGGGTCGTCCTCGAGCCCGACGAGCTGTTCGTCGGCACGGTCAACGAGGACTGGGCCGTCGAGTCGATGGCGGGCGACATCTTCCTGCTCGGCACCCACTCGTGGCAGATCCGCCAGGTGGGGCCCGGCGTCGTGCGGGTGGTCGACGCCGAGGGCAAGCCGCCGACGATCCCGTTCTGGCTGGGCGAGGCGCCCGGCCGCACGCCCGAGCTGTCCCGCGCGGTGTCGACGCTGCGGGCGGCGCTCGACCGCCACCTGGCCGCCGGCGACCGCGAGGGCGCCCGCGACTGGCTCCGGCGCGCCGCCCCGCTCGGCGACGACGCGATCGACCAGATCGTCGACTACGTGGCGGCGGGCCGGGCCGTGCTCGGCGTCGTGCCCACGCACGAGCACCTCGTGTTCGAGCGGTTCTTCGACGAGGTCGACGGCATGCACCTCGTCGTCCACTCGCCCTACGGGTCGCGGGTCAACCGGGCCCTCGGCCTGGCGCTGCGCAAGCGCTTCTGCGTCACCTTCGACTTCGAGCTGCAGGCCGCCGCCAACGACGACGCCATCGTGCTGTCGCTGGGCCCCCACCACAGCTTCCCGCTGGCGGACGTGCCGCGCTTCCTCCACAGCCGCACGGTGCGCCAGGTGCTCCAGCAGGCGGTGCTGGCGCCGATGTCGCCGATGTTCCAGAGCCGCTGGCGCTGGAACCTCAACCGGTCGCTGCTCGTCCTGCGCTGGCGGGGCGGACGGCGCAACCCGCCGCCCATCCAGCGCATGGAGGCCGACGACCTCATGGCGGCCCTGTTCCCCCAGGCGGCCGCCTGCCAGGAGAACGTCAGCGGGCCGATCGAGGTGCCCGACCACCCGATCGTGCGGCAGACCATGCACGACACCCTCACCGAGGGCCTCGACGTCGACGGGCTGGTCGACCTGCTCGAGGGCATCGAGTCGGGCCGGGTGCAGGTGCACGTGCGCGACACCACCGAGGCCTCGGCCTTCGCCCACGAGATCCTGACCGCCAAGCCCTACGCCTTCCTCGACGACGGCGAGGCGCAGGACCGGCGCACCAACGCCGTGCCGCTGCGCCGGGGGCTGCCGGTCGACCTGTCCACCATCGGCCGCCTCGACCCCGAGGCGATCGCCCGGGTGCGCGACGAGGTGGCGCCGGTGCCCCGCACCCCGGACGAGCTGCACGACCTGCTGTCCAGCCTGGTCGTCGCCCCGGCCCGGCCCGAGTGGCGCGACCTGTTCGACCAGCTCGCCGCCCGGGGACGGGTCCGGTCGGGCACCGGCGGCGCGGGCGGGGGCGAGCTGTGGTGGCCGACCGAGCTCGACGCCCATGCCGCGGTCGTGCTGCGGGGCGCGGACGACGCCGCGCACCCCCGCGAGCAGGTGGCGGCCGACGTCCTGCGGGGCCACCTCGACGTCCTGGGGCCGGTGACGGCGGCCGAGCTCGTCCGGCGCACGGGCCTGGCCGAGCCCCTCGTGGCCGCCGGCCTGGCGGCGCTGGAGAGCGAGGGCACCGTGCTGCAGGGCCGCTTCACCGCCGAGGACGGTGAGGTCGAGTGGTGCTCGCGCCGGCTGCTCGCCCGCATGCACGCCTACTCCCGCCGGGCCCGCCGCCGCGAGGTCGAGCCGGTCACCGCGCGCGACCTCATGCGCTTCCTGCTGCGCTGGCAGCACGTGGCCCCCGGCACCCAGCTGCGGGGCCACCACGGCCTCCGCCGGGTGATCGAGCAGCTCCAGGGCTTCGAGGTGGCGGCCGCGGCGTGGGAGCCGGAGGTCCTCGCCCGGCGCGTCCAGGGCTACGCGCCCTCGATGCTCGACCGGCTGTGCCACGAGGGCGAGGTCACCTGGCTCCGGCTGTCCGTGCCGCAGCCGTCGAGCGACCGCCGGTCCAGCCCCAACAAGGCCACGCCGGTGACGCTCGCCTTCCGCGAGGACCTCACGTGGCTGCTCCAGGCGGCGCGGCTGGACGCCCGGCCCGAGCCGCCGGCCGTCGGCGCCACCGCCGAGGTCGTCGAGGCGCTGCGGTCCAAGGGGGCCCGGTTCATCTCCGAGCTGGCTGCCGACACCGGCCGGCTCGTCACCGACGTCGAGCAGGCGCTGTGGGACGGCGTCGCCCGGGGCCTGCTGAC
Organism: Thermoanaerobacterales bacterium; assembly: GCA_017577565.1. Taxonomy (GTDB): domain Bacteria; phylum Actinomycetota; class Acidimicrobiia; order Acidimicrobiales; family VFJN01; genus ZC4RG19. The sequence continues at coordinate 16,003 of PKRH01000056.1, read as the reverse complement.
GGCCGACGGGTTCGCCGCCATCCGGGCGCTGGTCGACGACCGGCGCCGCACCGTCGCCCCGACCCGGTCGCTGAGCCGGCGGCGCCGGGGCGCCCGGGGGCCGACCATCGCGCCCGGGCGCTGGTCGCTCGTCGGCGACGTCGAGCCGGTCGACGACCGCGAGGGCCTGGCCGAGGCGGTGGCCGACCAGCTGCTGCAGCGGTGGGGCGTCGTCTTCCGCGACCTCGTCGTCCACGAGGGCCTGCCGGTGCCGTGGCGCGAGCTGCAGTGGGCGCTGCGGCGCTTCGAGGACCGGGGCCTGGTGCGCGGCGGCCGCTTCGTCGAGGGGTTCAGCGGCGAGCAGTTCGCGCTGCCCGAGGCCGTCGACGGGCTGAAGGAGATCCGCCGCCGGCCCCGCGACGGCGAGCGGGTGGTCGTCAACGCCTGCGACCCGCTCAACCTCACCGGCGTCGTCATCCGGGGCCCGCGGGTGCCGGCGGTGCGGACCAACACCGTCACCTTCGTCGACGGCGTCCCCGAGGGCGCGGCGGCCGCCGCCGGCTGATCTCCCGGTCGGGCTCGACGCGCAGCGCGCCGATGGTCGTGGCCAGCATGTCGTAGTGGGTGACGAGCAGGACCAGCTCGATCACCCGGGGGGTGTCGAGGTGGCGGGTCAGCGCCCCCCAGGTGCCGTCGGTCAGGTCGCGCTCCCGGACCAGCTCGTCGGCGGCGGTGAGCAGGGCCCGCTCCCGCTCGGTCCACCCCTCCGCCGCCGGGCCCTCGGCGACCCGGGCCAGGTCGGCGTCGGTGATCCCGGCCCGTCGCCCCAGGCGGCGGTGGTGCTCGAGCTCGTAGGCGCACCCCCGCAGGTGGGCGACCCGCAGGATGACCAGCTCGGTCTCGCGCCGGGGGAGGCGACCGCCCGGCATGAGCCGCGACGCGAAGCGCAGCCAGCCCCGGAACAGGCGGGGGTTGCGGGCCAGGGTCAGGAAGAGGTTGGGCGGGTTGGTCCCGGTGACCCAGCCGGAGGCCCGGCTGACGACCCACGCCGTCCAGCCGGCCTCGCTCCGTGTGGTCGCGGGTGCGATGCGGGGGCCACCGCCCCCGTCAGCCGTCACGGTCGCCGCTCGGCTGCGGGGTCGTCAGCGGGGCGTGCTCCTCGCGGGCGATGCGCAGCGCCTCGGGCAGGCTCCGCTGGACCGCCAGGTCGAGCACGGGCTGGACGGCCATGCGCAGCGGCAGGGCGATGCCCACCCACCAGGGGGCGACGATGCGCTTGGCCCGGCGGGCGATCCCCCGCTCGAGGGCGTCGATGCCGACGTCCAGCGGCGCGACCGGCAGGCGCCCGTGGCGCTGGGCGTGCGCCGCCGCCTTCGTCCCGAAGCCCCGGCGGGTCATGTCGGTGTCCAGCTCGGCGAAGTAGGCCACCCCGACCCGGGCGCCGGTGTGGCGCAGCTCGGCCCGCAGCGTGTTGCCGAGCGCCTCGACGGCCGCCTTCGACGCGCTGTAGGCGCCGAGCAGCGGGGCGTGCACGGCCGCGGCGAGCGAGGAGATGGCCAGCGCGTAGCCCCGCGGGTGGCCGATGTGGGGCCCGGCGGCCCGCAGCGTGTAGTAGACGCCGGCGGTGTTGACCCGCAGGGTGGTCTCGAACACCTCGGGGTCGCCGCCGACGAGCGGCAGCTGGGCGGCGACGCCGGCGTTGGCCACGACGACGTCGAGGCCGCCCAGCCGGGTCGCGGCGCCGTCGACGGCGGCCTCGACGGCCTCGCGGTCGCCGACGTCGCACGGCCACCACGGCGCGTCGCCACAGGCCCGGGCCACCTCGGCGAGGCGGTCGGGCTCGAGCCCGGCGAGGGCCACCCGGGCGCCCCGGTCGTGGAGGCGGCGGGCGAGGGCGGCGCCGATGCCGCGCGCGGCGCCGGTGATGAGCACCCGGCGGCCGGTGAGGGAGCGATCGCTGGTGGGCACGGCGCGACACGCTAGTCACGGCGCGCGGCGGGATCGGGGTCGGGCGCCGCCAGATCCTTACCCTGGCTAAGCGATCCGCCGGTAGCCTGGCGCCATGCGCACCGATGCCGACCCCGCCCCCAGCGCCGGCACGGACGCCGACGACGTCCCCGCCCTCGCCGCCCACCTGCGGGTGACCGTCACCCGCCTGGCCCGACAGCTGCGCCAGCAGGGCGACACCGGGCTGACCCCGAGCCAGATGTCGGCCCTGACCTCCATCGACCGCCACGGCCCGCTCACGCTGGGCGCGCTCGCCGAGCGCGAGGGCGTCGCCCCGCCCAGCATCACCCGGGTCGTCGGGAAGCTCGAGGAGGCCGGCCTCGTCGAGCGGGGCGCCGACCCGGCCGACGGCCGGGTCACGATCGTCACCGCCACCGCGGCCGGCCGCGACCTGCTGGCCCGGACCCGGAAGCGCAAGGACGTGTGGCTCGCCACCCGGCTCGCCGAGCTCGACGCCGGCGACCGGCGCCGGTTGGCCGGCGCGCTGGACGCCCTCGACCGCCTCACCGGGTGCGACCGGCCGTGACCCGGCTGCGCGTCGCGGCCCGCGACACGTTCGCGTCCTTCCAGCACCGCAACTTCCGGCTGTTCTTCCTCGGCCAGGGCATCTCCCAGATCGGCTACTGGCTGACCCTCGTCACGCTGACGCTGCTGGTCCTCGACCTCACCGACAGCGGGGTCGCGGTCGGGCTGCTGTCCGCGGCCCAGTTCGGCCCGGTGCTGCTGCTCGGCGCCTGGGCCGGTGTGGTCGCCGACCGTCACGACCGGCGGCGGATGCTACTGACCGTGCAGAGCGTCGCCATGGCCCAGGCGTTCGCCCTAGCGCTGCTGGTGTTCAGCGGCGACCCGCCGCTCGCGGCCATCTACGCCCTGGCCGTCGTCGGCGGCGTCTGCATGGCGTTCGAGAACCCGGCCCGGCGCAGCCTCGTCGTCGAGATGGTGGCGCCGGAGCGGATCAACAACGCCGTGGCGCTGAACAGCGCCGTCATGACCCTGTCGCGGGTCCTCGGCCCGGCGCTGGCGGGCCTCGTCGTCACGACGGTCGGCTACGGCTGGGCCTTCCTCGGCGACGCCCTGTCCTACGTGGCGGTGCTCGGCGGGCTGCTGCTCGTGCGGACCGAGGAGATGTGGCCCGGCCCGGTGACCGCCCGGGCCAAGGGGCAGGTGCGGGCCGGCCTGCGCTACGTCCGCCGGACGCCCGAGCTGTTCGTCCCCCTGGCGATGACGGCCGCCGTCGGCACGCTGTCGTACAACTTCCAGACCGTCTTCCCGCTGTTCGTCACCCGCGACCTCGACGGCAGCGAGGCCACCTACACGATCGTCTACTCGGTGCTCAGCGTCGGGTCGCTGGTCGGGGCCCTGGTCACCGCCCGGCGCAAGGACGTCGAGCCCCGCCGGGTCGGGAACGCCGCCATCGCCTTCGGTGTCGTCATGGCGGTGATGGCCGTCTCGCCCGGCCTGGCGCCGACGCTGGTCCTCGGCCTGGCCCTCGGCCTGGCCTCGATGACCTTCATGGTGTCGACGACCTCGATCGTCCAGATCCGGGCCCAGCCCGACATGCGGGGCCGGGTCCTGGCGCTGCAGGCGATGCTGTTCTTCGGCAGCAAGCCGATCGGCGGCCCGATCGTCGGGTGGGTCGCCGAGCAGTGGGGCGCCCGCTACAGCCTGGCGCTGGGCGCGGTGGCGGCGCTGGGCACGGGCCTGTGGGGCCTGGCCGCGCTGCGGCGGCGGGACGTCCCCGCCCCCGCGGCCACCGTGGCCCGGGACGAGCCGTCCGAGCCGATGGTGGCCTGAGCGGCCGGGGCCGGGTCAGGCGGCCTCGGCCAGCTTGTAGTTGGCGTACTCCTCGATGCGCGCCATGTGCTCGGGGCTGCGCCGGAAGCGCCGGGCCAGCTCCTCGTGGTCGGCGCCGCGCCGCCGCCAGCGCAGGACCCGCCGTTCGAGCGGCCGGAGCGGCTCGTCGTCCGCCGCGGGCGTGGACGGCGGGCGCTCGATCCCCGCGAGCCGGCGCACCTGGGCGACCCAGCGCTCGCCCCGCTTGAAGCGACGGGCGATCTCGCCGTCGTCGAGGCCGGCTTCGGTGAGCGCCAGCACCCGGCGTTCGACGGGACGCAACTCCGTGGTCGTCGACATCCGGACCCCTCCATCGCTCGCGGTGCGACGGCCACACCGTACCCCTAGATGACAGTCGCGCAACGGTGTGCGCGCCGGGGCCCGGATTCCTTGACAGCGCGGGCCCGCCCCCGTAGGCATGGGGACCGCAGCGTCGTCGGTTGGGGGAGGACCGCTGCGATGGGGACCGCCGCCGGTTCGATCACGCCAGATCAGCGCGCCGACTGGGCGATCACCGGCTTCCTGCTGGTGCGGGAGGCCGTGCCCGCCGAGCTGTGCGGGGCGCTGGCCGCCTCGGGCGACGCCCCGGCGCCGGCGGCGGTCGACCGGCTCCTGGGGCACCCGGTGACCGGCCTGGTCGACGAGCTGGTCGGGCGGGGCGCGGACCTGCTCGACGCCCGGGTCGTGGCCCTGGGACCGGGGGAGCCCGGCCGGCTGTGGCACCAGGCCGAGGTCGACGGCGGGGCCGGCGGCGCCATCGAGCGGTCCCTGCTGCTCCACCTGGCGCTGACCGACGCCGACCTCGCCGCCGGGTGCCCCTGGGTGCTGCCGGCCACGCACACCGACCCGGTGCGCCCGCACGTCCGGGACACCCGCCCGGGCAGCGCCGGGTTCCACGCCCGCCGCCGCATCGTCGGCCTCGACCGCTCCGAGGCCCGCCCGGTGCCGCTGCGGGCCGGCGACCTGCTCGTGCTGGACGGCCTCGCCGTCCACCGCTGGGGCGACAACCACAGCCGTGCGCCGGTCGCCGCCCTGCTGTGCCGGTACGGGGTCCGGGCCCCGGAGGGCGCCGGCCCGGCGGCGGCCCCCGAGCGGGTCGGGTCGGGCTCGGGCGCGGGGCGCTGAGCGAGGGCGCCGCCCGGACCGCGACCGGCCCGGGCTACCGTGCCCCGGCGATGCCCGACCACCCGGACCCCCCGGGCGCGGTGCCGCCGCGCCCCGCCCGCTGGCCGCTCGCCCTGCTCGGCGTGCTCGCCGTCGTCGCCCTCGTGGCCTCGGTCGTGCTGGTGCGCGGCGCCTCCTCGGGCGACGAGGCGCTCGATCCCCCCGGCCGGTCCGGCTCGGAGGAGGCCGCCGATCAGGAGCCGGCCACCGAGGAGGAGATCGAGGCGGCGGTCGCCGAGATCAGCGCCTTCGTGGAGCAGGAGACCGGCCTCTCCTTCGTCGAGCCGGTGACGGTCGAGCTGGCGGGGGAGGGCGAGTTCCAGGACCGCCTGCTGGCCGACTTCGACGAGGACGTCGAGGACCTGCGCACGACCGAGGTGGTCCTCGAGGCCCTCGGCCTGGTCGACCCCGAGGTCGACGTCGTCGAGGCCATGCGGTCGCTGCTCGGCGGTGGCGTCGTCGGCTTCTACGACCCGGAGACCGACGAGCTGGTCGTGCGGGGCGCCGCCCTGACCCCCTACGTGCGCAGCACCATCGCCCACGAGCTGGTCCACGCGCTCGACGACCAGCACCACGACCTCGACCGGCCGGAGTACGACGACCGGCCCGACGAGATCTCCTTCGGGTTCAGCGCCCTGGTCGAGGGCCACGCCCGCCGGATCGAGTCCGCCTACCTGGAGTCGCTCGGCGACGAGGCCATGGCCGACGCGCTGGCCGAGGAGCTCGCCATCGGCACCGACATCGACTTCTCCGGCGTCCCCATGGTGCTGTTCGACCTCATCAGCGCCCCCTACGTGCTCGGCGAGCCCTTCGTCGACGCCGTGCTCGCCGACGGCGGGCAGGAGGCGCTGGTCGCCGCGTTCGCCGACCCGCCCACCACGACCGAGCAGGTGCTCGACCCCGACCGCTACCTGGCCCGCGAGGCGGCGATCGACGTCCCCACGCCGACCGTCCCCGGCGAGCCGGTCGACGAGGGGATGATCGGCCAGCTCCTCGTGCGCCTCGTACTGGGGGAGGAGCTGGACCGGGACGAGGCCCGGGCGGCCGCCGAGGGCTGGGGCGGCGACATGGCCGTCGCCTGGCGGGACGGCGAGCGCGCCTGCGTCACCGCCACGCTGGTGGGCGACGACGTGCGGGAGACCGAGGAGCTGCGCCAGGCCTTCGAGCGCTGGGCCGCCGCCCAGCCGGACGCCCGCGTCGAGCCGACCGGCGGCGGGGGGCCGTTCACGCTCGTGTCGTGCGCGGCCTGAGCCGCGCGGTCACCCCTGGGAGGGCGCGATGACCCGCTCGCCGAAGGACGCCAGCGCGTCGCCGATCGCCGCCGGGTCGTAGGAGAGCGGGGGCAGGACGAGGCGGTCGACGCCCATCTCGGCCAGGCGCGCCACCTCGTCGAGCGCGCCCTCGCCGGCCTGCAGCACGCCGGCGCCGCCCCAGGTGACCTCGATGGCGTCGGGGTCGCGGCCGGCCTCCTCGGCCGCCGCCCGCATGGCGTCGAGCAGGGCCGGGAGGTCGCCCTTGGCCGGGAAGAAGCCGTCGCCCAGCCGGCCGGCCCGGCGGGCGGCGGCCGCCGTGTGGCCGCCGACGTGGATCGGCACCGTGCCGCGGACGGGCCGGGGGCGGCAGATGGCGTCGGTGAACGACACGGTCTCGCCCGAGAAGCACGCCGCCTCCTGCTGCCACAGGGCCCGCAGGACGTCGATGTGCTCCTCCGTGCGCCGGGCCCGGTCGGCGAAGCTGGCGCCCAGGGCCTCGAACTCCTCCCGCAGCCAGCCGATGCCGACGCCGAGCATCACCCGGCCCCCGGACATGACGTCGAGCGTGGCGACCTCCTTGGCCAGCACGACCGGGTTGCGCTGGGGGAGGATGAGGATGCCGGTGGCCACCCGCAGCGTCGTCGTGCGGGCCGCGACCCAGGTCAGCCAGACGAGGGGGTCGGGCAGGTCGAAGTCCGAGCCGCCGGGCATCTTGCCGGAGCGGGCGTACGGGTAGGTCGAGGCGTAGTCGCGGGGCACGACGACGTGCTCGACGGCCCACAGGGACTCGAAGCCGGCCCGCTCGGCGGCGTCCGCGAGGGCCGCCGCCCCGTCGGGGTGCGCGAAGGGGCCGGTGTTGGCGAAGGCGATGCCGAACTTCACGGTGCCGTCCTCAGGTCCGGATCTCGACGGGGCGGCTGACCTCGGCGAAGAAGTCGTTGCCCTTGTCGTCGACGACGATGAACGCGGGGAAGTCCTCGACCTCGATGCGCCAGACCGCCTCCATGCCCAGCTCGGGGTACTCGAGCACCTCGACCTTGCGGATGCAGTCCTGCGCCAGGCGGGCCGCCGGCCCGCCGATCGAGCCGAGGTAGAAGCCGCCGTAGGTCTTGCACGCGGCGGTCACCTGGGGGCTGCGGTTGCCCTTGGCCAGCATGACGAGGCTGCCGCCCGCCGCCTGGAACTGCTCGACGTAGGCGTCCATGCGGCCGGCGGTGGTCGGGCCGAAGCTGCCCGACGCCATGCCCTCGGGGGTCTTGGCCGGGCCGGCGTAGTAGACGCAGTGGTCCCGCATGTACTGCGGCATGGGCTCGCCGGCGTCGAGCCGCTCCTTGATCCGGGCGTGGGCGATGTCGCGGGCCACCACCATCGGCCCCGACAGCGACAGGCGGGTCTTCACCGGGTAGCGGCTCAGCTCGGCCCGGATCTCGTCCATCGGCCGCGACAGGTCGATGCGCACGACGTCGCCGCTCAGCTCGTCCTCGTCGACGTCGGGCAGGAACCGGGCCGGGTCGTGCTCGAGCTGCTCCAGGTAGACGCCGTCGTGGGTGATCTTGGCGAGGGCCTGCCGGTCGGCCGAGCAGGACACCGCGATCGCCACCGGGCACGAGGCGCCGTGGCGGGGCAGGCGGACGACCCGCACGTCGTGGCAGAAGTACTTGCCGCCGAACTGGGCGCCGATGCCGAAGCCCTGCACCAGCTCGAGGATCTCGGCCTCCAGCTCGACGTCGCGGAAGCCGTGGCCGAGGGGGCCGCCCTCGGTGGGCAGCGCGTCGAGGTAGCGGGCGGAGGCGAGCTTCGCCGTCTCCAGGGCGTGCTCCGCGGAGGTCCCGCCGATGACCACGGCCAGGTGGTAGGGCGGGCAGGCGGCGGTGCCGAGCGCCCGGAGCTTCTCGTCGAGGAAGCGGCGCAGGCTCGTCGGGTTGAGCAGGGCCTTGGTCTCCTGGAACAGGAAGCTCTTGTTGGCCGAGCCGCCGCCCTTGGCCATGAACAGGAACGAGTAGGTGTCGCCGTCGACCGCCGAGATCTTGATCTCGGCCGGCAGGTTGGTCCGGGTGTTGACCTCGTCCCAGGTGGTGAGCGGCGCCATCTGGCTGTAGCGCAGGTTGTCGCGCTGGTAGGTCTCGAAGACGCCGCGGGCGATCGCCTCCTCGTCACCGCCCCCGGTGAAGACGAACTGGCCCTTCTTGCCCTTGACGATGGCGGTGCCGGTGTCCTGGCACATCGGGAGGACGCCGCCGGCCGAGATGCAGGCGTTCTTCAGCAGGTCGAGCGCCACGAAGCGGTCGTTGGCCGACGCCTCGGGGTCGTCGACGATCTGCCGGAGCTGCTTGAGGTGCCCGGGCCGCAGGTAGTGGGCGATCTCGTGCATGGCCAGGGCGGTGAGCCGGGTGAGCACCTCGGGCTCGACGGTGAGGAACCGGTGTCCGCCGGCGGTGAAGCTGCCGATGCCGTCCGTGTCGACCAGCCGGTAGGTGGTCTCGTCGGGGCCGAGCGGGAGCAGTTCCGTGAAGGCGAACTCGGTCATCGCCCGGAAACGTAGGCGGGGTGTGGCCCACGGGTCACGTTCGGCACCGCGCGGTCCCGGAGTCGCCCGGGGCCCCGCCGGGTACCGTCGCGTCCGTGACCGCCGATCCCGACACCGTCGACCCCGGCCCCGAGCACCGCGTCGAGCGCGACACGATGGGCGAGGTCCGCGTGCCGGCGTGGGCCCTGTGGGGCGCCCAGACCCAGCGGGCCGTCGAGAACTTCCCCATCTCCGGCCTGCGGCTGGAGCGGCCGCTCGTCGCCGCGCTGGCCCGCATCAAGGGCGCCGCCGCGCTGGCCAACGTCGAGCTGGGGGTCCTGCCGGAGGACGTCGGGCGGGCCATCGCCGAGGCCGCGGCCGAGGTGGCCGAGGGCCGCCACGACGACCACTTCCCGGTCGACGTGTTCCAGACCGGCTCCGGCACGAGCTCGAACATGAACGCCAACGAGGTCATCGCCCGCCTGGCCTCCCAGCGCCTGGGGCGGCCGGTGCACCCGAACGACGAGGTCAACGCCTCGCAGTCGTCCAACGACGTGTTCCCCTCGGCCATCCACGTCGCCGCGGCCGAGCAGGTGGCGCGGGCGCTGCTGCCGGCGGCCGAGTACCTGGCCGCGTCGCTGCGGGCCAAGGCCCAGGAGTTCGCCACGGTCGTCAAGTCCGGCCGCACCCACCTGATGGACGCCACCCCGGTGACGCTGGGCCAGGAGTTCGCCGGCTACGCGTCGCAGGTCACCAGCGCCGCCGAGGCCATCCGAGGGGTGCTCGGCACCGTCGGCGAGCTGCCGCTCGGCGGCACCGCGGTCGGCACGGGGCTCAACTGCCCGCCCGGCTTCGCCCAGGCGGTCATCGGCCGGCTGGCGCGCGAGCTGGAGCTGCCGCTGTCCGAGGCGAGCGACCACTTCGCCGCCCACGGCGCCCGCGACGCGCTCGTCACGCTGTCGGGCACGCTGCGCACGCTCGCGGTCGCGCTGGTCAAGATCGCCAACGACATCCGCTGGATGGGCAGCGGCCCCCGCACCGGCCTGGCGGAGATCCGGCTGCCCGACCTCCAGCCCGGGTCGTCGATCATGCCCGGCAAGGTCAACCCGGTCATCCCCGAGGCCGTCACCCAGGTGGCCGCCCAGGTGATCGGCAACGACGCCACCGTCGCCTTCGCCGGGTCGCAGGGCAACTTCGAGCTGAACGTCTTCCTGCCGGTCATCGCCCGCAACCTGCTGGAGTCGATCCGGATCCTGGCCAACGCCTGCCGGCTGTTCGCCGACCGCTGCATCGCCGGCATCGAGGCGAACGTCGAGCGGTGCCGGGCCTACGCGGAGTCGAGCCCGTCGCTCGGCACGTCGCTCAACCCCTACATCGGCTACGAGGCCGCGGCCGAGGTGGTGAAGGAGAGCGTGGCCACGGGGCGCAGCGTGCGCGAGATCGTCGTCGAGCGCGGCCTGCTCACCGACGAGGAGGTCGACCGGGCCCTCGACGTGCTGGGGATGACCCGGGGCGGCGTCCGGAAGTAGGGCGGGCGGGTCAGCTGCCCAGGGCGGGGGAGCCCGCGTAGGGCTTGGGGTCGCCCGGCGCCGGGATGGTCGGGCGCGACCAGCTCATGGCGGCGGCCAGCTCGTTCGCCGCCTCCCGCCAGGCCACCGGGTCCCAGCCCTCGGCCAGCGCCGCCACCGAGCGGTCGTGGCGCAGGTGCACGAACGCGGGCAGCTCGTTCAGGCCCAGGGCCTTCACCAGCTCGCGGTCGGGGTCGGCGAAGGTGAGGACCCGGTCGGCCCAGGGGCCGAGGAACTCCCGGGCGTCGTCGGCGTCGGCCGTCACCACGAAGGCGATGCGGCAGTCGGCCCCCCGGAAGTGCTCGAGGATGCGGCCCGCCGTCTCGAGCAGCCACGCGCTCTCGTAGGTGTACGGATCCAGGACGACCGCGGCCAGGTGGAACGTGGTCAGCCAGTCGTCCAGCGAGCGCGCCGCGCCCCGGAGGGGGGCGAGCTGCAGGTCACCAGGGGGGTCCGTAGCCACGGCCGGAGAAGGTAGTGGAAGACCTTCTCGGCGATCAGATCGCACTAGGTTGCCCCGCCATGGTCCAAGACACCGGCTTCAGGATCTTCTTCTACCTCCACATCCTGAGCGTCGTCGTGGCGTTCGCCCCCGCGGTCGTCTCGCTGCTGCCCGGCGGCCGGGAGGGGGCCCTCGGCCTGCTGGAGCGGGCGGGTCGGCAGGTCTACGCCCCGGCGCTGGTCCTGGCGGGGCTGTTCGGGATCCTCTGCATCGTCACGAGCGACGACCTCTTCCAGTTCAGCGACACGTGGGTGTCGCTGTCGTTCATCGTGTGGATCGCCATGAACGGCGTCTTCCACGCCATGGTCCTGGTGGGGCAGCGGGACGGCGACACCGCCAAGGTCAACAACGGCCAGGCGATCATGACCGTGCTGCTGCTCGTCATGCTCTACCTGATGATCTGGAAGCCGGGCTGGCCCTGACGCCCCGACCCGGGCCCGGGGGCCGGGCCGTCGCGGGCGGCCGGTAGCGTCGGGCCCGTGCACCCCATCGAGCGCCTCCGTGCGGTGGCCCGGGCCCGGGAGGTCGACCAGACCCTCCTCGTCGGCGAGGCCGCGTCCGTGCTCGGCAGCTTCGACGGCGACCTGCCGGGGCTGCTGACCGCGTGCCGGCGGCTGCTCGACCGGCACCCGGCGGCCGGCGCGCTGTGGTGGGCCTGCGCCCGGCTGCTGACCGCGGCGGACGTCCGCGACGAGGCCCGCGCCATCACCCGCGACCTGGGAGAGGAGCCCGCCACCGCCGCGCTCGCCCTGGACCTGCCGGGCGGTGCGGTGGTGGCCGTGGTCCCCGACGCGGCCGGCGGCTCCGAGCTGGCGGCCGAGCTCCGGTCCCGCCGCGACGACTGCATCGTGGCCCACGACCCCGGCGCCCTCCACGCGCCCCGCGACGAGCCCCGGGTGCTGCTGGTCGAGGGCGGTGCCGTCGGCCCCGACCGCTTCCTGGCCCCGGCCGGGACCGCCGACGAGGTCGCCGCCGCCCGCGACGCCGGCGTCGCCGTGTGGCTGGTGGTCGAGGTCGGCCGGCGCCTGCCCGGCCCGCTGTTCGACGCGCTCGTCGCCCGGGTCACGGCCCCCGCCGGGCCCGGCCGGGCGCTCGACCTCCTCGACGCCCCCGAGGTCGTGCCGGTGGCCGCCGTCGAGCGGGTGATCGAGCCCCGCCGCGTCGACTGCCCCGTCCCGCCCGAGCTGCTGCGCCCGCCCGGCGCCTGGTGAGGTCCGGTCCGCACTAGCGTGTCGGTCCCGGGACACGGCGGACGACGGGACGGAACGGCATGGGCGAAGCGCTGGGGATCGATCTGCGCGCCGGAGCGGTGGCGGCGGTGCGCTGGCGCGACGGGCGTGCCGAGGCCTGCGAGCTCGGTGACGGGCCGTGGGACGGGCCCGTCGACGTCACCGCCGACCTGCTGGGAGAGGTCGCCCGGCGGGCCGGTCGGGGGCCCGACGAGCCGGTCGGCGTCACCCACCACCTGGCGCCCGACGACGAGGCCCGCCGGGCCGTCGAGCAGGCGGCGGCCGCCGCCTTCGGCCGCGCCCTGGTCGTCGGGCGGCCGCTGGCGACGGCGGCGTTCGCCGCACCGGCCGGGGGCGGGGGCGAGCGGGTCCTGGCCGTGCTCGAGGTCACGGGCACGGCGGTCGAGTGCGCCCTCGTGCGCGTCGACCGCACCGGCGTCGCCCTCGTCGCGCCGCCCGCGGTGCGGCCCGAGGCCGGCCTCGAGGACGACGTCACCCGCCACCTCGACGGGGCGGTGGCGCTGCTCGACGGCCTCCTCGCCGGCGTGGGCGGGGGGCCGGCGGTCGACCGGGTCGTGGTCGCCGGCGCCTCGCCGTGGCTCGACCAGCTGGCCCTGCAGGTCCGCCTGGGGACCGGCCTGACCGTCGACCTGCCGCCCGCCCCGGCCACCGCGGCCGCCGCGGGCGCGGCGCTGCTGGCCGCCGAGCCCGACCGGCGGGGGCCGGCGGCCGTCGCGGCGGCCGCCGGGCTGGGCGCCGCTGCGGTGGTGGCGGGCGTCGGGGACGGGGCGGGACCGCAGGGCGCCGCGGGCGAGGGCGTGGGTGCGGCGCTCGGCGAGGCCGCGACGGCGGCCGACGCGGTCGGCCGGGCCCTCGGCGAGGCGGGTGCGGCGGTCGGCGAGAAGGCCGGAGCGGCGGCGGACGCGGCCGGCGACGTGGCGGGCCAGGCGCTCGGTGCCGTGGGGACGGACCCGTCCGGCCCGGGCGACGGCCCCTCGCCGAAGCTGAAGGAGGACGGCGCCTCGCCGAAGCCGAAGGAGCTGGGCGCGGCGGACGACGCCGTGGGCAGGGCGCTGGGCGCGGCGGCGCGGCGGGCGCGGGCGACCGGCCGGGGCAAGGTGGTGGCCGCCGGCCTGGCCGCCGCAGCGGGCGCGCTGGTGATCATCGGCGCCCTCGGGGCGGGCGGCGGGGCGTCCGGGCCCCGTGACGACGTCGAGACCGCGGCGGACCCGGCGCCCGACCGCCCGGCGACCACCCGGGTCCGGACCACCGGCACGCCCTCCACCACGGTCGCCGCGCCGGCGTCCACCACCGTGCCCGCCGGCGTCCCGGCACCGACGACGACCGTCGCCCGGGGGGAGCCCGCAGGTGGTGGGACCGGCGGCCCGTCCGCCGGCACCGACCCCGGCGGCGGTGGCGGGGCCCCGACCCCGACCCCCGGCCCGACGACGGCCGAGCCGGGGTCGACGGCCCCGCCGGGCACGACGGCGCCGCCACCCGACACGACCGGTCCCGCGCTCGAGCTGACCACCAACCGGTCGACCATCCACGAGTACATCTGGGAGTTCTGCGAGGTCGACACGACGGCGATCCTGTCGGTGCGGGCCACCGACCCCTCCGGCGTCGCGAGCGTGACCGGCAGCTGGAGCGGCGGCGGGACGTCGGGCGCCCTCACGTTCCAGCCGGTGGGCGGCGGCACCTGGCAGGCGACGCTGCAGGTCGAGGGGGCCCCGATCACCTCCGGCCAGCAGGCGGCGCTCACGTGGTCGGCCACCGCCACCGACGGCGTGGGCAACGCCTCCTCGGCGACCGGCCCGCCGATCACGCTCCTCGGCTGTTGACCCCTCCGTCGGTCCGGGCGGCGCGGCGTTGGGCCGGGCACCGCCCGCGTCCGTAGGGTTGGGGCATGCGTTCGCCCAAGGACTTCTTCCGGCCGCTGGCCGTCGGTGCGCCGGAACCACCCCGGGAGATCCCTGTCCGCCCGTCGCGGATGATCCACTTCTTCCCGGCCTCCAACCCGAAGATGGTGGCCAAGGTCCCCGAGATGGCGGCCAAGGTCGACATCCTGCTGGCCAACCTCGAGGACGGCGTGCCCGCCAGCGACAAGGAGGCGGCGCGGGCCGGGCTCATCCAGGTGGGCAAGGCCTGGGACCACCCGGACACCCAGCTCTGGACCCGGGTCAACAGCCTCGACTCGCCGTGGGTGCTCGACGACCTCATGGCCGCCGTCACCGAGATCGGCGACAAGCTCGACGTCATCATGATCCCGAAGGTCGAGGGGCCGGAGGACATCCACTACGTCGACCGGCTCGTCGCCCAGCTGGAGGCCCGCGCCGGCCTGAGCCGGCCGATCCTCCTGCACGCCATCCTCGAGACCGCGCGGGGCGTGGCCAACGTCGAGGAGATCTGCGGCGCCAGCCCCCGCATGCAGGGCCTGTCGCTCGGCCCGGCCGACCTGGCGGCCAACCGGCGGATGAAGACGACCCGGGTCGGCGGCGGCCACCCGGGCTACCTGGTGCGCCAGGACCCGCCGGGCGACGACATCCACGCGGAGCGGGCGATCTACCAGCAGGACCTGTGGCACTACACGCTCGCCCGCATGGTCGACGCCTGCGTCGCCCACGGCATCCTGCCCTTCTACGGCCCCTTCGGGGACATCAAGGACACCGTCGCCTGCGAGGACCAGTTCCGGAACGCCTTCCTGCTCGGCTGCGTCGGCGCCTGGAGCCTGCACCCGGTGCAGATCGACATCGCCAAGAAGGTCTTCTCGCCGTCGCCCGAGGACGTCGCCCACGCCCGGCGGGTCATCGCCGCCATGGGCGACGGCACCGGTGCCGTGATGCTCGACGGGAAGATGGAGGACGACGCCTCGGTCAAGCAGTGCAAGGTCATGGTCGAGCTGGCCGAGCAGCTCGCCGCCAAGGACCCCGAGCTGGCCGAGGTCTACCGGCAGGCGGGGGTGCTCGATGGCTGAGTCGCTGCGCCCCCGACGCTCCGTCCTCTACATGCCGGGCGCCAACGAGCGGGCGCTCGCCAAGGCCGAGACCCTGCCGGCCGACGCCCTGATCCTCGACCTCGAGGACGCCGTGGCCCCCGACGCCAAGGCCGAGGCCCGCGACCGGGTCTGCGAGGCCGCCGCCTCGGACCGCTACGGCCGGCGCGAGGTGACCATCCGCATCAACGGCATCGGCACGCCGTGGCACGACGACGACCTGCGGGCCGTCGCCGCCGCGGGGCCGGCGGCCGTCGTCGTGCCGAAGATCGACTCGGCGGCGGCGGTCCACGGGGTGGTCGAGGCGCTCGAGAAGGCCGGGGCGCCCGACCACACCGCGGTGTGGGCGATGATCGAGACGCCGATCGCCATGCTGCGGGCCGAGGAGATCTGCCGGGCCTCCGAGCGGCTGACCGTGCTGGTCATGGGCACGAACGACCTGGCCAAGGAGCTGCAGGCCGAGCACGTGCCCGGCCGCCAGCCGCTGCTCACCGGGCTGGGCCTGTCCCTGCTGGCCGCCCGGGCGACCGGCAAGGTGATCCTCGACGGGGTCTACAACGACATCACCGACGCCGAGGGCTTCGAGGCCGAGTGCGTGCAGGGCCGCCAGATGGGCTTCGACGGCAAGACGCTCATCCACCCCAGCCAGATCGAGCCCTGCAACCGGGTGTTCGCCCCGACCGACGAGGAGGTCGACCGGGCCCGCCGCATCATCGACGCCTTCGAGAAGGCGGAGGCCGAGGGGCGCGGCGTCGTCACCGTCGACGGCCGGATGGTCGAGAACCTGCACGTCGAGCAGGCCCGGCGGACCCTGGCGCTGGCCGAGGCCATCGAGGGCCTCGGCACCGGCTGATCGGGGGGGAGCGGGGGGCCCGGGGGGGGGTCATCTGGTGGGGGGGGCGCTTCACCCCCCGGCCCCGGGGCCAGCCCCCGCGCGCAAGCGGCGGTGGCGGGGGTGCTGTAGCGGGTT
>PKRH01000055.1 GCA_017577565.1 Thermoanaerobacterales bacterium | reverse complement strand
CTGGGGGGCCGGGGGCGGCCGGCGGCGCCCCGGAAGCGGGGGCCGCGGGCCGGCTCTCGCGCCCCCCCCGCTCGGCCGGTGTCGGGCCCGGCGGGGCGGGTCCGGGGGGGGGGGGGTGCCCCCCCGGGCCCCCCTCGGGAGCCCGCCGGGGCCGCCCGCCGGGCACGCCGCTCGTGCGACCGCTCGGCCACGAGGGCGAGGATGCCGTCGGGGTTCTGGGCCAGGTTGACCGCCGCCAGGCCGAACATGACCTGGGGCAGGTAGGCGCCCTCGACGATCCGGCCGAGCAGCTCGGGGCTGAGCGCCGCCGCCAGGCCGGCCAGCACGGCCCCTGCCGGCCGCCGCACGCCGAACACGACGGTGGCGGCCAGCCAGAAGAAGCCCATCTCGACCGGGAAGTCCATGGTCGAGATGCGGCCGTTGGTCGAGGCCAGCAGCACGCCGCCGAAGCCGGCCGTGCCGGCGGACAGCGCGAAGACCACCATCTTCGTGCGGGCCGACCGGATGCCGACGGTCACCGCGCCCGCCTCGGTCGAGCGCAGGGCGACCATCGCCCGGCCCGACGCCGAGGCCATGAGGTTGCCGACCAGCTTGACCGCGACCGCCAGCAGCACCAGCAGGCCGACGATCATCGTGCGCCGGTCGCCGAAGTCGAACGGCCCGATCTCGGGCGGGCGGATGCGCCAGCCGCTCGAGCCCGCGTTGGAGACGGCCTCGATCTGGAAGACGAGGTACTGACCCGCGTACGCGAGCGCCATCGTCGACAGGGCGAGCGGCAGCCCGCCGAGGCGGCGGGCCGGCAGCGACACGATCGCCCCCACGACCGTCGCCGCCGCCGTGCCGAGCGCCAGCGCGACGAGGAACGGCAGGCCCCGCTCGAGGGCCCAGCCCGCGGTGAAGCCGGCGAGGGTGACGAACGCCGCCTGGGCCAGGCTGACCATGCCGCCGATGCCGGTGATGATCGTGAACGACAGCAGCACGAGGCCGATGGCCAGGCCCCGGGCGACGAGCGAGCGCCAGTAGTCGTCGGCGAAGGCGAAGACGTAGACGAGCAGCACCGCCGTCCACGCGCCCCACACGAGCCACCGGCGGGCCGTCGGCGCGGGCGGCGGGGT
Source organism: Thermoanaerobacterales bacterium (assembly GCA_017577565.1). Taxonomy (GTDB): domain Bacteria; phylum Actinomycetota; class Acidimicrobiia; order Acidimicrobiales; family VFJN01; genus ZC4RG19. The sequence continues at coordinate 20,598 of PKRH01000055.1, read as the reverse complement.
CACCCGCACGACGGCCTCGGTGGCGCTGCCCGCCTGCCGGGCCCGGTCGGGGCCGAGGAAGAAGAGGAGCACGAACAGCAGGACGAACGGCACCGACGTGCGGAACCCGGTGATCGAGCGGGCGACGTCGGCGTAGCCGACGATCAGGTTCTGCACGACGCCGACGACCATGCCGCCGACCATCGCCCAGGGGATCGAGCGGAACCGGGCGATGACCACCGCGGCGGTCGACACGAGCACGACGGTGGTGAACGTCGGGGCGTTGAGGTTGTTGAGCACCGGGGCCAGCAGCACCCCGCAGAGGCCGGCGAGCACCGAGCCGAGCACCCAGGCGACGGCCGAGGTGCGGTCGGCGTCGACGCCCCGCAGCCCGGCCAGCGTGCGCCGGTCGACGACCGCCCGCATCTGCAGTCCCAGGGCGGTGTGCCGGATCAGGAGCCAGAGGCCGACCGCCATGAGCCCGGCGACGACGAGCACGACGACCTGGTCGGAGTTGATCACCACGCCGTCGAGCGGCCCGGTGAACCGCCAGACGACCTTCGGGCTCGGGCCGAGGCCCCGGAACTGGAACACCTGGTCCTGGCGGGGCAGGCCGGCGTCGAACCACTCGTTCAGCCGGTCGACGACGAGCAGGCAGGTCGCGGGGATGACGACCAGCAGCGCGATGGGGACGACGAGGCGCACGACCTCGGGCGCGCCGCCGAGGCGGCGGTAGATGGCCCGGTCGAGCGCCAGGCCGAGCAGCGGCGGGAGCACGAGGACGGCGAGCACCGCCGCCGCCCACACCGGCCAGCCCAGGCCGGTGTTCAGCTGCATGAACAGGAAGGCGCTGGCGAAGGCGACGGCGCCGTGGGCGAAGTTGAAGACGCCGGAGGTCTGGTAGGTCAGCACGACCCCGGCGGCGAGCATGGCGTAGATGCCGCCGGAGACGGCACCGCTGATGACGTAGGTGGCCAGTTCCTTCACGTCTCCTCCTCGCCGCCCCGTCAGCCGAGGTAGGCGTCGCGCACCGCCCGGTCGTCGCGCACCTCGTCGGGGGTGCCGTCGGCGAGCACCCGCCCGAGGTCGAGGACGACGACCCGGTCGCAGTTCTCCATCACGAAGCCCACGTCGTGCTCGACCAGCACGATCGCCACGTCGCGCTCGCGCAGGCGCCCGACGTGGGCGGCCAGCACCTCGGCCTCGCCGGGCGAGAGGCCGGAGGTCGGCTCGTCGAGCAGCAGGATGCGGGGCTCGTCGACGACGGCCCGGGCCAGCTCGACCAGCCGGGCCCGGCCGATCGGCAGCGAGCCGGCGGGCGCGTCGCGCACGTCGGCCAGCCCGCAGGCCTCGAGGACCTCGGCCACCCGCTCGCGGCGCTCGGCCTCGCGGCGCCGTCGGCCGGGGAGGCCGAGGAGGTCGCCGACCACCCCGCCGCCGCCGCCGTGCCACTCGAGCGCGGTGAGCACGTTGTCCTCGACCGACATGCGGCCGTAGAGCTGCACCCGCTGGAACGTGCGCCGGATCCCGAGGCGGGCGCGGTGCTCGGGCGTCGTGCGCGTGATCGGGGTGCCGTCCAGGCGCACGACGCCGCTCGTCGGCGACTGCACGCCGGAGACGATGTCGAACAGCGTCGTCTTGCCGGCCCCGTTCGGTCCGATCAGCCCGCACACCTCGCCCGGCGAGACCGAGAGCGACACGTCGCTCAGCGCGTGGACCCCTCCGTAGCGCTTGGTCACGCCGTCGAGCTCGAGCACGGGCGTCCCGGCGGCCACGGTCGCGCTCATAGCTTCGGCAGCACCTCGTCGACGAACAGCTCCAGGCCGGCCCGCCCGAAGGCGGGGTCGAGGCCGGCCATGAGCGGCTTGAACAGCACGGTCTGGCCGGGCGGGAGCGACCGGACGTGCTCGATCGCGCCCTCCGGCGTCTCGACCCGGTAGAACCCGGAGGCCCGGGCGGCCTCGACGTCGGTGACGTCGACGTAGGGGTGGCCCTCGTGCATGGCGGCCCACTTGCCGTACTGGTTCAGCTCGTGGAGCGCGTGGGGCCCGATCACCCGCCAGGCCTCCTCGGGGTCGCGGTGGACGAACAGCGCCATGGGGCCCTGGTGCACGAAGACGGGGCCGGGGTCGCGGCCCAGCGCCGCGCACTCCTCGCGGTAGGCGGCGGCGAGCGTGCCGTCGTCGGTCGTCGGCGCGAAGGCGTCGCCGTACCGGGCCGCCCGGCGGGCCGCCGCCCGGCTGGCGCCCCCGACGACGAGCATCGGCCGGGGCCGGCTGACCGGCGGCGGCGTGACCCGGACCGTCCGACCGTCCCAGGTCACCGGCTCGCCGGTCAGCGCCTCGGCGAACACCGCCAGCTTCTCCTCGAAGATCGCCCCCCGCCGCCGGCGGTCGACGCCGAACAGCTCGAACTCCGACGGCACGTAGCCGGGCACGACGGTGACGACCGCCCGCCCCCCGCTGAGGTGGTCGAGCACCAGCACCTCCTCGGCGGCGAGCAGCGGGTCGCGCCAGGTCAGCGCCAGGGCGTTGACCGCGACGAAGGCCCGCTCGGTGCGGGCGGCGACGGCCGCCGCCATGACCAGCGGGCTGGGCAGGTAGCCGTCCTCCTCGCCGTGGTGCTCGGAGACGGCGATGCTCTGCACGCCGTGCTCGTCGGCCCAGGCGGCGAGGTCGAGCGCCGCCCGGTAGAGCTCGGGCGCCGGCGTGCCGAACGACGGCGCCCGCATGTCGAGGTGCACCGTCCAGCTGACCATCTCCCCCCCTTCGCGACCCGGCCCCCCAGCGGCCACCCGCGCCCGAGCTAGCGGCCGTCGCCGCCGCTGCGGGCGGGCAGGTCGAGGCCGAGCAGCTCGATGGCGTTGCCGCGGGCGATGCGGTCGATGACGCGCTGCTCCAGGTGGCCGAACTGCCGGGCGGCGGCCTCGCGGCTGTGGGGCCAGGTGCCGTCCTGGTGCGGGTAGTCGGTCTCGAACACGACGTTGGCCTCGCCCACCTTGTCGAGGAGCTCGACGCCCACCGGGTCCTTGAAGAAGCAGCTCGTGACCTGACGGTAGTAGTACGTCGACGGCGGCTCGGGGCAGTGGCGCTGCGAGTCGGCCCAGCCCCGGTGCGTCTCCCACACGTCGTCCGCCCGCTGGAGGACGTAGGGGATCCAGCCGATCTGGGACTCGGCGTACAGCAGCTTCAGCCCGGGGAACCGGTGCAGGACGCCCGAGTACAGCCAGTCGGTCAGGCTGTTGATGCTGTTGCCGACGAGGATGGTCGCCGCCACGGCGTCGGGGCTGTCGGGCGAGGCCTTGGGCGTCTTCGTGCCGGAGCCGATGTGCATGCACAGCACGGTGCCGGTCTCCTGGCAGGCGGCGAAGAACGGGTCCCACTCGCCCGAGTAGATGCTCGGCAGGCCCAGGTAGGTGGGCAGCTCGCTGAAGGCGACGGCCCGGACGCCGCGCTCGGCGTTGCGCCGGACCTCGGCGACGGCGGCCTCGACGTCCCACAGCGGGACGAGGCACAGCGGGACGAGCCGGCCGCCGCTGTCACCGCACCACTCCTCGACCATCCAGTCGTTGTAGGCCTGGACGCACAGCGCCGCGAGCTCGCGGTCCTTGCCCCACAGGAAGAGCTGGCCGCAGAACCGGGGCAGGTTGGGGAAGCACAGCTGCGCCTCGACGCCGTTGACGTCCATGTCGGCCAGGCGCGCGGCCGGCTGCCAGCACCCCGGCCGCATGTCGTCGTAGGTGATCGAGCGCAGCTCGACCTCGTCGGCCGGGAAGCCGGCGGCGGCGATGGTGCGCTTGACCGAGATCCGCTTGTCCTCGTAGCACCACCAGGCCACGAGCGGGCCGTCGGTGCCGGGCTCCTCGACGTAGCCGGCGTCGACGAGCTTGACGGTGCCGGCCGGCAGCATCTCGACGTGCGGCCCGACGTCGCGGTACCGGGCCGGCAGGCGCGCGGTCCACACGTCCGGCGGCTCCACGACGTGGGCGTCGCAGTCGACGATGGGCGGGATGCGGGCGACCAGGTCGTCGGCCGGCTCGGTGGGCGCAGGGACGAGCATCGTCACTCCTCGACGGACGGGGCGCCGGTGCGGTGATCGCATATTATATGCGGCCTGTGACGCCGTCTCGGACCTCGGCGACCCCGGCGGTGCGGCCGCGACCGTCGCGGCCGTCGCGCCCGCCCTCCGGGGCCGAGGTGGCCGCGCTCCACGTCCGGCGCATGATCTTCGAGGGCCGGCTCCGCCCCGGCGACCGGGTGCCCCAGGACGCGGTCGCCGCCGAGCTGGGCATCAGCCGCATCCCGCTGCGGGAGGCGCTCATCGCCCTGGAGCGCGAGGGCTGGGTGCGGCTCGAGGCCCACCGCGGCGCGTTCGTCACCCCGCTCGACGCCGACGGCGTGCGGGACCACTACCACCTCTACGGCATCACCTACGGCTTCGCCGCCGCCCGGGCGGTCGAGCGGGCGCCGGCGGGCCTCGCCGACCGCCTGGACGCCCTGGCCCGCGTCGTCGAGACGACCGACGACCCGGTCGGGCTGCAGGAGGCGGTCGTCGCCTTCCACGCCGCGGTCGTCGAGGCGGCCGGCTCGCGGCCGGTGCGGGTGGCGCTCCGGGCCTCGCCGCCGCTCGTCCCCGGCAGCTTCTTCGAGGTCGTGCCGGAGGCCGTCGAGGTCGAGCGGCGCGGCGTCCGGGCGGTCGTCGAGCGGGTGCGGGCCGGCGACGGGCCGGGCGCGGAGGCCGCCTACCGGGCGATGATGCGGGAGCAGGCCGACCTGGCCGTGGCCGCCCTGCGCCGGCGGGGCGTCATCTGAGCGCCGCGCCGGACCCACTCATATATCGTATGCAATCCCAGAGCCGGCCTGGCTGACACGCGAGGGGGACGCCATGGACACCGCGGTCGACGAGCTCTACTGGGACCCGTTCGACGTCGAGATCGACGCCGACCCCTACGGCATCTGGAAGCGGATGCGGGACGAGGCGCCCGTCTACCGCAACGAGCGCTACGACTTCTACGCGCTCAGCCGCTACGACGACGTCATGGCCGCCCACCGCGACCCGGCCACCTACAGCTCGGCACACGGCACCGTGCTCGAGCTGATGAGCGACGAGCCCCTCGACACCGGGCTGATGATCTTCATGGACCCGCCGGAGCACACCCGCCTGCGGGCGCTGGTGTCCCGGGCCTTCACGCCCCGGCGGGTCGCGGCGCTGGAGGACCGCATCCGCGAGCTGTGCCGGGGCTTCCTCGACGAGTGGGAGGACGGCGGCACCTTCGACCTGGTCACGCAGTTCGCGGCGCCGCTGCCCTCCGAGGTCATCTCCTCGCTGCTCGGGGTGCCGCCCTCGGACGCCCCCACGGTCCGCCGGCTGATCGACACGGTCTTCCACATCGAGCCGGGCGCCGGCATGGTCAACGACACCTCGCTGCGGGCCCGGCTGGAGCTGAACGACTACCTGCTGGACGCGCTCGACGAGCGGGTCGCCCGCCCCCGGGACGACCTGCTGACCGCGCTGACCCAGGCCGAGATCACCGACGAGGACGGCACGACCCGGCGCCTCGGGCGCCAGGAGATGGCCGACTTCGCCAACCTGCTCGTCAGCGCCGGCACCGAGACCGTGGCCCGCCTCCTCGGCTGGGCGGCGGTCCTGCTCGACCAGCACCCCGACCAGCGGGCCGACCTGGCCGCCGACCCGTCGCTCATCCCCAACGCGGTCGAGGAGCTCCTGCGCTACGAGGCGCCCTCGCCGGTGCAGGGCCGGTGGCTCACCCGCGACGTCGAGCTGCACGGCGTGACCATGCCGGCCGGCTCCAAGGTGCTGCTGCTGACCGGCTCGGCCGGTCGCGACGAGCGCCGCTTCCCCAACGCCGACGTGTTCGACGTCCACCGGGAGATCGACCAGCACGTCTCGTTCGGCTACGGCATCCACTACTGCCTGGGCGCGGCGCTCGCCCGCCTCGAGGGGCGCATCGGCCTGGAGGAGCTGCTCGCCCGCCGGCCGCGCTGGGAGGTCGACCACGACGCCTGCGTCCGGCTGCACACGAGCACCGTGCGGGGCTGGGTGAGCGTGCCGGCCCGGGCCGCCTGAGCGGCGCCCGCCAGCGCGACCCGCCCCGGGCGGCGGCCGGTCAGGCGGTGGCGACGACGCCGTCCGCCACCAGCTCCTCGACGGCCCCCCGGTCGAGCCCGAGCAGCTCGGTCAGCACCGCCTCGGTGTCGGCGCCGAGCACCGGCGGCGGGCCGGCGGGGGCCTCCGGCACCGCCGAGAGCTTGATGGGGTTGCCGGGGACGAGCACCGGCGGCCCGCCGTCGGGCCGGGGGATCTCCACCAGCATGTTCCGGGCGGCGAGGTGGGGGTCGGCGACGAGGTCGCCGCCGTCGTTGCAGGGCCCGGCGGCCACCCCGGCCGCGGCCAGCTCGGCCGCGGCCTCGTGCTTCGTGCGGCTCGCGGCCCAGGCCTCGATGCCGGGCCGGATGACGTCCTCCAGGTGCTCGCGCCACGAGGGCGGGTCGGCGAGCCGGGGGTCCTCGAGCCAGCCCGGCTGGCCGATGACCTCGCACAGGCGCTCGAACTGGTGGCGCCGGCCCACCTGCACGACGAACCAGCCGTCGCTCGCCCGGAAGCCGTCGACGATGAGCGGGTCACGGCGCTCGGTCACGCCCATCGACCAGAAGTTGGCGACGATGTCGGTGAGCGAGACGAGGGCGTCGTACATGGCGACGTCGACCCGCTGGCCCTCGCCGGTGCGGTCGCGGTGGCGGAGGGCGGCGAGCAGCCCGACGGTGGCGAACAGCGCGGTGCCGATGTCGCCGAGCGCTCCGACGGGGGCGACGACCGGCGGGTCGTCGCCCCGGCGCGACCACTCGTAGATGCCCGACATGGCCTCGACGGTCGAGGCGAACGCCGGCCAGCCGTCGTAGGGCGACGGGTCGGCGCCGAAGCCGGACACCGACAGGTAGACGACCGACGGGTGGCGGGCGGCGACGTCCTCCCACCCCAGGCCGAGCCGGTCGAGCGTCCCCGAGCGGAAGTTCTCGGCCACGACGTCGACGTGCCCGGCGAGCTCCAGCACGAGCTCCCGGCCCCGGGGGTGCTTGATGTCGATGGCGACGCTGCGCTTGGCCAGGTTGTTGCGCAGGAAGGTGGCGCCCATGGGGCGCCCGTCGGGGCCGGGCATCGCCGGCAGGGAGCTGCGGCCCATGTCGCCGCCGGCCGGGTTCTCGACCTTGATGACCTCGGCGCCGAGCCGGGCGAGCAGCTGGGTGGCGAAGGGCAGCGCCTGCATCTGCTCGAGCGCCAGCACCCGCACGCCGTCGAGCGGCCGGGCGACCCCCTCGTGCGCGACCTCGTCCACTGGCATGCCGGACCCTCCCCGGGGTGGGACGCAGATTGCATATGATATCTAGTTGCCGGCGGTCCCCCGGACCTCGTCGTCGACGGGCAGGCCGTGCCGCACCGCCAGACCGAGGATGACCGTGTCGAGCTGCTCCTCGAAGTCGGCGTCCAGGTCGGGCACGTAGCCGTCGGCCAGCAGCTCCCGCAGCGTCGCCTGCTCGTCGGGGTCGCGGCGGGCGAGGTTGGCGTGCACCCGGGCCAGCCAGGGCCGGCCGTCGACCGCGGCGCGCCGCTCGCGCAGCACCTCGACCGCCGCGCCGACGGCCAGGGTGCCGACGGCGTCGAAGGCCGCCTTGGCCGCCCGGGGGTCGAAGCCGCTGCGCCGCAGCACGTCGAGGGCGACGCCGACCTGGTCGAGCACCCGGTCGTCGTTGATGCCGCCGCCCACGAACTGCTGCAGCAGCTCGGGCTGCTCGGCGAAGGCGGCCCGGGCGTAGCGGGCCCACTCCCGCAGCCAGACCGCCCAGTGCTGGCCCCGGTCCTCGGGCAGGCGGAGGCGGGCGAGCGAGTGCTCGGCGGCCAGGCGCAGCAGGTCGTCCCGGCCCCGGACGTGGTGGTAGAGGCCGGGCACGCTGACCCCGAGGTGGTCGGCGACCCGCTTGACGGTGACCTCGTCGAGGCCGATCTCGGTGACCGCCCGGGCGATGGCGTCCCGGTCGATGCGGGGCGGCCGCCCGACCCGCCGCGGGAGCCCCCCGGCGCCGTGACCGGCCGGCGTGCCGGCGGAGGAGGTCATGGCCGGCAGCCTAGCCCGGCCCCTTGTGACGTTGAACCCTTTCTCATAATGTCGTCGGAAACTGGGACGAGGGGGGAGCATGGGGCAGAGACGCAACCGCTGGGTGACGCCCGTGGAGGAGGTGCGGGCCGCGGAGCGCCGCTACGCCGAGCCGGCGGACACCGGCGTCGTGGCCCACAGCCTGCAGCACGTCTACGAGACCGATCCCGAGCTCGTCGCCGAGCTGCTGCCGCCGCCCCTGCGGCCCGGTGCCCGGCCCGAGGTGTGGGTGTCGATCGGGCGGATCCCGCAGTACGACCTCGGTGTCGGCCAGGTGGCGGTCCGGTGCCGCTACCGGGACGAGGAGGGCTGGTACGGCCTCCACCTCCCGATGACCACCGAGCAGGCCGTGATCGGCGGCCGCGAGCGCTACGGCGAGAACAAGAAGATCGCCGACATCCGCTTCGCGCGCGACGGCGACCGCCTCGAGGGCAGCGTCACCCGCTGGGGCATCACCTACCTGCGGATCACCGGCGAGGTCGTCGAGCGGCTCGACCCGCCCGAGCGCGAGGTCGTGCCCCACTACTACGTGAAGTACCTGCTGGCCGCCGACGGCAGCGGCTACGACGCGCCGCCCATGCTCGTGCGGTCGGTGCACACCCGCACGCCCCGGCGCCTGGAGCGGCTGGAGGGCGAGCTCGAGCTGCGGGACTCGCCCTTCGACCCGGTGGCCGACCTCGTCGTGGAGTCGCCGGGCGAGACCTTCTACACCGAGCGCACGGCGGCGGTGGCGGCCAAGGTGGTCGAGCACGTCGACCCCGACGCCTTCCTCCCCTACGTCTACCAGCGGGACGACGTCGCGGGGGCCGGCTGATGGAGGAGCTGCGGGGCCGGGTGGCGGTGATCACCTGCGGGGACAGCGGCATCGGCCGGGCGCGCGCCGACCGGGTCGCGGCCGAGGGCATGCGGCTCGTGCTCGCCGACATCGAGGAGCCGCGGCTCGACGCGGCCGTCGCCGAGCTGCGGGACGCCGGCCACGAGGTGATCGGCGTGCGCACCGACGTCAGCGACCCGGCGTCGGTCGAGGCCCTCGCGGACGCCGCCTACGAGGCCTTCGGCGCCGTCCACGTGCTGTGCAACAACGCCGGCGTCGGCCCGCCGAGCGCCAAGGTGTGGGAGACGACGCCGAACGACTGGCGCTGGACCTTCGGGGTCAACGTGCTCGGCGTCGCCCACGGCGTCATCGCCTTCGTGCCCCGGATGCTCGCCGGCGGTGAGGAGGGCGTCGTCGTCAACACGTCCTCGCCCGACGGCCCGATCGCGCCGATGCCCCGGGCGTCGGTCTACGCGGCCAGCAAGTCGGCGGTGACGACGCTGACCGAGTGCCTGGCCGCCCAGCTGGCGGCCGAGGAGGGCTGCCGGCTGCGGGCGGCGGTGTTCTACCCGTCGGGCGCCGGCCTGCTCGACACCGGGCTGTGGACCGCCGAGCGCAACCGGCCGCCGGAGCTGGCCCGCGAGCGACCCCGGCCGACGCCGGCGCTCACCGTGGCCGAGCTGCGGGAGCGGGCCGCGGCGGCGGGCCGGGAGCTGCCGGTCCAGCCGCTCGACGAGCTGGCCGACCTCGTCGTCGAGGGCATCCGCGACGGGCGGTTCGTCATCATGCTCCCCAGCCCCCGCACCGAGGAGACGCTGCGGTCGCGCCTCGAGAAGGTGCTCCGGAACGAGAACCCCACCGAGGTCCACGACCTCGCCCTCTGAGGGTCGGCGGCGAGCCTGGCGGCGCGGGCGGGGGCGCGCGGCACGGCCGGCGCCCCCCGCCCGGGCGCGGCCGCCACTCAGGCCTCCGGCGCCACGTCGGGCCCGCCGTCGTCGAGCCCGCTGTAGAACTGCCGCGACCAGCGCCGGTGCTCGAGGATGAGCTTCTCCGCCCTCGTGACGACCGGCGGGTCCCGGTAGACCTTGTTCTCCCAGATGGGGATGTCCTGGCTGACGCCGGCCATGAAGGCGTCGGCCGCCTGCTGCACCGTCCCCTCCCCCGCGGACAGCGGCGAGGTGAAGATCCACCGCACGTGCACGCTGCCGGCGTCGATGGGCGTCGTGGAGGAGAGGAACGTGACGTAGCCCTTCACCCGCAGCACCCCGAGCCCGAGCCCGAAGCCCTCGCGCACGAAGGTGCCGCCCCCGCCGACGGCCCGCTTGTAGCAGCCGTCGGTGAAGAACTCGTCCTCCGGGATGCCCTCGGTGCCGTGGACGTACCGGAAGTGGGCGAAGTCGACGTTGTTCTCGGCCATGTCCTGGGCCGAGACCGCGACCTCGAAGTCGCGCACCTCGATGTCCGACCACTCGGGGTCGTCGAACTCGGGCACCACCGGCACGTCGTAGAAGGGCTCGCCGCCCTCGGCGTGGTACCAGGCCCAGATCATGTGGTTGCGCTCCAGCGTCGGGTAGGCGCGGGTGTGGGCCCGGGGCGGGATGCGCTTCACGTCGCCGTAGGGGATGTCGGTGCAGCGGCCGTCGGCGCCGTCGAAGGCCCAGCCGTGGAACGGGCAGCGGATGCAGGCGCCCTCGACCCGGCCGCCGACGGCCAGGTGCGCGCCGAGGTGGGTGCAGTGGGCGTCGAGCAGCCGGGGCTGGCCGTCCTCGGTCCGGTAGAGCACGAGGTCGCGGTCGAAGTAGTGGAGCGCCCGCACGTCCCCGGGCCGCAGCTCGGCCGAGGTGGCGACGATGAACCAGCCGTTGGGCACCGGGAACGGGTAGCGGTCGGGCCCGTGGCGGGTGACCCGCACCCGCGGGTGGTCCCGGTCGAACAGCCGCGGGTCGCGGGGCATGGGCAGCCCGGCCGGCAGGCCGCCGTTGTCCTCGTTGGGCTCGGTCGCCGTGACCCGGCCCAGCTCGGGCGAGTCGATCAGGTTGATGCGCCGTTCGGCCACCTCAGACCTCCTCCGTCGCGCCGGCGGGCGCGTGCACCTCGTCCGGCGTCATGCCGATGCGCTCGACGATCGGCGCCAGCGCCTCCAGGTCGAGCCCGTACAGCTCGGCGGCGTTGAGCCCGAGGATGCGCCGGGCCTCGTCCTCGGGCACGTCCCGGAACCGCTCGTTGATCCAGCGGCGGGTGTGCGGGTAGGTGCCCTCGGGGTGGGGCAGGTCGTTGCCCCAGATCAGGTTGCCCACCCCGATGGCGTGGCGCCGCTCGATCTCGTCCACGCCCGGGGTGGACGCCGCGAAGAAGCAGTTGCGGTCGACGTACTCGCTCGGCTTCATCGACAGGTCCCGGGTGAAGGCGTCGCCGAACTTCCGGGTCGTGTGGCCGCCGAGCCACTTCTCGTCCATGCGGGCGACGATGTCGGGCACCCACCAGGCGCCGTTCTCGGCGATGACGTAGCGCAGGTCGGGGTGCCGCTCGAACACGCCCGACAGCAGCAGCACCCAGAACGGCCGGGCCGCCCACCACCACGCCTCGGCGGCGTAGATGCCGACGACGCCGGGGCCCGGGCCGTAGTCGGCGGGGCCGGCGCCCGAGTGCGTGTGCAGCACGAGCCCGGCCTCGGCCAGGGCCGCCCACACGGGCTCGTAGACCGGGTCGAGGTAGGCCGGCGCGTCGAACCAGCGGGTCGGGATCATGACGCCCTTCAGGCCGTGCTCGGCCGCCCACCGGATCTCGGCGACCGCCTCCTCGACCCCCGCGGTGATGGGCACGACGGCCACGCCGATGCGGCGGGTGGGCGACTCGGCGACGAAGTCGGCCAGCCACCGGTTGTGCGCCCGGGCCCCGGCCCGCACGGCCTCCGGGTCGGCGCCGGCGCCGGAGGCGAGGCCCGACCCGAACGGCGACGAGGCCGTGCGGCCGGTCCCGAGCACGTCGGCGTCGGGGAACAGCACCTCGGCCGCCACGCCCTCCTCGTCGAGCACCCGGTCGCGCACGGCCGAGTCGTAGGCGGCCCGCATCTCGCGGTCGCCGGTCTCCTCGTCCCACTCGTCGACGAAGCCCTGGTCGACCATGCGCCCCGCCGCGAGCTCCTCCTGGTGGCGGTCGAACCGCTCCCGGAACTCGGGGTCGAGGTACTCCCGGTAGACCTCCGGCGGCGGCCCCGCGTGGCCGTCGCCGGAGACGATCAGGTAGTTCGCCATGCGCTCCCCCCGGCGGATGGAATTTCCGAACGAATTATGAGAACCCTGATGGACACGGGGGGCCGTGTCAACCGCCGCCGCCGGGGACGCCGCCCCAGGCGACGACCGGGCCCGCCACCTCGACCATGCGGGCGAGCTGCCGGCCGTCGACCGCCAGGCCGACCTCGACGGGCACCGGGGCAGCGACCGCCTCGGCCAGCCGGCGCTCGTGCTCCTCGGGACCGAGCGCCGGCCCGTCGGGCGACCACACCTCGAGGGGCACGGCCACGCCCAGCGACACGCCCAGCTCGACGACGGCCCGGGTCGCCCCGTCGACCGGGCCGTCGATCACCGCCAGCACCGGGCGGGCCGGCCGGGCCAGCCGGGCGACGAGCGCGCAGGCGGCGGCCAGGCCCGGGGTGCGCAGCGACGGCACCTGGACGGCGCCCAGCTCGGTCGTGCCGAAGGTCCGGGCCACCCAGTAGCCGGCGACGCCGGCGTCCGCGGCGAGCAGCCCGCCGCCGGCCAGCACCCGGGCGTGGTGCAGCGTGGCCAGGCTGGGCGGGATCGGCGCGGCCGTCGCCGCCCAGCCCTCCTGGGTCACCGCGGCCAGCCCCTCCCGCAGCGGGGGCAGGGCGATCGGCGCCGGCGCCCGCCCCCACCGCTCGGCCAGCGGGTCGAGCGCGGCCGGCGGCACCTCGACGACCGGGGCGAGGCCGCGCCAGCGCTCCCCCGGCGCCTCGGCCGGGTCGAGGCCCGTGGCCACGACCAGGTCGGCGTCGGCCAGGCCGCCCCGGGCGAAGTCCTCGGCCTGCAGCCCGACCGTCGCCAGGTGGTGGCGGCTGCGCCAGTGGAAGACGCCCTTGGCCCCCCAGGTGTTGAGCACGCCCAGGCTGCCGGCGGCGGCCAGCGCGTGCAGGCCGGCCACCGCGCCCTCGTCGACGACGCCGGGCCCGGCCAGCACGACCGGCGCGGCCGCGGCGCGGAGCCGCTCGACGACCGCGTCCGGCACCTCGGGCCAGCGGTCCGGCGGCGCCGGCCGGGGGACGGCCACCCCGGCGCCGGGCGCGCCCGGGTCGACGGCCAGGCGCACGGCGGCCACCTCGCCGGCCACCAGGCGGGCGAGCGCGCCGACGGCGGCGTCGGGGTCGTCGCCCACGACCGGCGGGTCGTCGCCCGCCGCCCGCGGCGCGGCCCCCGCCCGCACCGGCGGGGCGACGAGCAGCCCGCCGCCCAGGTGGGCGACGGCCCGCGCCCCCGTCACCCGCCGGCGGGCGCAGGCCAGCAGGGCGGCGAGCTCGCCGTCGTCGACGGGCACGACCGGCAGCCGGTCGAGCGGCCGGCCGTAGACGGCCTCGACGCCGGCGGCGCCGAGCAGGCGCCCGGCGAGGGTCGGGGTGCGATCGGTCACGGTCCGTCCTCCTCCGGTCCCCGGGCGGCGGCGGCCGCCCCACTACCCTGTGCGGCCGTGCATCGGGACGCTCGCGCGACGTCACGACGGTGAGCGCCGACCTGGAGGGGGGCCCGGAGCTCGTCCGCCAGAGCAGCGGCGAGCAGGCGGCGTCGTACATCCGGCGACTGATCTTCGACGGCGTGCTCCGGCCGGGCGCCCGCGTCCCCCAGGACGACATCGCCGCCGACCTGGGCATCAGCCGCATCCCGGTGCGGGAGGCGCTCATCGCGCTCGAGCGCCAGGGCTGGGTGACGATCGAGCGGCACCGGGGCGCGTTCGTCACCGCCCTCGACCCGCCGGCCGTGCGCGACCACTACGAGCTCTACGGCCTGGTCTACGGCTTCGCCGTCCGCCGGGCGCTCGAGCGCACCGGGCCGTCGATCGTCGACGAGCTGGCGCCGCTCGTGCGCCGGATGCGGGGCGACGACCCGGCCGCCGCCGGCCAGGCCATCCTCGAGTTCCACCGCACCGTCGTGAACGCCGCCCGGTCGTCCCGCATCCGGGTCGTGCTGCGGGCGATGTCGAGCCTCGTGCCCGGCGACTTCTTCGCCGAGGTGCCCGAGGCCGTCGGCATCGAGCGGCGCGGCCTCGGCGCGGTGCTGCGCCACCTCCGGGCCGGCGACCCCGACGGCGCGGCCGACGCCTACGCCCGCACGATGGCGCAGGTCGGCGAGGCGGTGGTGCGGCTGTTCGAGGCCCGCGGCCTGTTCGCGGCCGGCCCCGCCGACCGGGGCGCCTGACGTCCCCCGACGCACGACCACGACCTCCTCTGCGCGCCCTCCGACCGGGCCGTCCCGAGACGGCGGATTGCATACGATATATGCCAGGCTGAGAGGCCACGGGGGACGAAGGGAGAAGGCGATGCGCGCCGACGACATGATCCTGGTGAGCGTGGACGACCACCTGGTCGAACCGCCCGACCTCTTCGAGGGGCGGCTGCCGTCCCGCTACGCGGACCAGGCGCCGCGGGTGGAGCGGACCGAGGACGGCTCGGACGTCTGGGTCTTCAACGGCCAGACGATCCCCAACATCGGGCTCAACGCCGTCGCCGGCCGCCCCAAGGAGGAGTACGGCATCGAGCCGACGGCGTTCGACGAGATGCGGCCCGGGTGCTGGGACGTCCACGAGCGGGTCAAGGACATGAGCGCCGGGGGCATCCTCGCCTCGATGTGCTTCCCGTCGTTCCCGTCCTTCTCGGGGCGGGTGTTCGGGGCGGCCGACGACAAGGACCTCGCGCTGGCGGTCCTGCAGGCCTACAACGACTGGCACGTCGAGGAGTGGTGCGGGGCCCACCCCGGCCGGTTCATCCCCATGGGCATCGTGCCGCTCTGGGACCCGGAGCTGGCGGCCGCCGAGGTCCGGCGCCTGGCCGCCAAGGGCGTGCACTCCATCACCTTCACCGAGAACCCGGCGACGCTCGACCTGCCGAGCTTCCACTCCGACAGCTGGGACCCGCTGTGGGCGGCGTGCTGCGACGAGGGCGTGGTCGTCTCGATCCACCTCGGGTCGTCCGGCAAGCTCGCCGTGACCGCGCCGGACGCGCCGGTCGACGTGATGATCACGCTCCAGCCGATGAACATCTGCCACGCGGCGGCCGACCTGCTGTGGTCGCGGATCCCGAAGCACTTCCCGGACATCCGCATCGCCCTCTCCGAGGGCGGCACCGGCTGGATCCCCTACTTCCTCGACCGCCTCGACCGCACCTACGAGATGCACCACCGCTGGACCGGGCAGGACTTCGGCGGCCGCAAGCCGTCGGAGGTCTTCCGCCAGCACTTCCTCACCTGCTTCATCGCGGACGAGGTCGGCATCCGCCTGCGCCACGACATCGGCGTGGGCAACATCGCCTGGGAGTGCGACTACCCGCACTCGGACTCGTCGTGGCCGGGGGCGCCCGAGGAGCTCGCCGCGGTGATGGCCGACGTGCCCGACGACGAGGTGAACGCCATCACCCACGAGAACGCGCTGCGGTGGTACTCGTTCGACCCGTTCGCCCACCGGCCGAAGGAGCGGTGCACGGTCGGCGCGCTGCGGGCCGAGGTGGCCGGCCACGACGTGTCGGTCCGCAGCTACGACAAGGGCCGCTTCGAGCGGAAGAGGAAGGGCATCGAGCTGGGGAAGCTGACGCCCACCGCCTGACGGGGAGGCCCCGGCGCCGTCAGCGCACGAAGGCGCGGTCGACGAGCTCGTGCAGCGCCGCGAGGGGGAACCGCTCCTGCGCGTCGGTGGCGTCGGAGACGACCTGCGGGTCGAGCGCCTGGTAGGCGGCGATGAGCCCGCTGAACAGGCGGGCGAGCACCTCGGGGTCGCCGGGGTGGAGCTCGCCCGACGCCTGGCCCCGGGCGAAGAGGTCGGCCTGGAGGCGCATGACCTCGTCGTAGTTGGCGACGACGCGCTCGTCGACGAGGGCGTCGGCGGTGAGCATGGCGGCGCTCGACGAGCGCAGGAAGAGGCGGCCGAAGTGCGGGTTCTCGCGGAACCAACCGACCTGGAAGTCGACGAGCCGGTGGAGCTGCTCGACCGGCGACCCCTCGGGGCGGAGCACCTCGCGGATGCGGGCCATGAACTCCTCGCCCCGGCGCAGGAAGATCTGCCGGAACAGGTCGTCCTTGCTCTCGAAGAACGAGTACACGGACCCGACCGAGAACTCCGCCAGCTCGGCGACCTCCTTGAGGGTCGCGGCGTGGAAGCCCTTGCGGCCGAAGACCTCCTCGGCCGCGTCGAGCAGCTGCGTGCGGCTGATCTCCTGGTGGTGCCGGCGGCGCTGCTCGCGGCGGCCGAGCCCACCGCCGTCCTTCCTGGTGGTCATTGTTGAATCGTGGTTCATTTCATCGTATCTTGCAATCAAGTCCCCGGACTGGGGCGGGGATCGAAGGAGGGATGATGTCCCGACGACTGCCCACCCGCGGCGCCGCGCTCGCGCTGGCGTTGCTGCTGCTCGGCGGTGCCTGCACCACCGAGTCGAACGACGGCGCCGGCGGCGCCGGTGGCGACGGCGAGGCCGCGGCGGACAGCGGGGTCGGCCGGAGCACCTGGGACCCCGACGAGGTCGACGTCGAGATGCCGGAGCTCGAGTGCGAGCAGACCGCCGAGGACCCGACCCGGGGCGTGACCGACACCGAGGTCCGGGTCGGCGCGCTGGCGACGATCACCGGCCCGACCACGTCGCTGTGGGGTGACGCGGTGGCCGGCGCCAAGGCCCGGTTCCAGCGGGCCAACGAGGAGGGGGGCGTCCACGGCCGCACCATCCGGATGGTGGCCGAGGAGGACGACGGCCTCGAGTCGAGCCGGAGCATCGACGCCGCCCGCCGCCTCGCCCAGAACGAGGAGGTGTTCGCGGTCGTGCCGGCCATGAGCCAGGTGCCGTCGTACGCCGACGTGTTCTGCGAGGAGGTCGTGCCCTACTTCGGGTGGGGCTTCACCCCCGCCTACTGCAACAACAACCTCGGCTTCGGCTTCAACGGCTGCCAGGTGCCGACGATCGGCGAGTACCCGAGCAGCGCCAAGGTCACCTTCCAGCCGCTGCTCGAGGGCACCGACAAGACCGTCGCCCTCGTCGGCAACGAGACCGAGTCGGCCCGGCGGGGCATCGAGAACATCGCCGGCGCCATGGAGGAGGCCGGCTTCGACATCGTGGCCGAGATGCCGGTGCTCCCGGCCGACCAGCCGATCACGGACGCCACGCCCTACGTCCAGGAGATCATGACCGCCAACGACGGCGAGCCGCCGGCCGCGGTCTGGTACATCGCCGACTTCTCCAACACCAACACCATGACCCAGGCGGTCGCCGGCGCCGGCTACCAGGGCCTCCAGTTCAACTCGGTGGGCTACGACCCCCGCCTGAAGGAGGCCGACATGTTCGAGGGCACCTACGTGTACCTGCAGTGGCTGCCCTTCGAGGAGTCGGACCACCCGTTCGTCGCCCAGATGATCGAGGACCTCGAGGAGTACGCGCCCGACGCGCCCCACAGCCTGCCGACGGCGGCCGGCTACCTCGCGGCCGACATGTTCGTCGAGGCGCTCGAGGCGACCGGCCCCGACCTGACCGTCGACTCGTTCCTCGAGACGCTGAACGGCGGCGACTTCACCTACGACCCCGAGGGCATGTTCGGCGGCAGCCACTGGCCGATCAACCACGTGATCGCCACGCCCTGCGGGACGGTCGTGAAGCTCGAGGACCACGAGTACTCAATGGCCGTGCCGCTCTCCTGCGCCGACTGACGGCGGGCGGCGGCGACGCGCCCGGTCCCGGGCCGGCGGTCCCCGAGGGGCCGCCGGCCCGGCCGCGCCGGGCCTCGAGGGGGCCGGTCAGCCGCCCTGCTGGGCCCGCCCCCGCTCGACGACCGCGGCCCGGCGGGCCTCGATGTCGCTCGCCCGGGCCCCGCCCGAGCGCAGCCACTCGGCGGCGGCCTCGGCCTCGATCCGCCAGGCCTCGGCGCCGGTGACGAGCGCGCCCTCGTCGTAGGTGCGGAAGATGCGGCGGACCGCGGCGGCGTCGTTCGACACGATGTCCGCGGCCAGCCGCCGGCAGAAGGGCAGCAGCTCCTCGTGGGGCACGACGTGGTTGACCAGCCCCCAGGCCAGCGCCGTCTGCGCGTCGACGAAGTTGCCGGTGGCGGACATCTCCTTGGCCCGCCGGACGCCGATCGCCTGGGCGAGCAGCACCGTCAGCCCCCAGCCCGGCTGGATGCCGACCCGGGCGTGGGTGTCGGCGAAGCGGGCCCGCTCGGAGGCGACGAGGAAGTCGCAGTTCAGCGCCAGCTCGAAGCCGCCCGTGATGGCCGGGCCGTTGATCGCCCCGATGATCGGCTTCCCGATGACCGGCAGGGGCCCGCGGGCGGCGGTCGGGTCGCCGCCGGGGCCGGCCGCCGAGGACAGGTCCTGCTCCCCGGCACCGAGCTCCTTCAGGTCGAGGCCGGCGCAGAACGCCGGGTCGGCCCCGGTGAGGATGACGACGTCGACGTCGGGGTCGGCGTCGGCCCGGCGGACGGCCTCGGGCAGCAGCCGCCGCACCTCGGCGGACAGGGCGTTGCGGGCCTCGGGGCGGTTGAGGGTCACGGTGGCGATGCGGTCGGCCACCTCGTACAGCACGACGTCGGACACGCGGGTGGAGCCTAGGGCGGGGGCGGCTACGTTCGCCCCGGTGGACGCACCCAGCGAGCGCCGGCTCCGGCGCCTGGCCGAGGAGATCGAGGAGGCGGGCGTCGCGCTGCCCGAGGGCCCGGCGGGGGACCTGGTCCTGCACGAGGTCGACCGGGCGCTGCGGCCGGTCGTCCACGAGCGGCGGGTGCCGAGCGGCGGGGCGGTCCTCGACCCCCGCACCGACCCGACGACCTGGGGGCCGGCGACCGATCTGCACATCGCCCACACGGTGATCGGCGACCAGCCCCTCGACGCCGCCCGCCGCTTCGCCGACGGGATGTCGAGCTGGCTGCTGCGCCGGTCGGACGGGCCCGACGAGTGGCTCGTCTTCGACCGCCCCGCCGGCTCGGAGCGCGACCTCGGTGTGCTCGCCCAGGCGTTCGGCGCCGTCGTCGTCCAGCGGCACCCGACCGGCGCCGTGCGGGTGGCGGGGCCCTTCGGCGTCCTGCGCTGGGACGGCTTCACCTGGCACCTCGAACCGCCGGTCGACCACTGGCTGGACGTCGTGGCCTGCACGAACCCCGACGGCGTGCGGGTGCTGCGCGACCTGCTGGAGTTCGCCGTGCACGACCTCGGCGCGGCCGGCATCGGCGCGCTGCTCGTCCTCCGGCCCCACGACGAGCCCGGGCCGCCGGTCGAGGAGCTGCTGCCGGCGCCGCCGCCGCTGCGCATCGGCAGGCCGACCCACCTGGGGCCGCTGCGCCACGCGCTGGCCCAGATCGACGGCGCCACCGTGTTCGACCGGGAGGGCGTGGTCCGCAAGCTCGGGGTCCGGCTGGTGCCGAGCGCCGAGGCCGAGGCCGAGGTGCCGCCGGTCCGGGGCACCCGGCACACCTCCGGCCGGCGCTACAGCTACGACGACCCCCACGCCGTCGTGGTCGTCGTCAGCGAGGACGGCCCGGTGTCGGTGTTCCGCAACGGCGTCGTGCTCGGCCGGTCGGGCGAGCCGGGCTGAGGCGCGACGTCAGCGGTCCAGCCGCTCCAGCGCCTGCAGGTAGCCCTCGGTCCAGGTCGGGAACTGGGCCACCTGGTCGAGGAGCGTGTCGACCGGCACGCCGGCGCGGACGGCCAGCGCCGCCAGGTGGATCCACTCCCCCGCCTGGGGCGCCACCGCCCACGCGCCGACGAGCACGTCCCGGTCGGCGTCGGCCAGCACGCCGAGGTGGCCCCGGGGGTCGCGCTCGTAGGTCCAGGGCCGGGAGATGACCTCGGGCAGGTCGACCTCGGCGGCCAGCGTGCGGATCCCCCGCTCGGCCGCCTGCGCCGCGGTCAGGCCGACGGCGGCGATCTCGGGGTCGCCGAACACCACCCGGGGGACGCCCTCGTAGCGGGCCCGCCGGTCGCGCCCGAGGATGTTGTCGGCCACGACCCGCCCCTGGTACTTGGCGACGTGGGTGAAGGCGGCGACGCCGGTGACGTCGCCCACGGCCCACAGCCCGTCCCCCGCCCGGCAGCGGTCGTCGACGGCGACCGCGCCGTCCGCGCGCAGCTCGACGCCGGCCTCCTCGAGGCCCAGGCCCGCGGTGCGCGGCCGGCGCCCGGTGGCGAGCACGACGACGTCGCCCCGCACCTCGTCCCCGCCGTCCAGCTCGAGCACGGCGTCGTCGCCGTCGCGCCGGGCCCGGCGGGGGCGGGGGCCGCGGGGGGGGGCGGCGCCCCCCCCCCCCCGGGGGGGGGGGGGGCCGGGGGCCCCCCCCGGCGCCCCCCCCCCCCGCCCGGGGATGGCGCGGGGGGGCACAGGGGGCGGCCACCCGCGGGCGGGGGGGGGGAGGTGCCTATTTCAAAATGTGGCGCGGAGCGACCGAAG
>PKRH01000054.1 GCA_017577565.1 Thermoanaerobacterales bacterium | reverse complement strand
GCGCGTCGCGCACCCCGTCGGCCTCGTCGATCGCCGCGCTGCGGGCGATGGCGAGCACCGCGGCGAACAGGACGGTGATCCAGTACAGGCCGGGCGTCGCCCGCTGGAGCACCGGCCCGTCGGGGTCGAGGGCGAAGGCGAACAGCACGAGCACCAGGAGCGCGAACGGCGCCACCTGGTTGGTGGTGACCCGGCTGCGCAGCTCGACCCGCAGGTCGCGCCCGGCGACCAGCGTGGCGTCACGCCACATGCCCCACCTCCGCCACCGGGGCCGGCCGCCCCTCGGGCGCCGGCGGGGCCGCCGGGCCGCCCACCGCCGTGCCGGCCGCCAGCTCGACCGTGCGGTCGGCCAGCGCCGCGGCCCGGTCGAGCTCGTGGGACGACATCAGGACCGTCGCCCCCTGGGCCACCGCCCGGCGCACCAGGTCGTCGAGGAGGTCGCGGGCGTCGTGGTCGAGGCCGGCGTGGGGCTCGTCGAGCAGCCACAGCTCGGGCCGGCGGGCCAGCAGGCAGGCGATCGAGGTGCGCCGGCGCTGGCCGGCCGACAGGCGCGCGACCGGGACGTCGCGCAGGCGGCCCGACAGGCCGACGGCGTCGAGGGCGGCCTCGACCTCGGCGCGGCGCGCCCGGTAGGCCCGGCCCCAGAAGGCCACGTTGTCGGCCACCGTCAGGTCGTCGAACAGCCCGGTGGCGTGGCCGAGCAGGCCGACGCGCCGCCGCACCGGGCGCGGGTCGTGGCGCAGGTCGTGGCCGAGCACCACCGCCTCGCCGCGCACCACCGGCACGAGCCCGGCGCACACCCGCAAGACCGTCGTCTTGCCGGCGCCGTTGGGGCCGCGAAGGAGGACGACTTCACCGCGGCGCACCTCGAGGTCGATCCCGGCCAGCGCCGGGAACCGCCCGAGCAGCGCCACGGCGTCGCGGAGGTGGACGACCGGCTCCATGGGGACGACCCGAGGGTAGTGGAGGGCGCCGCCACGCCACCAAGGCGGCTCGGGCCGGTCGGCCCAGGTCACCGGGGGCGGGCCGTGGGCCCGACGGGTGCTCGTTACGCTTCCGCCCGATGTCACTGGCCAGGGTCCTCGGCGCCATCGGGCGCGTCTGCATCGCGGCCGGCGTGCTCATCCTGCTGTTCGTCGCCTACCAGCTCTGGGGCACCGGGCTGCGCGAGGCGCAGGCGCAGCGGGCCCTGGAGGACGAGTTCGAGGAGCGCCTCGAGGCCGTGCTCGACCGGGCCGGGGCGGACGGGCCGGGCAGCTCGACGACGACCACGGCCCCGCCTCCGCCGGCGCTCGCCGAGGGGGACGCCGTGGCCCGCATCCGCATCCCGGACATCGGCGTCGACAAGATCGTCGTCGAGGGGGTGAGCCTCGAGGACCTCAAGCGGGGGCCCGGGCACTTCCCCAGCTCGCCTCTGCCGGGGCAGCCGGGCAACGCGGCCATCGCCGGCCACCGCACCACCTACGGCGCGCCCTTCCACCGGCTGGACGAGCTCGACCACGGCGACGAGATCGAGGTCACGACCCTCCAGGGCACCTTCCGCTACGAGGTGCGCGAGCAGCTGATCGTCGCCCCCGACCAGGTCGAGGTGCTCGACGACTTCGGCGACGACCGGCTGACGCTGGTCGCGTGCCACCCGAAGTACTCGGCCCGCCAGCGCATCGTCGTGGTGGCGGCCCTCGTGGGCGACGCCGCGCCCGCCCCCGAGGTCCCGCCGGCGTCCGGCGCCGGCGAGACCCGCGACCGCTCGCCCGGGCTGGACGCGCTCGACGCAGGGCTGAGCGGCGAGTCGGCCTCGGCGCTGCCGGCGGTGCTGCTCGGCGTCGCCTGCGCGCTGATCTGGCTGGCGGCGTGGCTGCTCGGCCGGCTGTGGCGGCGGTGGCCCGCCTACCTGCTGGGCCTGCCGGTGTTCCTCGTCGTGCTGTTCATGTTCTTCGAGAACTTCTCCCGGCTGCTGCCGGCGAACTTCTGACCTCAGCGGCCGCGGAAGGCCGGGCGGCGCCGCTCCCGGAACGCCGCCAGCCCCTCCTGCAGGTCCTCGCTGGCCCAGGCCCGCTCGCGGGCGGCGGCCGCGTCGGGAAGGTGCTCGAGCATCGCCTTGTGCGCTCGCAGCGTCAGCGGCGCGAGGGCGGCGATCTCCTCCGCCCAGGCCAGCCCGTCCTCCGGCGAGCCCAACCGCTGGACGAGGCCGATCCGGTGGGCGTCGGCCCCGGTGACGACCTCGGCGGCGAGCAGCATCGCCCGCGCCGTCCCCTGGCCGGCGACCAGCGCCAGCCGGTCGACGGTCCACTGGTCGACGGTCAGCCCGAGGCGCCCGGCGGGGATGCCGAAGCGGGCGTCCGCGGTCGCCACCCGCAGGTCGCAGGCCACGGCGAGCTGGGTGCCGGCGCCGAGGGCGGCCCCCTCGACGGCCGCGAGCGTGACCTGGGGGGCGAGACGCAGGCGGTCGAGCACCGAGCGCAGGAGGTCGGTGAACGCGCCGTCCTCGACACCGGTGAGGTCGGCACCGGCGCAGAAGTGCCCGCCGGCGCCGGTCAGCACGACGACCCGCACGTCCTCGCCGCAGCCGTCCAGGGCGGCCGCCAGCTGCTCCAGCGTGGCGTGGTCGACCGCGTTGCGCCGCGCCGGGCGGTCGATGGTGACGACGACGACGGGTCCCCGGTCCTCCGTGTGGATCACGGGCGGGCACCCTACCGGTGCGGCGCCGGGGCCCCTCGACGGCCCTGAATCGGGTTCGCGGGTCGGCCCGCCTAACATGCGCGGATGGCGGAAGGCGCTCCCCCCGACCCGAGGGCGGGAGCACACGAACGCAAGGACGGATCATGAACGCACCCACCCCCGGGTGGAACCCCGACCCCACAGGTCGCCACGAGTACCGCTACTGGGACGGCACCCGTTGGACCGACGACGTGTCCGACAACGGGGTGACCTCGGTCGACCCCGTCGACGGCGGGGCCGCCGACGCCACCGCGCCCCTCGACCCCACCCAGCAGTACGGCGCCGCCGGCGGCGGGTACGGCGCCCAGCCGGGCTACGGCCAGGGCCCCACCAGCGGCCAGTACCCGGGCCAGCCGGTGCGGTCGGGCCCCTCGACGGGGCTGATCGTCGGCCTGGCGGCGGTCGCCGTGGTGCTGATCGTCGGCATCGTCTTCCTGGTCACGCGGGACGGCGGCGACGACGACGCCGCCACCGACGACACGACCACGACGAGCGAGCCCGAGGACGACACGACGACCACCGAGGACGACACCTCGACCACGGGTGGCGACGAGGTCGACCCGATCGTCTCGGCCATGGCGGAGGGCATCGTCGAGAGCAGCGGCGGCCAGGTCACCCAGGAGCAGGCCGAGTGCGCCGCCCAGGCGATGCTCGACGAGCTCGGGCTGGGGACGCTCATCGAGATCGGCGCCAGCGGCGAGGACCCGTTCACCAGCGGGGCCCTCACCGACGAGCAGACCGCGGCGGTCATCAACGCCATGCTCGAGTGCATCCCGGCCGACGTGCTCATGGACATGGGGGCGGAGGACGTCGGCTGACCACGCCCGCCCCGCCTGACGACCGGGCCGGCGACGACCCGGTGCTGGTCCGTCGCCGGCGCCTGGCACGCGCCGCGGAGCTGGCCCAGCGGGCCGGCTACGGGCTGTTCGGCGTGGCCGTCGTCGCCTTCGTCGCCGGCTTCGCCGTCGGCCTCTCGGCGGGCGTCGTGGCGATCGTGCTGGTCGCCCTGGGGCTGGGATCGGTGCTGCTCGCCCCGGGGATCGTCATCGGCTACGCGGTCAAGGCCGCCGAGCGCGAGGACCGGGAGCGCGCCGGGCGGCGCTGAGCCGGGCCGGGGTGCCCACCCGGCGCCACCCCGGCTGTTACCGTGAGGTAACGATGTGTACGGCGTCACGCCTGGGTGGCGCCGTCGACCACGAGGACTCGCACGTGTCCCCACGCCTGCCTGCCCCGCGTCGCCGTCGACAGCTGCTCGAGACCGCCCTGCGGGTGTTCGCCGAGCGCGGCTACCACAGCGCCTCGATGAACGACATCGCGGTGGAGGCCGGCGTCACCAAGCCGGTCCTCTACCAGCACTTCACCTCCAAGCGGGAGCTGTTCGCCGAGCTGCTCGACGACGTGGGGCGCGAGCTGCAGGAGACGATCACCAAGGCCGTCGCCGCCGCCGAGACGCCGCGGGAGATGGTCGAGCTGGGCTTCACGGCCTACTTCGACTACGTCGACCGGCACCGCGACGCCTTCCGCCTGTTCTACGGCAGCAGCATGGTCCGCGACCCGGAGTTCGCGGCGGTGGTCACCCAGACGGAGAACGCCGTCGCGGAGATCGTCGCCGGCCTCATCGAGATCGAGGGCCTGAGCACGGAGCAGCGCCGGGTGCTGGGCCACGGCATCGTCGGCATGATCGAGCGGGCCAGCATCCACTGGCTGACCTCCAACAGCGACGCGGACCCCCACCTGCTCGCCCGCCAGCTCGCCGACCTGGCCTGGCGGGGGCTGCGGGGCGTCCAGCCGAACCCGGGCGCCTGACCGGCCCCGGACGCGACAGCGCCGCCTGCAGGGGGGATGCAGACGGCACCGTCTTCATCTGCGAAGAGTCACGAGTGGAGGGGGGAAACTCGTACTCGATCCGCAGACACCTTGGTGATCCTGTGCTCGCCCGGGTGGCGGGGCCACCCGGTGAGCGTCGGCGACATGATACGGCGCCCGCGGCGCGATCACCCGTCGGGAGGGCGTGGCAGTTGTCACGTCCCCGGCCGGGCGTCAGCGGCGGCGCCACCGGGGGCGCTCCCCCGACGCGAAGCGCTCCTGGCCGGCCTGGAGGGCCGCCGGGTCCGACCCGATGCGGGTGAACAGGTTGGCCACGCCGATGGCCTGGGTGCGCGGCACCTCGAGTGCGGTCCACAGCGCGCGCATCGTGCCCTGGACGGCGAGCGGCGGGGCCTCCGCGATGACCCGCGCCGCCCAGGCGGCCCGCTCGCGCAGCTCGTCGCGGGGCACGACCTCGCTCACCAGCCCGATCTGGTGCGCCCGCTCGGCCGAGAGGCGCTCGTGGGCGCCGAGCAGCGACATCCGCATGACCTCCTGGAACGGCATCTTCGAGAGCATGTGGATGGGCTCGAAGGCCGCGGTCATGCCGTAGGTGACGTGCGGGTCGAAGAAGGTGGCGTCCTCGCTGGCGATGACGAACTCGACCTCGCCCAGCATGTAGAAGGCGCCGCCGCAGGCCATGCCCTGCACCGCCGCGATGACCGGCTTCCACAGGTCGCGGCTCTTGGGGCCGATGTCGCGGCCGGGGTCGTCGAACATCCACGGCGTCGGGTAGCCGGGGAAGTCCCCCGCCGCCATCGCCGCGGTGTTCTCCTCGGAGATGGCCTCGTCCCGGTCGATGCCGGTGCAGAACGAGTCGCCCTCGCCCGTGAGCACGACGCAGCGGACCTCGTCGTCGTAGCGGAAGCCGGTCCACACCTCGGCGAGCTCGTCCTGCATCCGCCGGTTGATCGCGTTGCGGACCTCGGGCCGGTTGAGCGACACCCAGGCGACCCCGTCGTCCTTGCGCACCAGCAGGGTCTCGTAGTCGGCCATGGCGCGGCGAGCTTAGTGACCGCCGCCGGCGCGACGGCGCGCCGCGCCCCGCCGACCGCGTGGCCGGCGGGGCGCCGCTCGTCCCGGGGCGGGCGCCGGGCTACTCGATGCGCAGGCCGGAGATGGCCCGGCTGATGACGAGCTGCTGGATCTGCTCGGTGCCCTCGAAGATGTCGTAGATCTTGGCGTCGCGGTGCATCCGCTCGACCGGGTACTCCCGCGTGTACCCGTAGCCGCCGAGGATCTGGATGGCCCGCTCGGTCACCCACACGGCGACCCGGCCGGCCTTCAGCTTCGACATCGAGCCCTCGGCGTTCTTGTAGCCGCCGTTGCGGGCCAGCCAGGCGGCCCGCCAGACGAGCAGCCGGGCGGCGTCGATCTCCATGGCCATGTCGGCGAGGGTGAACGCGATGGCCTGGTTCATGATGATCGGCTTGCCGAAGGCCACCCGCTCCTTGGCGTAGGCCAGGGCGTACTCGTAGGCGGCCCGGGCGATGCCGACGGCCATGGCGCCGACGGCGGGCCGGGTGGCCTCGAAGGTGGCCATCGCCGGCTGCGGGGCGCCGGTGCGCTGCCGCTCGCGGGCCCGGGCGAGCTTCTCGTCGAGCCGCTCCTTGCCGCCGAGCAGCAGGCGGCCGGGCACGCGCACGTCCTCGAGCACGACCTCGGCGGTGTGCGACGCCCGGATGCCGTGCTTCTTGTACTTCTGGCCCTGGCTGAGGCCCTTGGTGCCCGGCGGGATGATGAAGCTGGCCTGGCCGCGGCCCTTGAGCTCGGGGTCGACGCTGGCCACGACGACGTGGACGTCGGCGATGCCGCCGTTGGTGATCCACGCCTTGGTGCCGTTGAGCACCCACTCGTCCTTGGCCTCGTCGTAGACGGCCCGGGTCTTCAGCGAGCTGACGTCGGAGCCGGCGTCGGGCTCGGACACGCAGAAGGCGCCGAGCTGGATCTTGTCGGCGGTGCCGAAGCACTGGGGCACCCACTCCATGACCTGCTCGGGGGTGCCGGTGCCGGCGATGGCGGCGGCGGCGAGGCCCGAGCCGAAGATGGCGAGGCCGATGCCGGCGTCACCCCAGAACAGCTCCTCGAGGGCGACCGGCAGGGTGAGGCCGGTCGGGTCACCGAGCGACGCCTGGGCGAAGAAGTCGAACGAGTAGAGCCCGATCTTGGCCGCCTCCTCGACGATCGGCCAGGGGAACTCCTCCTTCTCGTCCCACTCGGCGGCGGCCGGGCGCACGACGGACTCGGCGAAGTCGTGCACCCACTTCTGGATCTGCTGCTGCTCCTCGTTCAGGGAGAGTGAGAACTCGCTCATGGTCACCCCTCGGGCTCGGGATCTGCCGGTCCGGCGGGCGGACGGGACCGGCGGCGGTCAGGCTGTTACCCATCGGTAACAATTACCCTCAGTAGGTTATCGGTTCGCCGCCCGGCGCGCAGACCGTCAGCCCGTCACCGGGGCGACGGCCGCGGCCGCCGACTCGGCGGCCCGGCCCGAGGTGTCCCAGGCCACCTCGAGGGGCTCGCAGTAGCGGGCGCCGCCGAAGCGCCCCCAGTAGCGGCCGGTGGCCCGGACCAGCTCCTGGTCGGGCGACCCGTCGCCGACCCCGACCGCCGCGGCCACGACCTCCAGCTTGGCGTCGACGAAGGGGTCGATGGGCACGAACCGCACCGGCCGGAAGTCGACGGTGGCCGAGGGCCCCTCGTAGCAGCACACGGTGGGGATGCGCCGGGCCGCCGCCAGCGTGGCGTGGTGGGCCCGGCGGTGGTCGGCACGCTGGTCGTTGAGCGAGTGGGTGTAGACGACCGACGGCACGAGCTCGTCGATCACGCCGGCGACCAGGCCGACGGCCGGCTCGCCGTCGGTCACCTCGCCCACCGGCAGGTCGAACAGGAACAGCTGGGCGTCGAGCAGCTCGGCGGCCCGGGCGGCCGCCTCCGCCCCCGGCCCGCCGTCGCCGCCGGTGAGGGACAGGACCGCCACCTCGTCGCCCTCGAACCGGTGGCGCAGCAGCGTGCCGCCGACGGCGACCGCGACGTCGTCGGGGTGGGCGCCGACGGCCAGCACCCGTTGCGACCCCGCCTCGGCGGCCCGCCCCCGGGCGACGAGCCGGTCGACGGCCTCGACGAGGTCCGGCGGCTCGATCGGCTTGGCCAGGAAGTCGTCGACCTCGCTGCGCAGCGCCCGCACCGCGACGTCCATGTTGGCGTAGGCCGTGACGAGGGCGACGGGCAGCGTCGGGCGCGCCTCCTTCAGCTCGCGGACCAGCTCGAACCCGGACGGGCCGGGCAGCCCGATGTCGACGAGCAGCGCGTCGCAGTCGTTGTCGGCCAGGTAGCGCTCGGCCGCCACCGCGTCGCCCACCGAGGCCGCCGTGTAGCCGGCCCGCTGGAGGGCGAGCACCAGGTACCGGGCGGTCGCGGCGTCGTCCTCGACGACGAGGACGTGGCCTCGCCGCACCCGGGCCGGCGGGCTGCTGGGGTTGGTCGTCATCGCACCTCTGCCTCGTCGTGCCGACGGGCGCCGCTCGCCACCGGACGGCGCCGTCCGCCCTCAACGCTACAGTTCGACCACGTTGAGCGACGATCCCACCACTCCAGGCGAACGGCGGTTCAGCGACGTCCCCGTGGGCCGGCCGGCCCGGACCCGGCTCGGGCAGTGGTGGCTCGACCTGCCGCTGCGCCGGAAGGGCCTCCTGCTCACGGCCGTGCCGCTGGTCGTCACGGTCACGGTCATCCTCGCGGTGGTCGAGATCCAGCACCGGGAGGCGGAGACCCGCGACGAGGCCCGCGCCTCGACGAGGACGCTCATCGACGCCTCGCTGCTCACCGAGTCGGTCATCGAGGCCGAGTCCGCCGTCCGCGGCTACGCCGCCACCGGCGACCCGGCGCTGCTCTCCTCCTACGAGGTCGCCACCCGCTCGGTGCCCGACGCCGCCGAGCGGGTGCGGGAGGCGCCCGTCGGGCAGCACCGGGAGCGGGTGGCCACCGCCGACAGCGCCGACGCGGCGGTCACCGCGCTGACCGACGCCGTCGACGAGCTGCGGGCCCGCCAGGGCGACCCGGCGGCGGTCGACGAGGCGCTCGCGCCCGCCGTCGCCGCCGTCGACGAGTTCACCGGCCGCTCCGTCGAGCTCCGGGCCCTGATGCTCGCCGACATCACCACCGACATCGACGAGGCGCTCGACTCCCAGGACCTGTCCGAGCGCATCCTCCTCGTCGGCCTGCTGCTCGCCATCGCCACCAGCCTGGCCGGGGGCGTGGCCATCGGCCGCAGCATCATCGGCCGCACGGTGACGCTGTCGGACAACGTCGCCCGGTTCTGGGCGGGCGAGCCCCTCGTGCAGACCCCCCAGGCGTCCGACGAGATCGGCCAGCTGGCCGCCTCGCTCGGCCGGGTCGGCCGGCAGCTGGTCGTCCACCAGCACGAGCTGGCCGCCAGCCGCGACCAGGCGCTCGCGGCCACCCGGGCCAAGGACGAGCTGCTGTCGCGCACCAGCCACGAGCTGCGCACACCGCTGTCCGCCATCATCGGCTTCGGCCGGCTGCTGCAGATGCGCGACCTCGACCCCGAGGACCGGGAGAGCGTCGACCACATCGTGCGGGCCGGGCACCACCTCCGGGCCCTCATCGACGACGTGCTCGACATCGCCACGATGGAGACCGGCCGGCTCTCGGTCGAGCTCGCCCCGGTGGCGGTCCGGCCGCTCGTCGAGGAGACCGCCGCCCTGGTGCGCGCCGGCGCCGAGGACCGGCGCATCGGCGTCGACGTGCGCGCCGCCGACGTCCACGTCCTCGCCGACCGCCAGCGCCTGGTGCAGGTGCTGCTCAACCTGCTGTCCAACGCCGTGAAGTACAACCACGACGGCGGGCGGGTCACCGTGGAGGCCGCGCAGGACGGCGGCACCGTCCGCTTCGAGGTGGCCGACACCGGCCCCGGCATCGCCCCGGCGGACATCGAGCGGCTGTTCCAGCCGTTCGAGCGCCTGGACGCGGCCGAGCGCGGCATCGACGGCACCGGCATCGGGCTGTCGCTCTCCCGCGGCCTGGTCGAGGCGATGGGCGGGCGCCTCGCGGTCAGCTCCGAGGTCGGTGTCGGCTCGACGTTCCGGGTCGAGCTGTCCGCGGCGCCCCCGCCGGCCGACGGCCGCCGCCCCGACCGGCGGCGCGACCGCCCGGCCCGGCCCGCCGGGCGGGCCCGGCCGGGTTCCGCCTGACCGACGGCGCGATCGGGTACGGTCGCCCTCGGGGGACAGGCGGTCCGACGACAGCCCACGAGCACGGGGAGACCCCATGATCCGCACCCCGCGTGCCTCCGCCCTCGCCGCGACGGTCGCGCTGCTGGCCGCGGCCGCCTGCTCCGACGGGGGCGACGACGTCCCGGTCGGCGGCGAGGAGGCCGGGTCCGGCGGCACGTTCGTCGCCGCCATCAGCGCCCAGCCCGACCAGCTCGACCCGCACCAGACGACGGCGTACGCCAGCTTCCAGGTCCTGGAGAACGTCTACGACACGCTCGTCGTGCCGAACCCCGACGACCTGACCTTCGAGCCGTCGCTGGCCACCGACTGGGAGACCAGCGAGGACGGCCTCACCTGGACCTTCACGCTGCGCGACGACGTGACCTTCCACGACGGCTCCGAGCTCGACTCGGCCGACGTCGTCTACACGTTCCGCCGCATCATCGACGAGGAGCTGCAGAACGCCTACCGGTTCGCCACCGTCGAAGACGTCCGGGCCCCCGACCCGACGACCGTCGAGTTCGTCCTCAGCGAGCCGACGCCCAACCTGCTCGACCACGTCGGCAGCTACAAGGGCGTCGCCATCCTGCCCGAGGGCGCGGCCGAGGACCTCGACCTGGCCACCGAGGCCAACGGCACGGGCCCGTTCCGGCTCGAGGACGTGGGCGCGGACGGCATCACCCTCACCGCGTTCGAGGACTACTGGGGCGAGGGCCCCGGCGTCGACGAGGTGGAGTTCCGGTTCATCAGCGAGCCGACCACCGCCCTCACCGCGCTGCAGACCGGCGAGGTCCACTGGACCGACAACGTCCCCGCCCAGCGGGTGGAGGAGCTGCAGGGCAGCGGCGACGTCACCGTCGAGACCGTGCCCAGCGTCGACTACTGGTACATGGCGGTGAACTTCGCCCGGCCGCCGTTCGACCGGGCGGAGGTGCGGGAGGCGATCGCCCTCGCCCTCGACCGGGAGGCGATCGCGGACGCGGCGCAGTTCGGCCTGGCCCGGGTCAACCAGACGGCCATCCCCGAGGAGTCCTTCTGGTACCACGACTACGCGCCCTACGAGCGCGACGTCGACGCCGCCCGCGACCTGCTGGCCGAGGCCGGGGTCGAGGACCTGACCATGGGCCTCATGGTCACCGACGAGTACCCCGAGACCGTCGAGGTCGCCCAGGTGATCGCCGCCAACCTCGAGGAGGTCGGCATCACCGTCGACATCCAGACCGAGCAGTTCAGCACCTGGCTCGACCGCCAGGGCGCCGGCGACTTCGACGCCTTCCTGCTCGGCTGGCTCGGCAACCTCGACCCGTACGGCTACTACCACAGCCAGCACGTCTGCGAGGGCGAGAACAACTACCAGGGCTACTGCGACCCGGAGACCGACGAGCTGCTGGAGCGGGCGGCCACCGAGGCCGACGAGGACGCCCGCAAGGAGCTCTACGACGAGGCCGCCGAGCGGATCGTCGACGCCAACTCGTACATCTACCTCTACAACCCGAGCGTCGTGCAGGCCTGGACCGACGAGGTCTCCGGGTACGAGCTGCGGCCCGACCGGGCCATCAACCTCGAGACGGTGACGCTGTCGTGACCCCCGGGGCGGTGCCGTGACCCGCTACCTGCTGCGGCGGGTGGGCCAGTCGGTGGTCGTCCTGTTCGGGGTCAGCGTGGCGGTGTTCTCCATCATCCACCTCGTGCCGGGCGACCCGGTGCGGCTGGCCCTCGGCACCCGGTTCGACCAGCGCACCTACGACGCGCTGGTCGCCCGGGCCGGCCTCGACGACCCCGTCCTCGTCCAGTACGTCAACTGGCTCGGCAACGCCCTGACCGGCGACCTCGGCGTCAGCTTCCGGTCGGGTCGCCCGGTCACCGAGCTGATCCTCGAGCGCCTCCCGGCCACGCTGTCGCTGGCGTTCGGCGCCATCGTCGTGGCGCTGCTCATCGCCGTCCCGCTCGGTCTGGTCTCGGCGCTGCGGCCCCGCTCCGCCGTCGACTACGTGGCCACGTTCGTCAGCCAGGCCGGCATCAGCATCCCCGACTTCTGGCTGGCGATCGTCGCCATCCTCGTGTTCTCGCTGACGCTGGGCTGGCTGCCCTCGAGCGGCTACGTCGGGCTGACCGAGGACCCGGTCGAGTGGGCCCGGCACCTGGTGCTCCCCGCCGTGGTCGTCGGCACGGTGTCCGGTGCCGTCCTCACCCGCTTCGTCCGGTCCAGCGCGCTGGAGGCGCTCGGCGAGGACTACACCCGCACGGCCCGGGCCAAGGGCCTGCCCCGCCGGGTCGTCATCGGCCGCCACGTGCTGCGCAACGCGCTGGTGCCGGTCGTGACCGTCACGGGCATCCAGCTCGCCTACCTGCTCTCGGGGGTCGTGATCGTCGAGGTCGTGTTCGCCTGGCAGGGCCTCGGCCAGCTCGCCCTCCAGGCGGTCGAGACCCGCGACTACCCGCTGCTGCAGGGCGCCGTGCTGCTGTTCGCCGTGTTCTTCCTCGTCGTCAACCTCGTGGTCGACCTCCTCTACGCCGTCGTCGACCCCCGCATCTCCCGATGACCGCCCTCGACGACACCCCCGCCGGCCCTGCGGAGGCCGGGCAGGTCGCCGCCCCCGACGAGGCGGTCGGCGCCCGCGGCCTGCTGCGCGCGCTCCTCCGCAACCGGCTCGCCGCCGCGGCGCTCGTCGTGCTGGCGATCTTCGTCGTCGTCGCCGTCCTCGGCGAGCGCCTCGCCCCCTACGGCCGCAACGAGGTCTCCAGCGCCGACAAGCTGCGCGCTCCCAGCCTGGAGCACCCCTTCGGCACCGACCAGCTCGGGCGGGACGTCCTGTCGCGGGTGCTCATCGGCGCCGAGCCGTCGCTGCGGGTCGGGCTCGTCGCCGTCGGCATCGCGCTGGTGGCCGGCGTCGTCCTCGGCCTCGTCGCCGGCTACTACCGGGGCCTGGTCGACGACGTCGTCATGCGGTGCATGGACGTGCTGTTCGCCTTCCCGGCGATCCTGCTCGCCATCGCGGTCATGGCCATCCGGGGGCGGGGCGCGACCAACGCCATGATCGCCATCGGCGTCGTCTACACGCCGATCTTCGCCCGGGTCACCCGGGCGAGCGTCCTCACCGTGCGGGAGCAGGTCTTCGTGCGGGCGGCCCGGTCGATCGGCGCCGGCGACCTGCGGATCATGACCCGCCACGTCCTGCCCAACGTCGCCGCGCCGATCATCGTCCAGACCTCGATCAGCCTGGCCTTCGCCATCCTGGCCGAGGCGGCGCTGTCGTTCATCGGCCTCGGCACCCAGCCGCCCGAGCCCTCCTGGGGGCGGATGCTGGCCGACGGGCGGGGCTTCATCCAGGACGCCTGGTGGATGGCGGTCTTCCCCGGCCTGGCCATCTTCGCCGTCGTCCTGTCGTTCAACGTGACCGGCGACGCGCTGCGGGACGCGCTCGACCCCCGGCAGCGCTCGGCGATCGAGTCGGCGGCGGGGAGGGGCTGATGGCCGCCGAGCCCGTGCTCGCCGTCGACGACCTCCGGGTCACCATCGCCACCCGCCGGGGCCCGGCCCGGGTCGTGAACGGCGTGTCGTGGGCGGTGGCGCCCGGCGAGACCCTGGCCGTCGTCGGCGAGTCCGGCAGCGGCAAGAGCGTCAGCGTGCTGTCGCTGCTCGGCCTCGTCCCCCGCCCACCGGCCACCGTCACCGGGAGGGCCACCTTCCAGGGCCAGGACCTCGTGGCCCTGCCCGAGGAGGCGCTGCGGAAGGTGCGGGGGCCGGGCATCGCCATGGTGTTCCAGGACCCCATGACCTCGCTCAACCCGGTGCTCACCGTCGGGCGCCAGCTCACCGAGGGGATGGAGGTGCACCTCGGGCTCGACCGGCGGGCCGCCACCGAGCGGGCCGCCGAGCTGCTCGACCTGGTCGGCATCCCCTCGCCCCGCGAGCGGCTGGCCAGCTACCCCCACCACCTCTCCGGCGGCATGCGCCAGCGGGTCATGATCGCCGTCGCGCTGTCCTGCGAGCCGGCCGTCCTCATCGCCGACGAGGCCACGACCGCGCTCGACGTGACCATCCAGGCCCAGATCGTCGAGCTGATCGCCGAGCTCCAGCGGGAGCTGGGCATGGCCGTCGTGTGGATCACCCACGACCTCGGGGTCGTCGCCGGCATCGCCGACCGGGTGGCGGTCATGTACGCCGGGCGCATCGTCGAGGAGGGGGCGGTCGACGACCTCTACGCCGACCCCCGCCACCCCTACACCCGCGGCCTGCTCGCCTCGCTGCCGGTGCTGGGCGACCGGGCCCGCGGCGGCGAGGGGCGCCACCCGGCCGACCTCGCCGTGATCCCCGGGCTGCCGCCCGACCCGGTGCACCTGCCGCCCGGGTGCCCGTTCCACCCCCGCTGCCCCGTGCGGGCCGACGAGCGCTGCGCCACCGAGGAGCCGCCGCTCCGCCCGGTCCCCGGCGCCCGCGGGCCGGCACCGCACCGGGTGGCGACCTTCTACGACCTGCCCCCGGAGGACCGCCGGTGACCGCGCCGGCCCGCACCCCCGCCGACGCGCCCCCGGCACCGGGCGAGGTGCTGCTCCGGGCCGAGGGCCTGGCCGTCCACTTCCCCCAGCGGGGCGGGCCGCCGGTGCGGGCGGTCGACGGCGTCGACCTCGAGGTGCGCCGGGGGGAGACGCTCGGGCTGGTCGGCGAGTCGGGCTGCGGCAAGTCGACCCTCGGCCTCGCCCTGCTGCGCCTCGTCGAGCCGACGGCCGGGCGCATCGAGCTGGACGGCACCGACGTCACGGCCCTCGGCCGCCGGGAGCTGCGGGGCCTCCGCCGGCGGGTGGCCATGGTGTTCCAGGACCCCTACGCCTCGCTCGACCCCCGCCAGACGATCGGCCGCATCGTGGCCGAGCCGCTGGAGGTGCACGGCCTGGCGCCGGGGCGGGCGGCCCGGCGGGCCCGGGTCGACGAGCTGCTGGCCATGGTCGGCCTCGACCCCTCGTTCCGGGACCGCCGCCCCCACGAGCTGTCCGGCGGCCAGCGCCAGCGGGTGGGCGTCGCCCGGGCGCTGGCCGGCGAGCCCGAGCTGATCGTGTGCGACGAGCCGATCTCGTCGCTCGACGTGTCGATCCAGGCCCAGGTGCTCAACCTGCTCGTGCGCCTCCAGCGGGAGCTGGGCCTCACCTACCTGTTCGTCGCCCACGACCTGGCCGCGGTGCAGCACGTCAGCGACCGGGTCGCGGTCATGTACCTGGGCCGCATCGTCGAGGTGGGCGACACCGCCCGGGTGACCGGCGACCCGGCACACCCCTACACCCGGGCGCTGCTCTCCGCGGTGCCGGTGCCCGACCCGCCGGCCGAGCGGGTCCGCCGCCGGATCGTGCTGTCCGGCGACGTGCCCAGCCCCGCCGCGCCGCCCAGCGGGTGCCGGTTCCGCACCCGCTGCCCCGACGCCTTCGAGCCCTGCCCGCACGTCGACCCCGCGCTCGCCGACCTCGGCGGCGGCCACCGCGCCGCCTGCCACCTGCACGGGGTCGTGGGCACGCCGGTCGACGAGGCGGGCGCGGCGCTCCTCGACGACCCGGCCTGACCCGGTTCCGGTTGGCGCCGCTCGCGCGCGGACCGGGATGATGGGCGGGCCCGGCCGCGCTCCGCGTCGGGCACCGGCCGACCGACCACGACGAGGGACGAAGGGATGTCACGACGCGGATGGGTGCTCTTCCTGGCGATGGGCGTCATCTGGGGCATCCCGTACCTGCTCATCAAGGTGGCGGTCGAGGAGGTCGCCCCCGCCTCCCTGGTGTTCGCCCGCACGGCCCTGGCCGCGCTCCTGCTGCTGCCGATCGCCGCCGCCCGGGGGGCGCTGCGGCCGGTCCTGTCCCACTGGCGGCCGCTGCTCGTCTACTCGGCCGTCGAGCTGTGCCTGCCCTGGCTCATGCTCGGCTACGCGGAGCAGCACCTGTCGAGCTCGCTCGCCGGCCTGCTCGTGGCGGCCGTGCCGCTCGTCGGCGCCGTCCTGGTCAAGGTCACGGGCCACGAGCAGATGGGCCTGCGCCGGGTGGCCGGCCTGCTCGTCGGCTTCGCGGGCGTCGCCGCCCTCGTCGGCTTCGACGTCGAGACGTCGAGCCCCTGGCCGGTCGCCGCCATGGGCCTCGTGGCGTTCGGCTACGCGCTCGGGCCGCTCGTGCTGGTCCGCCACCTGGCCCACCTGCCGAGCCTCGGCGTCGTGACCGCCTCGCTGGTCGTGACCTGCCTCGCCTACCTGCCGGTCGGCCTCGCCCAGTGGCCCGACGAGGCCCCGGGCGGCGACACGTGGCTGGCGCTGGCGGGCCTGGCCGTGATCTGCACGGCGCTCGCCTTCCTCGTCTTCTTCGAGCTGGTGGCCGAGGTCGGCCCGTCCCGCTCGACGGTCATCACCTACGTCAACCCGGTGGTCGCCCTGTTCCTGGGCTGGGCGGTGCTCGACGAGCGCATCACGGTCGTCACCGGGCTCGGCTTCGCGCTCATCCTGGTCGGTTCGATCGTCGCCACCCAGCGGGAGGAGGAGCCCGCGCCGGCGGGCGGACCCGCGCCGGCCCCGACCGGCGACGGGGCGTCGCCCGAGCTGGCGACCGACGACATGGCCGCCTGCCCGGTGCCCGAGCCGTGACTCAGGCCCGGCGCAGGACCGCCCCGGTCGGGGTGTCCTCGACGACGTAGCCGGCGGCCGTGATGCGGTCGCGCAGGGCGTCGGCGCGGGCCCAGTCCCTGGCGGCCCGGGCCTCGTCCCGCTCGCGCACCCAGGCCCGCACCTCCTCCGGCACGTCCTCCTCGCCGGTCGACAGCTCGAGCCCGAGCACCGAGGCGATCTCCAGCGCCGCGGCGGCGCGGGGCCCCGCGGCCGCGACGTCGCCGGCGTCCAGTGCCGCGTTCGCCTGCCGGACGAGGTCGAACAGCAGCCGGGTGGCGGCCGGCGTCTGCAGGTCGTCGTCCATCGCCGCCCGGAACTGCTCGAGCGCCTCCGGGTCGGGCTCGGCCCCGGCGGCCGGGCTGGCCGCCACCCGGCGGGCGAAGGCGTCGAGCCGGTCGAGCGCCCCCTCGGCGGCCCGCAGGTTGGCGTCGCTCACGTCGATGGGCGACCGGTAGTGCGACTGCAGCACGAGCAGCCGGTAGGCGCGCGGGTCGTACTGCTCGACGAGGTCGAGCAGGTTGCGCACGTTGCCGAGGGACTTCGACATCTTCGTGCCCTCGACCTCGACGAACCCGTTGTGCACCCACGTCCGGGCGAAGCGGCGCCCGTCCGCGACGGCCTGGGCCCGCTCGTTCTCGTGGTGGGGGAAGGCGAGGTCCTGGCCGCCGCCGTGCAGGTCGAAGTCCTCGCCGAGGATGTCGAGCGACATGACGACGCACTCGGTGTGCCAGCCCGGCCGCCCCTCGCCCCAGGGCGAGGGCCAGCTCGGCTCGCCCGGCTTCGCCTTCTTCCACAGCGCGAAGTCGACCGGCGACCGCTTCTCCTCGATCGTCTCGACCCGGGCGCCCGCCTTCAGCGTCTCCAGGGGCTGGCGGGCGAGCAGGCCGTAGTCGTCGACGGTCTCGGCGGCGAAGTAGACGCCGTCGGACGTCTCGTAGGCCGCCCCCCGGGCGACGAGCCGCTCGACGAGCGCCACCATCTGCTCGACGTAGTCGGTGGCGTGGGGGTCGTGGTCGGGGCGCTGCACGCCGAGCGCGTCCATGGCCCGGTACCAGACCTCCTCGCACCGCCGGGCGATCTCGCGCCAGTCCCGCTGCTCCCTCTTCGCCCGGTCGATGATCTTGTCGTCGATGTCGGTGATGTTCGAGACGTAGGTGACCTCGTACCCCGACCACCGCAGGTAGCGGCGGAGCACGTCGAACACCAGCGAGAACCGGCCGTGGCCCAGGTGGGGCGGCCCGTACACGGTGGGGCCGCACACGTACATCGACACCTTGCCGGGCTCCCGGGGCTGGAAGGGGACGACGCTCCCCTTGGCGGTGTCGAAGAGCTGCAGCATGTCAGGCAGGGTACCGGCGCGGGACCGCCCGGCCGGCACGGGTCGGGGCCTCAGCCGGAACCGACCGGGGCCGCGTCGAGGTAGCCGAGCTCGGCCAGCTTGGCCCCCATGACCTCGTGCATCACGGCGTGCTCGTCCGGGGTCAGGTTGTCGCGCCAGCCACCGGGCCGGGCCGAGCGGATCTCCTTGCGCTCGCCCTTGGCCTCGGGCGGCACGGCCTCGTAGGCGTGGGCGGCCGCCACCTCGGCCAGCCGCTCCGGGGCCGCGTCCAGGCCCAGGCAGGCGCAGACCCGGGCCAGCTCGCCGGCGGTGTCGCGGACGAGGTCCTCGTAGCGCACCAGGACCCGCCGGTCGGCGGGGTGCCGCTCGTAGGCCCGCTGGACGACCTCGGTGCGGTAGGCCCACACCGACGCCTGCCAGCGGACCAGGGCCTCCCGGCCCTCGTCGGTGACCGGGAAGGCCCCCTCGTCCAGCGCCCACGACCCCCGCCGGTAGGCGGCGAGCCACGAGTCGACGACGTCCCGGCCGTCCCGCAGCAGGAACACGAGCCGCGACCCCGGGAACAGGTCGAGCAGCAGCCCGGCCACGTGCGAGCCGGGCTCCTTGACCACGACGACGGGCTCGGGGACGCGGGCGGTGTCGGCCGCCTGGGCGGCGAACCGCTCGACGATCAGCCGCCGCAGCGCCGGCTCCCAGGCGTCCCGGTAGCGGTCGCAGAAGAAGTAGCCGTCCTTGTCGTGCTTGATCCGGTCGAGCGTCGTCAGCTCGGGCGGGTGCTCGGCCGTCGCCCACGCCAGCGAGAT
The DNA here is from genome assembly GCA_017577565.1 of Thermoanaerobacterales bacterium. Classification (GTDB taxonomy): domain Bacteria; phylum Actinomycetota; class Acidimicrobiia; order Acidimicrobiales; family VFJN01; genus ZC4RG19. The sequence goes on along the minus strand of PKRH01000054.1, from coordinate 3,198 downwards.
CGGCCGCCACACGCCGAGGTGGTGGCCGAGGTGGGGGTCGTCGATCGGCACGACGGCCTCGAGCGACGACAGCATCCGCAGCAGCCACGTGCTGCCGCTGCGGGAGGATCCGAAGATCCAGGCCAGCCGGTCCTCGTCGAGGGAACGTTCCATCGGGCGGCCTCCGCTCGCGCGCTCTCACGCGTGGCGACAGTCTTACCCGACGTGGCGGCCACCGGAAACCACCCCGGGCCCGCGGCCGGCGATCCGCTTTCGAGCGGGTCGCGCCCCACCGGTAGCCTCTGGGGTGTGAGCAGCATCCCCGACAAGCCCAGCCTCGAGGGCCTCGAGGCCAAGTGGCGCAAGCGCTGGGCCGACGAGGGCACCTACCGGTTCGACCGCACCAAGCCGCGCGACCAGGTCTTCTCGATCGACACACCGCCGCCCACGGTGTCGGGCACGCTGCACCCCGGCCACGTCTGCTCCTACACCCACACCGACACCGTCGCCCGGTACCAGCGCATGCGGGGGAAGGAGGTCTTCTACCCCATGGGCTGGGACGACAACGGGCTCAACGTCGAGCGGCGCGTCCAGCTCATGACGGGGACCCGCTGCGACCCGTCGCTGCCCTACGACCCCGACTTCCGCCCGCCGGCGGAGGTCGGCAAGAAGCACCAGCCGATCCCGATCAGCCGGCCGAACTTCGTCGAGCTGTGCGGCGAGGTCGTCGAGCAGCTCGAGGAGAGCTACTTCAACCTGTGGTCCAACCTCGGCCTGTCGGTCGACTGGTCGCACACCTACCGGACCATCGGCCCCAAGGCCACCCGGGTCAGCCAGCGGGCCTTCCTGCGCCTCGTCGCCCGGGGCCTCGCCTACCGGGCCGAGGCGCCCACGCTGTGGGACGTCGACTTCGGCTCGGCGGTCGCCCAGGCCGAGCTGCAGGACCGCGAGATCCCCGGCGCCTACCACAAGATCCGGTTCGAGGGCCCCGAGGGCCCGCTGTGGATCGACACGACGCGGCCGGAGCTGCTCCCGGCCTGCGTCGCGCTCGTCGCCCACCCCGACGACGAGCGCTACCAGCCCCTCTTCGGCCGCACCGCCCGCACGCCGCTGTTCGGCGTCGAGGTGCCGATCGTGGCCCACCACCTCGCCGACCCCGAGAAGGGCACCGGCATCGCCATGATCTGCACCTTCGGCGACACGACCGACGTCACCTGGTGGCGCGAGCTGGACCTCCCCGTCCGGGCGGTCGTCCAGCGCGACGGCCGGCTGCGCCAGGTCACCTGGGGCGAGCCCGGGTGGGAGTGCGCCGACCCCGCCCGCGCCCAGGCCGCCTACGACGAGCTCGCCGGCCGCACGACCACCCAGGCCCGGGCCCGCATCGCCGAGCTGCTGCGCGAGGCCGGCCTCATGGAGGGCGAGCCCCGGCCCATCACCCACCCGGTCAAGTTCTGGGAGAACGGCACCCGCCCGCTCGAGATCGTCACCTCCCACCAGTGGCTGATCCGCTACCCCGACAAGGAGGAGCTGCTCGAGCGGGGCCGCCAGCTCAACTGGTGGCCGGAGTTCATGCGGACCCGGTACGAGAACTGGGTCGAGGGCCTGCAGGGCGACTGGAACATCACCCGCCAGCGCTACTTCGGCGTCCCCTTCCCGGTCTGGTACCCGATCGACGAGGACGGCGTCGTCGACTGGCTGTCGCCCATCCTCGCCACCGAGGACGCGCTCCCGGTCGACCCGACGACCGACGTCCCGCCGGGCTACACCGAGGACGACCGCGACAAGCCGGGCGGCTTCACCGCCGACCCGGACGTCATGGACACGTGGGCGACGTCGTCGCTGACGCCCCAGATCGCCACCGGGTGGCTCGACGACCCCGACCTGTTCGAGCGGACGTTCCCGATGGACATGCGCCCGCAGGCGCACGACATCATCCGGACCTGGCTCTTCTACACGATCGTCCGCTCGCACTACGAGCACGACACGCTGCCCTGGAAGAACGCGGCCATCTCCGGCTTCATCGTCGACCCCGACCGCAAGAAGCTGTCCAAGTCGGCCGCCAACGCGCCCACCGACCCCGACAAGCTCATCGAGCGCTACGGGGCCGACGGCGTCCGCTACTGGGCGGCCCGGGGCCGGCCCGGCATGGACGTCATCTTCGACGAGAAGCAGCTGAAGATCGGCCGCCGGCTGGCCATCAAGATCCTCAACGCGTCGAAGTTCGCGCTCGGCCTCGACTCGACGACCGAGGGCGAGGTCACCGAGCCGCTCGACCGGGCCATGCTCTCGTCGCTGGCCGACCTGGTCGCCGAGGCCACCGCGGCCTTCGACCGGTTCGACTACGCCCGGGCGCTGGAGCGCACCGAGTCGTTCTTCTGGTCGTTCTGCGACGACTACCTCGAGCTGGTGAAGAACCGGGCCTACGGCACCGGCGACGAGCGGGGGCAGGCCTCGGCCCGCACGGCCCTCGGCCTGGCGCTGCGCACGCTGCTCAAGCTGTTCGCGCCGTTCCTCCCCTTCGTCACCGAGGAGGTCTGGTCCTGGTGGCAGCCCGGGTCGATCCACCGCTCGTCGTGGCCCTCGGCCGACGAGCTGCGGGACGCGGCCCGGGCCGGCGCCGCGGGGCCGGAGGACGAGCCGAACCCCGAGGTCCTGGCCGTCGCCTCGGCCGTGCTGGCCGAGGTCCGCCGGGCCAAGAGCGAGGCCAAGCGGTCGATGCGCACCGAGGTCACCGCGGCCGTCGTCACCGACACGCCCGACCGCCTCGCCCTGCTGGCGCTGGCCGCCGAGGACGTCCGGGCGGCCGGGCGCATCGACGCCCTCTCCACCCAGGCCGGCGACGAGCTCTCGGTCGTCGTCGACCTGGCCCCCGAGCCCGCGGCCTGACCCTCCCCGGCGGTCAGGCCGGCGGCTCGCCGTCCTCGATCGCCTCGGCCTCGGCGGCCCGCGACGAGCCCGGGTCGCGCCGCACCCACACCATGCGCTGGGGGAACGGGATCTCGATCCCGGCCTCGGCGAACGCGTCGGTGAGCCGGCGGCGCAGCTCGCGCATGACCCCGAACTGCTCGGCCGGACGGGTCTTGACGACGAGGCGGATGGTGATGGCCTCCGGCCCCAGCCGCTCGAGGCCCCCCACCCCGGGCTCTCCGAGGTTCGGCCCCCGCAGTCCCGGGTCGCCCCAAAGGGGTTAGCCACCCCCTTTGTGACCGTTCTTTTATA
>PKRH01000219.1 GCA_017577565.1 Thermoanaerobacterales bacterium | reverse complement strand
GCACCACCACGTCCTCACCCAACGGCGTCTCCAAGATGTCCGACACCGCCTCCGGCAGCCGCCGCTCCGCCATCTCCTTCGCCTGCCGCGTCAACGCCCGCAACGGCCGCGTGATCGAACGCGACACCAGCCACGCGGCGAGGGCGGCGACGACGATCGCGGCCGCGGCGAGCACGAGGAACCACCGCTGCCGGGCCACGGCCGCCTTCTCGATCTCGGCCGCCTCCTCGCGGACGACCTGCTTCACGCCCTCGCCGTAGATCGTGTAGGGGAGGTTCTCGGGGTCGTCGCCGGTCGAGTAGTTGAACGCGGCGATGAGGTCGACCTGCCCGGTGCTCAGGGCCTCCTCGACGACCCGGGAGAACTCGCGCACCTCCTCGGAGGCGAGCAGCCGTTCGACGTGCTCGGCGTAGGGGCCGGTGCCCGACGCGGCGATGGTGTCCCAGGTGTCGTGCAGCCGGGCCAGCCCCTCGGCGATGGACCCGATCTCCTCGGGGGTGTCGACCCCGTTCGGCGGGTCGCCGACGAGGGTGGCGAGGAGCAGGTCGCGGATCAGGTGGGCGATGAGGTCGGTCTGCTGGGCGTTCAGGGCGATCAGCTGGACGCCCTGCCGCAGCACCGGGTCGTCGATGGCGTTGGCGACCCGCTCGTTGGCCTCGACGAGGACGCTGCGGATCTCCGTGTAGCGGTCGAAGACGTCGACGACCGCGTCGACGTTGGCCAGGTTGCGCTGCGAGTCGGGCGTGGCCATGACCTCGGCCCGCAGCTCGTCGAGCTGGTCGAGGGCGTCGAAGGCCGGGGCGTAGGCCTCGGCGACCGACCCGCCCTGGCGGGCGACCTCGGCCCGGAAGTCCTCGATCGCGGTGTCGGTCTCGGCCGCGCCCTGCTCGGGATCCTCGATCCGCAGGGCGAAGTTCTCCTCCTGGCCCAGCATGTAGACGCCCGCGGCGTTGCGCTCGTTCTCGATGGCGCTGAGGATGCTGGCCGGCCCGAGGGTGATCTCGACCAGCGCTCGCTGGGAGGCGACCTCGGCCGCCTCGTTGGCCGCGTTGACCACCTCGATGGTCGTGACCGCCACCAGGGCGCTCAGCGGGACGGCGAGCGCGGCGGCCAGCTTCATGCGGATCGGGACCCGACGCACGGCGGTGTCTCCAGGGGTAGGGGGTGGGCTGCGGACCCAGCGGCGGCGGGCGGACCCGTCCCCGGGCGGCGCGCGACCAGCCCGGCGCGGTGCCCTCCCCAGCCGTCGACAGGGCTCGCGCCATCATCGCGCTGACGCTGGCGTCATGCCACGTAGAGCGCGAGCGGTCCCCGAGGCAGCACTGTATGTGATCAGCCCTGGTCGTCGGGCCGGCGGGTCCGGGCGTGGTCGAGGCCGCGCTGGACGCCCGCGGTGAAGTTCGCGAGCAGGTTGTAGACCTCGTCCGCCCGGTTGCGGGAGGGCTCGCCGGCCGAGCCCCCGGGCGCGGGCGAGGAGGGCTGCGACCCCGAGGTCTGCGGCCCCGAGGGCTGCGACCCCGACGCCGGGCTGCGACGGACCTGGAGCGGCGAGGTCGTGGGCATCTGGGCGCCCCGGACGCGGCGGGTCAGCCCGCTGGGGGTGGCGCCGGCGTGGCCCGGCTGACCGGGCTGGGCGGGCGGGGCCGGCTGGCTCGGCTGCGCCGGCTGCCCGAACGGGCCCGACGGGCCGCTCCGCCCCTGCCCGAACGGGCTCGACGGCCCGGACGGGCCGGTCGGGCCGTTCGCGCCGCCCTGGCGGGCCTGCCCGAACTTGGCGAGCTGGGCGAGCTGGCCGAGACGGTCGTGCTGCCCGGTCTGGCCCGGCTGGCCGTACTGCCCGCCCTGGCCGGGTCGGGCGCCCTGGTCGAACGGGCTGCTCGGGCCGCCCTGGCCGGGCTGGCCGAACCGGCCGGTCGGCGCGGGCTGCCCGGTGTGGCCCGGCTGGCCGTAACCCCCGGCGGCCGGCCCACCGGTCGCCGGCGCCTGCGGCTCGGACGGCGAGACGCTGTGGCGCGCGGTGACGCGGCTGATCGAGTCGAGGACGGTCTCGTCGGGCTGCGCGGCCAGGGCCCGCATCTCGCCCGTGT
>PKRH01000218.1 GCA_017577565.1 Thermoanaerobacterales bacterium | reverse complement strand
CCTCGTCGCCGTAGGCGAGCCAGGCGTCGAGCTCGGCGAGGAAGGTGGGGTGCTGCAGCCAGTCGGCGATGGTGTCGCTGACGGTGCGGTCGGCGAGGTCGGCGGCGATGGTGAGCCGCCCACAGCCGGTGCCGTCGGTCCGAGCGACCTTCGTGCAGCGATAGACATCGTCGTGTCGGCTGGTCTGGCCGACGTAGAGCGGGCTGCCGCAGTGGCAGCAGGCGAGCAACCCGGAGAGGAGCCGCTGCCGCTTCGGTGGCCGCCCGGGTCGCCGGCGGGCGCTCGCCCCGGCGCGCAGCAGCTCCCAGGTGTCCCGGTCGATGATCGCCGGCCACGCCGCCGCCCCGACGACCTGGCCGTGGTAGGCACGCAACCCGGCCACGTAGGGGCTGGTCAACGTGCGGCGGAGCGTGCCGATCGTCCACTGGTTCCCCGCCGTCGTCCGCACCCCCTCGCCGTTCAACCGGTCGACCTCCGACCGCCACGACCGGCCGGCGAGGATCGCCTCGGCGACCTCCCGCAGCACCCGAGCCTCCTCCTCGACGACCGCCGTCCGGTCGGCCGTGAGCCCGAAGGGCCGGAGACCACCGCCAGCGGCCCTGCCCTGGCGGGCCCGCTCGAGCTTCGCCCGGGCGACCCGTTCCCCGATCCGTTCCGACTCGTGGCGGGACACCGACCCCAGGATCCGGGCGACCATCCGCCCGGAGGCTGTGGACAAGTCGACATCTCCGGCTCGGACGGTGGCGACCTCCGCTCCGGCGGCCTGGACGGCGTCGATGAACGCCTCGAGGTCGGCCGGCTTCCGGTAGATGCGATCGGGGTGGTAGGCGACCACCGCCGACAGCCGCCGGGCGTGGAGGTCTTCTAGGAGGCGTTCGTACTCCGGCCGGCGCTTGGCACGGAACGCCGAGATGTCGTTGTCGACGTACTCGACCAGGTCGGTCCAGCCCCGGGACTTGGCCAGCTCACGGCAGTCGGCGAGCTGCCGGGCGACACCCTCACCGTCTCGCCGGTCCAGCGAGATCCTGGCGTAGATGCCGACCCTTCCCATGCCAGGAGTCTCGCGCGGATGGGGTGACGCGAAATGTGCTCGGTCATCTTGATCACCGAGCACATTTCGCGTCACCTCACATCAGTCGAACATCAGTACGGAGCGTGGCGGTCAGGCCTGCTCCTGCCCCGCTTCCTGCTCCTGCTGCTCGATGGCCTGCTCGAGGGCGTGGATCACGAACGCTTTGAGCGTGACCCCGCGTTGGACGGCGGCGATCTTCGCTCGCTTGTGCAGCTCGGCTGGGAGCTCGATGTGCAGGCGGGGCACGCGCATGAGATTACGGCACTCCTGTTCTCGGCCGCCGCAAGCTTAGTCCTGCCACTCCACTAAGCCTCGGGCGGGTAGGGTGGTGCCGCAAAACGAAGATGGCCCCGGCGGCGCCGCAACGCCCCGGGGCCTGGACACGGAGAGGAGGTCTCCATGTCGGAACGGACCCTAGTCGCCTGCATGGCTGCGGGGGGTGGCCGGTGACCCGCGTCCGGGCGCACAAGGTCCGCCGAAACGGGAAGGTGTTCACGCGCCGGGAGCACGAGCGCACCGACCCGCCCCGCCGCAAGACGCTCGACCAGCGGCTCGAGGCGTGGACGCTGTCGCCTCGGCGGGCGGTGCGGAACGCTCGCCGGTCCCGCCGGCTCGTGCGGGTCGGCAAGCACGGCCGCGCCGCCCTCTACGCCGGCGCTGCGAGCTGTGAGCTGGCGGCGTGGACGGTCCTCAAGCCGATCGGCAGCGTCATGGTCGTCTCCGGCGGGATCATCTACGCGGTCACCCGAGCCATGAAGGAGCAGCGGGCGGCATGAGCGAGCTGTTCGAGCTCGGGTTGTGGCAGGTCGCCTTCTGGTGGCTGGTCGGCACCGTCGTGGTCGCCTCGGTGTGGGTGGTGCTGGCCGGTCAGCACCGCACGGTGTGGACAGACCGGGCGGCCGCCCGGTGGGCGTGGCCGGTCTCTTATACAAATTTGAGCCTGCCGCCGAAGAGGAGAGTGGAGATAGTGGGGGTGGGGGGTAGGAGAAAAAAAAACAGAGAGAGTGGGTATGAGACAG
>PKRH01000053.1 GCA_017577565.1 Thermoanaerobacterales bacterium | reverse complement strand
CCACCATCCCGGCGGTCCGGGTGCAGATCGTCCGCCTGCGCCGGGGCACGGGGTCGGTGGCGGCCAGCGACGGCGCGGGCGCCGCGGGCGTGGCCGTCGCCCTGGTGGCCGTGGCCCTCGACCCCGAGGTGGCCGGCGGTGCGGTCGCCGTGGCGGCGATCGCGGCGCTGCAGGCCGTGTGGGTGCGCCGGCCGCCGGTGCCGGCGAAGGTGCTCGGCTTCCGCCAGCTCGCCCTGGGCCTGGCCGTCGTGGCGGCGACCGCCGTGGGGACGTGGATCGCGTGAGGGAGGACACGATGACGACGATCGACACGGGGACCCGGCTGGCCGACCTGGTGACCGCCCACCCCCGGCTGGCCCGGGAGCTCGAGCGCCGGGGCCTCGACTTCTGCTGCGGGGGCGACCAGACCGTCGACGAGGCGTGCCGGGCCGCGGGGCTCGACCCGGCGACGGTCGCGGCCGAGCTGGCGGCGGTCACGGCCGGGGCCGACGACGAGCGGGCGCCCTGGGCGACGATGGGCCCGGCCGAGCTGGTCGACCACATCGTCGACACCCACCACCGCTTCCTCTGGGAGGAGCTGCCCCGGGCCGAGGCGCTGGCCGAGAAGGTGGCCCGCGTCCACGGCGCCCGCCACCCCGAGCTGGCCGAGGTGCGGCGGCTGGTCGGCGAGCTGCGCACCGACATGGAGCAGCACCTGTCCAAGGAGGAGCGCCTGCTGTTCCCCCGCATCCGTGAGCTGGCCGGCACGGGGGCGATGGCGTCGTTCCCCTGCGGCAGCCTGAGCAGCCCGATCTCGGTGATGCTCGTCGAGCACGACCGGGCGGGCGAGCTGCTCGCCCGGCTGCGGGTGGTCACCGACGGCTACCGCACGCCGCCCGACGCCTGCGCGTCCTACGCCGCGTGCTACGAGTCGCTGGCCCAGATCGAGTCCGACACCCACCTGCACGTGCACAAGGAGAACAACCTGCTGTTCCCCGCCGTCCTCCGCCTCGAGGAGCAGGCCGCGGACGCCCGGTCCTGCCGGTCGCCGGCATGACCGCGCCCGACCGCCCGGACCTCGACCGCCGGGAGCACATCGCCCGGATGGTGCGGGACTTCTACCGGGACGTCGCGATGGACGACCTGCTCGGCCCCGTCTTCGAGGCGGCCGGGGTCGACTGGTCGGTCCACATCCCCAAGCTCGTGGACTTCTGGGCCTGGCAGCTGCTCGGCGACCGGTCCTACGGGGCGCGCAACCCGCTGCGGGCGCACGAGCCGGTGCACGCCCGCACGCCGTTCACCCCCGAGATGTACGAGCGGTGGCTGGGGCTGTTCACCGCGACCGTCGACGAGGGCTTCGCCGGCCCCTGCGCCGAGACGGCGAAGGGCCGCGCCCGCCGCATGGCCCGGGCGCTGCAGCGGCTGCTCGAGGGCGAGCACGCCCCCGGCTCCGAGCCGGTCGAGCCCGTCGTCACGATCGGGCGGCGCCCCGCCCGCTGAGGCCCCCTCCGGCGCCGAGCCGCACGCCGGGTGGCCCGGCGCCGGTCCCCCGGCTCACCCGGCGACCGCCAGGACCGCGTTGACCACCGCGACGGCCACGAGCAGGCCCGCGAAGGCGTGGAGCGAGCGCTCGGCGGGGAGCCGGTGGCCGAGGGCGGCGCCGGCGACGCTGCCGGCCAGCATGGCGGCGGTGAAGGGCAGGGCGACCGCCCACTCGACGGCGCCGAGGCCCCGGATGGCGAGCGCCACCGCGGCGTTGCCGAGGACGACGGCGAGCGACGTGCCGACGGCCTCGGGCATCGTCAGGTGGAGGGCGAGCGTCAGGGCCGGGACGACGACGAACCCGCCGCCGACGCCGAAGAGCCCGGTGAGGAAGCCGACGACGGTGCCGGCCACGAGCACCGCCGCCGCCCGCCGGGCGGCCGCCCGCCGCTCGGTGCGCACGGGGGCGGTCGCGCCGATCGCCGCCGCCTCGCCGACCCGGGTGCACGACGGGCAGGCGGTCAGCATCCGGTGGGCGGCCACCAGCACGAGCACCGAGAAGCCGACGAGCAGCGTCTCGCCGTCGAGCCGGCCGTTGAGCTCGGCCCCCGCCCACGACCCCGGCACGCCGACGGCGACGAACACCGCGGCGACCCCCCACCGCACCCGCCCCGCCCGGGCGTGCCGGCCCGCGGCGCCGGCCGCCGAGGCCCCCACCGCCACGAGCGACGTCGCGGTGGCGGCCGCCGCCGGCTGACCGGCCAGGTGGGCGAGGACGGGCACGGCGAGGACCGAGCCGCCGCCGCCGAGGCTGCCGAGGGCCAGGCCGATCAGCAGGCGAGGCCCGGCAACGGCCGCGGGGGTCACACGCCGGGCGCGGCGGCCCCGCCGAGCAGGTCGGACACGTCGGCGAAGCCCTCGGCCCGCAGCACGCTGCTGGCGATGGCCGACCGGGTGCCGCTGGCGCAGACGAGCACGACGGGCGCCGACGGGTCGAGCTCGCCGAGCCGCTCCCGCAGGCGGGCCAGCGGGAGGTGGACGGCGCCCTCGACCGGCGCCTCGGCCACCTCGCCGCCGGTGCGGACGTCGACGAGCTGCAGCCGGTCGCCCAGCGCCGACCGCCGGCGGGCCAGCTCGTCGGCGGTCAGCCGCGACAGGCGGGCCGCCCGCTCGGGGTGGGCGACGAGCAGCGCCTCGACGTCGACGATCGCGCCGACGACGTCGTCGAACCCGATGCGGCCGAGGCGGATCCGCGCCTCGCGCACGGCGGCGCGGCCGCCGCCGGCGACGACGACCGGCGTCCCGGGGGCGATGACGCTGCCCGCCTGCTCGGCGTAGCGGCCGTCGAGGCTGACGTTGATCGACCCGGCCAGGTGCCCGGCGGCGAACTCGGCGGTCGGCCGGACGTCGAGCACGACCGCGCCGTCGGCGACCGCGCGGTCGACCGCGTCCAGGTCGAGGTCCGGCAGCTCGCCGTCCCGGTCGAGGAGCGGGTGGTCGGCCCGGTTGAGCACGGCGTCGTAGCCGAAGTAGCCGGGCGCCTCGGGCTGGCCCTCGGTCACCAGGGCCACGAACTCCTCGACCCCCATGGGCCGGAGCGCGTGGTTCGTGCGGCGCTGCTCGCCGATCGTCGAGACGGTCTCGGTCGACAGCGCCTTGCCGCACGCCGAGCCCGCCCCGTGGGCCGGCAGCACCAGCGTGTCGTCGGGCAGCTCCATCAGGCGGCGCACCGACCGGTGGAGCTCGGTGGCCAGCTCGCGGGCGCTGACGCCGAACGAGGCGAGCAGGTCGGGCCGCCCGACGTCGCCGATGAACAGCGTGTCGCCGGTCAGGACGGCGGCCGGCTCGGCCCCGGGGGCGGGGCGCACGACGAGCGAGATCGACTCCGGCGTGTGGCCGGGGGTGTGGAGGACCTCGAGCTGCACGCCGCCCAGGTCGATGACCTCGCCGTCCTCGAGCGGCCGCGACGGGTACTCGGTGCGCCCGCGCGAGCCGACGGCGATGGTGGCGCCGGTGGCCGCGGCGAGCTCCAGGTGCCCGGCGAGGAAGTCGGCGTGGAAGTGCGTGTCGACGACCAGCTCGATGGTCACGCCCTCCTCCCGGGCCACGGCGAGCATCTCGTCGACGTCCCGTCGGGGGTCGACCGCGACGGCCCGGCCGGTGCGCCGGTCGCCGACCAGGTACGAGGCCTGGGACAGGCAGCCCAGGTAGAGCTGGCGGATGACGAGGGGGTCGGGCAGCTGGTCGAGCGGTGAGCGGTCCGCGGGAAGGCTGCTCATGGGGTCTCCTCCTGTGCCGTCCTACCCCGGGGGGTATGAGTGACGATACCCACCGGGGTATAGGATCGCCACATGCGGTTCCCTGACGACGTCACCGCGGAGGTGCGGGCGCGCCTGCGCCGCGCCGAGGGCCAGCTGCGGGGCGTGCAGCGGCTGCTGGAGGAGGGCGCCGACTGCCGGGAGGTCGTCACCCAGCTCAGCGCCGTCCAGGCCGCGCTGCACCGGGCCGGCCTGCGGCTCATGTCGGCCGGGATGCGCCACTGCCTGTCCGACCCGGAGCGGGCGCGCGCCGAGGGGATGACGCCCGAGGAGATGGAGGAGCTCTTCCTCACCCTCCGCTGACCGCCCGCCGGGGTCGTCGCCTCAGACCGAGAGGCGCCGGGCCAGCATCTGCTTGCCCTGCTCGGCGCCCTTCCGGCTCTCGTGCTGGGCCCGACGGAAGAAGTCGGCGAGCTCCTGGTCGCCCGCCCGCTCCGCGTCCTGGATGTAGCCCTCGAGCCGGAGCGCGTTGCTGAGGCACGCCTCGGTGAACCAGAGGATGTCGTAGTCGAGGTCGCTGGTCCCGGTGACGCCGCCGGTCTCGGTGGTGCTCATCGCTCGCCTCCCTGTTCGGCTGGCTGCCCGCCGGGTCGCGCCTACCCCCGGCGGTCGCGGGCGATACGCGCGACGGGTGACGCCTGCCGCGGTCCGTGGGACCAACGTCCCTGCCCGTTGGGACCGCCGACGCTGCCGACCCGCCGGGGGCCGTCCGTACGATGGGGCTCAGCGAGCCGTCGCCCCCCTGGACGGCCGGAGCTGAGGAGGCTGGTGCATGGACGCGCTCGACCTCGCGCGCTGGCAGTTCGGCATCACGACCGTCTACCACTTCCTGTTCGTCCCGATCACCATCGGTCTGGGCTTCCTCGTCGCCGGCTTCCAGACCGCGTGGCACCGCACCGGCGACGAGCGCTGGTACCGGCTCACCCGCTTCTACGGGAAGCTCTTCCTCATCAACTTCGCCATGGGCGTGGTGACCGGGATCGTCCAGGAGTTCCAGTTCGGCATGAACTGGAGCGACTACTCCCGGTTCGTCGGCGACATCTTCGGCGCGCCGCTCGCCATCGAGGGCCTGCTCGCCTTCTTCCTCGAGTCGACCTTCCTCGGCCTGTGGATCTTCGGCTGGGACCGCCTCCCCCGCCGGCTGCACCTGGCGACGATCTGGGCCGCCGCCACCGGCACCCTGCTGTCGGCCTACTTCATCCTCGCCGCCAACTCGTTCATGCAGAACCCGGTGGGCTACGAGCTGAACGAGGCGACCGGCCGCGCCGAGCTCACCGACTTCTGGGCGGTGCTCACCAACCCGGTGCTGCTCGTCGGGTTCCCCCACACGGTCTTCGCCTCGTTCCTCACCGCCGGTGCGCTGGTGCTCGGCGTCGCCATGTGGCGGCTGATCCGCCGGCGGGGCGTCGACACCGCCGCCTTCCGCAGCGCCGCCCGCCTCGGCGCCGTCGTCGTCCTGGTCAGCGGCCTCGGCGTCGCCCTGTCCGGCCACCTGCAGGGCCAGGTCATGACCGACGTCCAGCCCATGAAGATGGCCGCCGCCGAGGGGCTGTACCAGACCTCGCAGCCCGCCGGGTTCTCGGTCTTCACGATCGGCACGCTCGACGGCAGCGACGAGGTCGTCTCGCTGCGCATCCCCCGGCTGCTCAGCTACCTCGCCACCGGCGACCCCTCGGCCGCCGTCGAGGGCATCGACGACCTGCAGGCGCAGTACGCCGACCGGTGGGGCGAGGGCGACTACGCCCCCAACATCCCGGTGACCTACTGGACCTTCCGGCTGATGATCGGCACCGGGGCGCTGGCGGTGGCCGCCGCGGCCTGGTCGCTGTGGAGCCTCCGCCAGGGACGGGTCCCCACCTCGCGCTGGCTGCTGCGGGCGGCGGTCGCGCTGCCGCTGCTGCCGCTGCTGGCCAACACCTTCGGGTGGATCTTCACCGAGATGGGCCGCCAGCCCTGGGTCGTGTTCGGCCTCATGACCACCGCGGCCGGCGTCTCGCCCGGCACGACGGCGACCGAGGTCGCCCTGACGCTGGCCGGGTTCACGCTGGTCTACGGCCTGCTGGCGGTCGTCGAGGTGAAGCTGCTGCTGCGGGCGATCGCCGCCGGCCTGCCGCACGAGCCCCCGCCGCCCGAGCCCGGCGGGCGCCCGGCGGGCGGTGACGCCGAGGAGCTCGACGAGGACGAGCGGGAGCTCGCCTTCGCCTACTGAGAGGGCAACGCCATGGAGCTGACCACACTCTGGTTCATCCTCATCGCCGTCCTGTGGGTCGGGTACTTCGTGCTCGAGGGGTTCGACTTCGGCGTCGGCATCCTCCTGCCGGTCCTCGGGCGCACCGACAAGGAGCGCCGGGTCCTCATCAACACGATCGGCCCGGTGTGGGACGGCAACGAGGTGTGGGTCCTCGTGGCCGGCGGCGCCACCTTCGCCGCCTTCCCCGAGTGGTACGCCACCCTCTTCAGCGGCTTCTACCTGCCCCTGTTCCTCATCCTGGTGGCGCTCATCTTCCGCAACGTCGCCTTCGAGTACCGCTCGAAGGGCAGCGGCGAGCGCTGGAGGGCCCGGTGGGACGCGGCCATCTTCCACGGCTCCCTCGTCCCCGCCGTGCTGTGGGGCGTCGCCTTCGGCAACATCGTGCGGGGCGTCGCCGTCGGGCCGGACAAGGAGTACGCCGGCACCTTCCTCGAGCTGCTCAACCCCTACGCCCTGCTGGCCGGCCTCGTCCTCGCCACCCTCTTCGTCACCCACGGGGCGCTGTTCCTGGCGCTGAAGACCACCGGCGACGTCCGCCGGCGGGCCAACCAGGTGGCGCTCCGGGTCGGGCCGATCGCGGCGCTGCTGGCCGTGGCCTTCCTCGGGTGGACCTACGTCGAGCGGGACGGCGCCCGGCTGCTCGAGTGGTACGCCGTCCTGGCCGTGGTCGCGGCGCTCGCCCTGGTCGGCGCCCTGGTCGCCGCCCACCGGGGGCGTGACGGCTGGGCCTTCGCCGGCACCGCCGCCACCATCGCCCTCGCCGTGGCCGCGCTGTTCGTGTCGCTGTTCCCCGAGGTGCTGCCGAGCTCGCTCGACCCGGCCTGGTCGCTGACCACGACCAACGCGGCGGCGACCGACTACACGCTGACGATCATGACCTGGGTGGCGGTGCTGTTCACGCCGATCGTGCTGCTCTACCAGGGCTGGTCGTACCACGTGTTCCGCCGGCGCATCGGCGTCGCCAACATCCCCGACGACGAGCCGGCCCCCGAGCCCCACCGGCCGACCCGCCCGGCGGCGGCCCGGTCGTGAAGCCGCTCGACCCCCGGCTGCTGCGCCACGCCCGGGCCACCGCGGCCCACCTGGCGGTGGTGGTGGCGCTGGGGGTCGCGACCGCCGGGCTCGTCATCGCCCAGGCCGGCCTGCTCGCCCGGGGCATCGCCGGCGTCGTCGAGGCCGGCGGGCCGACCGCCGAGCTCGGCCGGGTGCTGGGCTGGCTGGCCCTCGTGGTCGCGGCCCGGGCCGCCGTCGCCTGGGCCGAGGAGGCCGCGGCCCACCGGGCGTCGGCCCGGGTGAAGTCGCAGCTGCGCCACCGGCTGGTGGCCCGGGCCGCCGAGCTGGTGCCCCGGGGTGCCGGCGGCCCGGGGCGGGCCGAGGTGGCGACGCTGGCGTCGCGGGGCCTCGACGCGCTCGACGGCTGGTTCAGCCGCTACCTGCCCCAGCTCGTGCTGGCCGTCGTCGTGCCCGTCGCCGTGCTGGGCCGGCTGCTCGCCGCCGACCTCACGGCCACCGTCACCGTGGCGGCGACGCTGCCGCTCATCCCGGTGTTCATGGTGCTCGTCGGCCTGGCCACGGAGGCCGCCAACCGCCGCCGCTGGCGGGCGCTGGCGCGGCTGTCCCACCACTTCCTCGACGTCGTCACCGGCCTGCCCACGCTGAAGGCGTTCGGGCGGGCCACCGCCCAGGCCGACGCCATCCGGCGCAGCACCGACCGCTACCGGCGCACGACGATGGGCACGCTGCGCATCGCCTTCCTGTCCTCGCTCGTGCTCGAGCTCCTGGCCACGCTGTCGGTGGCGCTCGTGGCCGTCGGCGTCGGCCTGCGCCTGGTCGAGGGGCGCCTCGACCTCGAGACCGGCCTGCTGGTCATCGTCCTCGCGCCCGAGGCCTACCTCCCGCTGCGCCGGGTGGGCGCCGCCCACCACGCCAGCGCCGAGGGGCTGGCCGCCGCCGAGGCCGCCTTCGCCGTGCTGGAGCGGCCGGTCCCCGAGCGCCGGGGCCAGGCGCCGCCGCCCTCGCTGCGGGCCGGCGCGGAGATCTGGGTCGAGGACGTGCGCGTCACCCACCCGGGCCGGCCGGCGCCGGCCCCCGACGGCGTGTCGTTCCGGGTGCGGGCCGGCGAGGTCGTCGTGCTGACCGGGCCGAGCGGCTCCGGCAAGTCGACCCTGCTGCGGGTCCTGCTCGGGCTCACCGCCCCCGACGGCGGGCGGGTGCTGCTGTCGTCGGCCGAGGGCACCGTCGACCTCGCCGAGGTGGACGGCGCCGCCTGGCGGCGGACGATCGGCTGGGTCGACCAGTCGCCCTACCTGTTCCCCGGCACCGTGGCCGACAACGTGCGGCTGAGCGACCCGGCGGCCCCGCCCGGGCGGGTCGCCGCCGCGCTCCGGGCCGCCGGGTTCGACCCCGACCGGGCCGGCCAGCCGGTCGGCGAGGCCGGCGCCGGCCTGTCCGCCGGCGAGCGGCGCCGGGTGGCGCTCGCCCGGGCCCTGCTGCGCCGCCCGTCGCTGCTGCTGCTCGACGAGCCGACCGCCGGGCTCGACGAGGCCACCGAGGCCGACGTCCTCGCCGCGGTCCGGGCGGCGGCCGAGCACGCCGCGGTCGTCATGGTCAGCCATCGGCCCGCGGCCATCGCCGCCGCCGACCGGGTCGTCGAGGTGCCGCTCGCGGCCGCGGAGGTGGCGGCGTGAGCGGCCTGCGCTGGGTCGTGGGCTTCGCCCGGGGGCGCCGGCTGCGGCTGGCGGCGAGCGTCGCCCTCGGCGTCGCCACCGCCGCCTGCGCCATCGGCCTGACCGGGACCTCGGCCTGGCTGATCGTGCGGGCCAGCGAGATGCCGCCGGTGCTGCACCTCATGGTCGCCATCGTCGCCGTCCGGGCGTTCGGCATCGGCCGGGGCGTCCTGCGCTACCTCGAGCGGCTGGCCGGCCACGACACGGCGTTCCGCATCCTCGGCGACCTGCGGGCCGCCACCGTCGCCCGCCTGGAGCGGCTGCTGCCCGGCGGGCTGCCCTGGGCCACCTCCGGCGAGCTGCTGGCGCGGTTCGTCGGCGACGTCGACGGCCTGATCGACCTGTGGGTGCGGGTCGCGCTCCCCTACGCCGTGGCCGTCGTCGCCGGGGCGGCGAGCGTCGCCCTCGTCGGCGCGCTCGTCCCGGGCGCCGGCGTGGCGCTCGCGGTGTCGGTCGTGGTCGCCGCCGCCGTCGCCCCCTGGCTGTCCTCGCTGGTCGGCCGCCGGTCGGAGCGGGCGGTGCAGCCGCTGCGGGGCCGCTACCAGGCGGCGGTCGTCGACCTGCTCGACGGCGCCGACGAGCTGGCCGTCTACGACGCGCTCGACCGCCGGCTCGCGGCCCTCGACGAGCTCGACCGCGACCTGGCCCGGGCGGAGGCGCGCGCGTCGGTGGCCGCGGGCCTGGGCTCGGCGGTCGCCGCGCTGGCGGCGGGGGCCGCGGTGTGGGTCGCGCTGTCGCTGGGCAGCGACGCGGTCGCCGCCGGGACGCTGCGGGGCGTCGCCCTGGGCGTCGTCGTGCTCGTGCCCATCGCCGTCCACGAGGTGGTCGAGGGCCTGGCGCCGGCGGCCGGCGCGCTGCCCCGGCTGGTGAGCGCGGCCGAGCGGGTCGGCGAGGTCCTCGACCAGCCGGACCCGGTGGCCGAGCCGGACCGGCCGGCGCCGCTGCCCGCCGGGCCCTACGGGCTCGAGGTGCGGGGCCTGCGGGCCCGCTGGCGGCCGGAGGGCCCCGACGTGCTGCGCGGCGTCGACCTGCGGGTCGACCCCGGCGAGCTGGTGGTCGTCGTCGGCCCCAGCGGCAGCGGCAAGAGCACGCTCGCCGCGGTGCTGCTCCGCTTCCTCGACCCCACGGGCGGGACCGTCGAGCTGGTCGGACGGGACCGGCGGGTCCCCCTGACCGGGCTCGCGGGCGACGACGTGCGCTCGGTCGTCGGCTGGCTCGCCCAGGACGCCCACCTGTTCGACTCGACCATCGCCGCCAACCTGCGCCTCGCCCGCCCCGACGCCACCGACGAGGAGCTGGCCGCCGCCGTCGAGCGGGCGGGCCTCGCCCCGTGGGTGGCGAGCCTCCCCGACGGGCTCGACACGTTCGTCGGCGAGCACGGCGCCGCGGTGTCGGGCGGGCAGCGCCAGCGGATCGCGCTGGCCCGGGTGCTCCTCGCCGACCGGCCGGTCGTCGTCCTCGACGAGCCGACCGAGCACCTGGACGACGGCACCGCGGCGCCGCTCCTCGCCGACCTGCTGGCGGCCACCCGGGACCGCACGACGATCCTCATCACCCACCGGCCGGAGCTGGTCCCCGGCTCGCCCCGCACGGTCGTCCTGGACGGCGGCCGGCTCACCGAGCCCGCGCCGCGCTGAGCCGGGCGGCGCTACCGTGGCGGCGCGGCGCCGGGGGGTGTGCCGCGGACAGGGAGGGGGCCCCGGATGACCACGACCGACGCTGCCGACACCGCAGCCGCCGGCGCGCTGTTCTGCGATCCGGCGCTCTTCGCGGACATGGACGCCTGGCACCGCCGGGTGGCGGAGCTCCGGCGGGAGACGGCGGCGCTGCTCGTCGACGACCTGCCCGGCTTCAGCCCGTTCTGGGTGCTGCTCCGGCACGAGGACGTCCTGGCCGTGTCGCGGGACAACGACCTCTGGCACAACACGCCCCGGGCGGTGCTCGGCCCCGACGAGGACGTCGAGCGCATGGTGTCCTCCGGGATGCCGCTGCCGGCGTCGCTCGTCCACCTCGACGGCGACGACCACCGCAAGCACCGCAAGGTGACGAGCGACTGGTTCAAGCCGGCGGCCGTCCGGCGGCGCCAGCCCCGCATCGACGAGATCGCCGACCTCTTCGTCGAGCGCATGCGGTCGCTGGGCGGCCGCTGCGACTTCGCCCGCGACATCGCCCAGCCCTACACGCTGCGGGTGATCATGGACATCTACGGCGTGCCCGAGGAGGACGAGCCCCTCATGCTCGACCTGACCCAGGGCATCTTCGGCGCCGCCGACCCCGAGTTCCAGGGCGACGCGCCCGACCCCGGCACCCGGCTGCTCGACGCGGCCATGCGCTTCGCCCAGTACTTCAACGAGGTGACCGCCGACCGCCGGGCCTGCCCGCGCGACGACCTGGCGACGGTCATCGCCACCGGCGAGGTCGACGGCCGGCCCATGGACGACCTGCACCGCTTCTGGTACTACGTCATCGTCGCCACGGCGGGGCACGACACGACCTCGTACGCGCTGTCCGGCGGCATGGAGGCCATGCTGCGCGACCCCGAGCAGCTGGCCGCGCTGCGCGACGACCCCGAGCTGGTCGTCAACGCGGCCGACGAGTGCGTCCGCTGGACCTCGCCGGTGCGCCACTTCATGCGCTACGCCACCCGGGAGGCGACCGTCGCCGGGGTGACCGTCCCCGAGGGCGGCCGGGTGCTGCTGTCGTACCCGTCGGCCAACCGCGACGAGCGGGTGTTCCGCGACGCCATGACCTTCGACGTGCGGCGGGACGACGCCGACAAGCTCGTCGCCTTCGGCGGCGGCGCCCACTTCTGCCTCGGCTCGCAGTTCGCCCGGCGGGAGCTGCGCACGATGCTGCTGCGGCTGAGCCAGCAGCTGGCCCACATCGAGCTGGACGGCGACCCGGAGTGGTCGCAGTCGCACTTCGTGTCGGGCGTCAAGCACCTGCCCGTGCGCTACGCGTTCCGGTAGGGGCCGCCGCCACCGGCCGCGGCCGCCGCCCGTTGCCGGTCGGGGCAGGTGGTGCGAACATGTGTTCGTGCGACAGCAGGCGTCGATCCTGCACGCCGACCTCGACGCGTTCTACGCGTCGGTCGAGCAGCGCGACCGCCCCGAGCTGCGGGGCCGGCCGGTGATCGTCGGCACCGGCGTCGTGCTGGCCGCCAGCTACGAGGCCCGAGCCCGCGGCGTGCGCTCGGCGATGGGCGGCCGGCAGGCCCGGCGGCTGTGCCCGGACGCGGTCGTCGTCACCCCCCGCCCCGCCGCCTACGCCGAGGCCAGCGCGGCGGTGTTCGACGTCTTCCGGCGCACGACGCCGGTCGTCGAGCCGCTGTCGATCGACGAGGCCTTCCTCGACGTCGGCGGGCTCGCCCGGTCGGTCGGCCCGCCGCCGGTCGTCGCCGAGCGGCTGCGGGCCGCGGTGCGGGCCGAGGTCGGCCTGCCCATCACCGTCGGCGCCGCCACGACCAAGTTCCTGGCCAAGGTGGCGAGCGGCCTGGCCAAGCCGGACGGGCTGCTCGTCGTCCCGCCCGGCGGCGAGCTCGACCTGCTCCACCGGCTGCCGGTGTGGCGCCTGTGGGGCGTGGGGCCCAGGACCACGGCGAAGCTCCACGCCCGGGGGATCCGGTGGGTCGGCGAGGTCGCCCGGCTGCCCGAGGCCGCGCTGGTGGCCATGCTCGGCCCCGCCGCCGGGCGCCGGGTCCACGCGCTGGCCCACAACCGCGACCCCCGGCCCGTCGTGCCGCCGCGGGGTCGCCGGTCCGTGGGCGCCCAGCACGCCCTCGGCCACGAGCCCCGCACGGTCGAGGCGCTCGACGCCGTCCTCGTCGGGCTCGTCGACCGGGTGGCCCGCCGCCTGCGGGCGGCCGGTCGGGTGGGCCGCCGGGTCACGCTGCGGCTGCGCTTCGACGACTTCGGCCGGGCGACCCGCTCCCGCACCCTGCCCCACGCCACCGCCCGCACCGCCACCCTGCTGGCCGCCGCCCGGCACCTCCTGCGCGCCGCCCTGCCGGAGATCGGGCGACGGGGCGTGACCCTGGTCGGCGTCACCGTCGGCATCCTGGGCGACGACGATGCGGTCCAGCTGCCCCTCCCCCTCGACGCCGCCCCGGGCGAGTCCGTGGACGCGGCCGTCGACGAGGTGCGCGACCGCTTCGGCAGCCGGGCGCTCACCCGGGCCGTCCTGCTCGGGCGCGAGCCCCGGGTCGACCTGCCGCTGCTGCCCGACTGAGCGCGGTCAGCGCCGGGGCCGGGACGGGTGGCGCAGCACGCTGACCGAGAAGTCGGCGCCCTCGTGCCAGCGGCGCAGGTCCCAGGTGGCGAAGCGGTGCTCGACCTCGAGGCCCGCCTGCCCGACGTAGCGGTCGAACGCGTCGATCGACAGGTGCCGCCGGACGTCGAAGCCGACGACGACGAACCCGTCCGGCCGGACGTGGGCCCCGACCCGTCGCAGCACCTCGACCTCGGTGCGGGGCGCCAGGAAGAGCATGACGTTGCCGGCCAGCACCGCGGCGTCGAAGGGCTCGGGCTCGCCCTGCCCCGGCAGGTCGAGGTCGGCGAGGTCGGCCACCAGCCAGCGGGGGCCGGGGTGGTCGTGGCGGGCGACGTCGACGAGCGACGGGTCGGCGTCGACGCCGACGACCGTGTGGCCCCGGGCGTGGAGCTCGCCGCCGACCCGGCCCGTGCCGCAGCCGGCGTCGAGGATGCGGGCCCGGCGGGGCACCATCGCGTCGACCAGGCGGGCCTCACCCGCGAGGTCGGCGCCCTCGGCCGCGAGGCCGCGCATCCGGTCGACGTACCAGGCCGAGTGACCCTCCCGGGTGTCGGTGATCCAGCGGGTCGCGCTGCCCACGCGCGCCAGCGTACGACCGGGGGTCAGGCGGCCACCAGGAGGGCCGCAGCCACGACCCCGGCCACGGCCCGCAGGTGGTTCCAGGCCGTCCAGCGCCGCAGGTAGCCGGGCCACGTGGCGTCGTCCCGGTCGAGCGCCTCGTTCATCGGCACGTTGACCGCGGCGGTCACGCCGATGACGCCGACCAGGTAGACGAGGGACCCGGTGGCCCGGAGGGCGGCGCTCCCCTCGTCGCCGGTGAACGGCGCGGTCACCGCCAGCGCCGCGGCCACCAGCGCCGTGCCGCCGAAGACCACCCCGAAGAGCGGGTTGAGGATGGCGGCGTTCATCGCCCGCATCGCTGCCGCCGCCTGGTCGTCCGGGCGCCGCCCCAGGCCGGGCATGACGCTGACCGAGAAGGCGAGCATGATCCCGGCCACGAGCGCGCTGCCGACGGCGGCGGCTGCGGTGGCGACGTCGAGCACCCGGGCGAGGCTACTCAGGCGACCTCGGTCGCCGCCGCCGCGAACTGCGCGGCGTAGAGCCGGGCGTAGGCGCCGCCCCGGGCGAGCAGCTCCTCGTGGTCGCCCTGCTCGACGATGCGCCCGTCCTCCATGACGAGGATGACGTCGGCGTCGCGGATGGTCGACAGCCGGTGGGCGATGACGAAGCTGGTGCGCCGGGCCCGCAGCTTGGCCATCGCCCGCTGGATCAGCACCTCGGTGCGGGTGTCGACCGAGCTCGTCGCCTCGTCGAGGATGAGGATGACCGGGTCGGCGAGGAAGGCGCGGGCGATGGTGATGAGCTGCTTCTCGCCGGCGCTCAGGCTGGTGCCCTCGTCGTCGACGACCGTGTCGTAGCCGTCCGGCAGCGCCCGGACGAAGCGGTCGACGTAGCTCGCCCGGGCCGCCGCCAGGATCTCCTCCTCGGTCGCGTCGGGCCGGCCGTAGGCGATGTTGTCGCGGATGGTGCCGCCGAACAGCCAGGTGTCCTGCAGCACCATGCCGGTGAGCGCCCGCAGGTCGCGGCGCCGCATCGTGGCGATGTCGCGCCCGTCGATGGTGATGCGGCCGCCGTCGAGGTCGTAGAACCGCATGAGCAGGTTGACGAGCGTCGTCTTGCCCGCGCCCGTCGGCCCGACGATGGCCACGGTCTGGCCGGGCTCGGCGACCAGCGACAGGTCGGTGATGAGCGGCCGCGCCGGGTCGTAGGAGAAGCTCACGTGCTCGAACGCCACCCGGCCCCGGGGGACCTCGGCGAGCGGCGCGGCCTCGTCGTCGGCCGGCTCCTCCGGGGCGTCGAGCAGGTCGAAGACGCGCTCGGCCGAGGCCACGCCCGACTGCATGACGTTGAACATCGAGGCGATCGAGGTGAGCGGCATCGTGAACTGCCGCGTGTACTGGAGGAAGGCCTGCACGTCGCCGACGCTGATCGCCCCCGCGGTGGCCCGCAGGCCGCCGACCACCGCGACGACCACGTAGTTGAGGTTCCCCAGGAACATCATCGCCGGCTGGATGACGCCGGAGATGAACTGGGCGAAGAAGCTGGCCTCGTAGAGCTCGTCGTTGGTGCGCCGGAAGCGCTCCTCGACCTCGCGCTGGCGACCGAACGCCTTGACGATCGAGTGGCCGGTGAAGGCCTCCTCGACCTGGGCGTTGAGGGCACCCGTGTAGGTCCACTGGGCCAGGAACCGGCGCCGGCTGCGGGCGGCGATCGCCCGCACCGACCACAGCGACACCGGCACGGTCACGAGCGCCACCAGGGCGAGCAGCGGCGAGATCGACACCATCATCGACAGCACCGCGACCAGGGTGAGGAACTGGGTCAGCAGCTGAGAGAGGGTCTGCTGCAGGCTCTGGGCGATGTTGTCGATGTCGTTCGACACCCGGCTGAGCAGGTCGCCCCGGGCGTGCTCGTCGATGTAGGACAGCGGCAGCCGGTGCAGCTTGGCCTCGACGTCGGAGCGGAGCCGGTGCATCGTCCGCTGGACGACGCGGGCCACGAGGTAGGAGCTCGTGTAGCCGAAGGCCGACGCGGCGGCGAACAGGGCCAGCGCCCCCAGCAGCACCGTGCGCAGCTCGCCGAAGTCGACGCCCTCGGGACGGGACAGCCCGCGGACGACGACGTCGGTCGCGTGGCCGAGGATGCGGGGGCCGGCGGCGTTGAGCGCCACGCCGGTCACGGCCAGGACGATGGCGGTGGCGAGGCCGACCCGGTCCCGGCGGAGCCGGCGGAGCAGGCGGCGGGCCGAGCCGCCGAAGTCGCGGGACCGCTCGACCGGCATGCCGGCCATGGCCGCCGGCCCGGGGCCGGGCCGCACGGTGTTGGCGTTGGCGACCGGCGGCCGGGGGACGGGCGCGCCGTCGCGGTGGCCGTCGCGGGAGGGGGCGGGGCCGCTCACGCCGCCGCCCCCTGGCCGGCCTGCGACTCGACGATCTCCGCGTAGGTGGCGCAGGTCCGCAGCAGCTCGTCGTGGGTGCCCAGCCCCACCTGCCGGCCGCCCTCCAGCACGAGGATCTGGTCGGCGTCGCGGATGGTGGAGATCCGCTGGGCCACGATGACGACGGTCGACCCGGCCACATAGGGCACGAGGGCGGCCCGCAGCCGGGCGTCGGTCGCCAGGTCGAGGGCCGAGAACGAGTCGTCGAACAGGTAGATCTCCGGCCGCTTCACCAGGGCCCGGGCGATGGCGAGCCGCTGGCGCTGGCCGCCGGAGACGTTGGCGCCGCCCTGGGCGATCGTCGCGTCCAGCCCACCCATGGCGGCGACGAAGTCGGCCGCCTGCGCCACCCGCAGCGCCTCCCACAGCTCGTCGTCGGTGGCGTCCGGCTTGCCGTAGCGGAGGTTGCTCGCCACGGTGCCCGAGAACAGGTAGGGCTTCTGGGGCACGAGCCCGATCCGCTCCCACAGCAGGTCGGGCGCCAGGTCCCGGACGTCGACGCCGTCGACCAGCACGGCACCCTCGGTGACGTCCATCAGCCGGGCGACGAGGTTGACCAGCGTCGTCTTGCCCGAGCCCGTGCTGCCCACGACCGCCAGGGTCTGCCCGGGGAGGGTCCGGAAGCTGACGCCCTCCAGCACCGGCTGCTCGGCGCCCGGGTAGCGGAAGGCGGCGTCCCGCATCTCGAGCGTGCCCCGCTCGGTCACCTCGGTGACCGGGCGCGCCGCCGCCCGCACCGACGGCTCGGTCCGCAGGACCTCGACGATGCGCTCGGCGCACACCGCCGCCCGCGGCGCCATGATGGCGACGAACATCCCCATCATCACCGACATGAGGATGACCGTGAAGTAGGTGAGGAACGCGACCAGCGAGCCCGCCGACATGTCGCCGGCGTCGACCCGGATGCCGCCGAACCACAGCACGCCGACGCTGGACGCGTTCACGATCAGCAGCATCGTCGGGAAGATCACCGCCATCAGCCGCCCGGCGGCCAGCGACACGTCGGTGAGCTCGTCGTTCACCCGCTCGAAGCGGGCGACCTCCTCGGGCTCGCGCACGAAGGCCCGCACGACCCGGATGCCGGTGATCTGCTCGCGCAGCACGTCGTTGGCGCCGTCGATGCGGTCCTGCATGCGCCGGAACAGCGGCACCATGCGGCGCACGACCGAGCCGATGCTGAGGGCGAGCGCCGGCAGGCTGACGAGGAACAGCCACGACAGCCCGACGTCCTGGCGCACCGCGAGCACGATGCCGCCGAGGAACATGACCGGCGCCGAGACGGCCAGCGTGCAGGTCATGACGACGAGCATCTGCACCTGCTGGACGTCGTTGGTGATGCGGGTGATGAGCGACGGCGCGCCGAACAGGTTGACCTCGCGGGCCGAGAAGCTCGTCACCCGGTGGAACAGCTCGTTGCGCACGTCGCGGCCGAAGCCCATCGCCACCCGGGCCCCGCACCAGACGGCCGCGACCGCGAACACCACCTGGACGAGCGTGACGCCGAGCATGACGGCGCCGGTCGTGCGGATGTAGCCGTCGTCGCCGGGCAGGATGCCGTGGTCGATGATGTCGGCGTTGAGGGTGGGCAGGTAGAGGGTCGCCAGCGCCTGCACGGCCTGCAGCACCACCACGGCCGCGAGCAGGCCGCGGTAGGGGCGCAGGTGGGACGCGAGCAGTCGGATCAGCACGGGTGTCGGACGACGGTGGGGTCGGTGGGGCCCTAGACCCTACGGGACCGGTCCGGGGGCACCCCAACGGGGTTGCGTTCCCCGGGGACGTGGCTATGGTCGGCCCCATGGCGACGACCAGCCCTGCGTGCCGGGCCTTGCGGATCCCGGCGGCCGAGCGCCCCGCCTGCTGGTGGGCGCTGCTGGTCGGCGCCCCGCCGGGCGCCTGATCCCCGGAGCCGCCCGGCTCCTTCCCCCGTCCAGGTCAGTTCTGGCGTCTCCGGGCGCCCGTGACGGTGCCCGGCAGACGCCAGAACGAGGGGGGCCTCCACGTCCGCATCTCGCTCCGGCCCGCGCCCCGGCGCCCGTCGCGCCGGGCGGTCGGGCCCCCGAGCCCCCGAGAGGTGACGACCGTCGTGACGACCGACCTCCGACAACGTGCACCCCAGCGCGCCCCGGCCGACCGGGTCGCCGAGCCGCTGGTGGCCATCCTCGTCATCGGCCACTGGACCGGCCGGATCCTGCTCGCCGACGCGCGCACGGTGCGCGAGGCGACCGGCCCCGACCTGCCGGTCCGGCTGACGCCGACCCGTGACCGCCCCGCCGGCCGGCGCCCCGGCCCCGAGGCCGTCGACGAGATCGTCGACCGGCTCACGGCCGCCGCCCGCGAGGTCGTGCCGCCCCGGGTGCCGCTGGTCCTCGCCGGCCACCCGCGCGCCGTCGACCGGGCCGCCGGCGACGAGCGGCTCCTCCCCCGCCTGGCGGCGACGATCCCCGGGCACCACGAGCACACGGCGCCCGCCGTCCTGCGCTCGCACGCGCTGCGGGTGCTGCGGCGGCGCTCCTAGGGTTCGGGCCGGCCCGGCGGCGGGTACGCGGACCTGGCACGCGCGACCCGGGAGGCGCCATGCCCGACGACCGCACGTCCGAGGACCGCGACCGCGAGCGGGCGGAGGAGATCTACGAGGAGGTCGCCGCCGAGAACCCCGACCCGGTGACCCGGCGGGAGGCCGTCGAGGGCGAGCTCGAGGAGGAGGGGCTCGCCGACGAGGGCGAGGAGCTGGGCGAGCACATCGAGTGACCGCGCCCGGGCGGGCGGCCGCCGCCGGCGGCGAGGATGGACCTTCGACCCTGGGCACGGGCCGCCGGGCGCGGTTACGGTGTCGGCAGCGCCGGCCGATCCCCAGCCCCGAGGCCGGTGAGGCGACCGTGATCCCTCTCCCCGCACCCCAGCCCGGCGGACCCGCCGCCCGGCGCGCCCCGGCCGAGCCACCCGACGAGGGCGCCCCGGCCCGTGCGGACCACACCGCCACCCACGCCGACCTGCTCGAGACCGCCCGGCGGGCCGTGCGGGCCGCGGTCACCGCCGACCACGGCGCGCTGCGCCGGGAGCTCGCCCGCCTGCACGGCGACCTGGTCGGGCACATCGCGGCCGAGCACGAGGTCATGGCCGAGCTGCCCGGGGCCGCGCCCGCCCTCGTGCGCGACGGGGCGGACCGCCTGGTCGCGCTCGTCGCCGACCTGCTCGCGGCGCTCGAGGGCGACAGCGGCGACGAGGACGGCGACCGGACCTCGTACATCGCCGCGATGGTCGAGATCGACCGGACGATCCTGCGGCAGACGCGCCTCGAGAGCGCGCTGCTGGCCCGGCGCTCGCTCGTGCGCGGCCACCCGGCCGGCCGGGCCCGGGCCCGCCGGCAGGCGCGCTGAGGGCCGCTAGCGGTGGACGGCGAGCGGCAGGCGGCGGGGCCCCCGCACCTGCCCCGGTGACCAGACGACGGCGTCGGGGTCGGCCAGGGAGAAGTCGGGGAACCGGGCCAGCCAGGCCTCCAGCGCCACCCGCAGCTCCATGCGGGCGAGGTGCGAGCCGAGGCAGCGGTGGGGGCCGAGGCCGAAGGCCGCGTGGCGGTTCACCTCCCGGTCGATGACGACCTCGTCCGCGTCCTCGAACACCTCGGGGTCACGGTTGGCCGCCGGGAACGAGAGGAGGACCCAGTCGTCGGCCTTCATCTCGCAGCCCTTCCAGGTCATGTCCTCCTTGACCAGGCGGGCCATGGTGACCGGCGCGTAGGCCCGCAGCAGCTCCTCGATCGCGGTGGGCAGCAGCTCGGGCTCGGCGACGAGGCGCTCGCGGTCGGCGGGCGTCCGGGCCAGGTGCCACAGCGAGGCGCCGATGGCGCTCCAGGTCGTGTCGATGCCGGCCAGCAGGAGCAGCGCCATCGTGCCGACGACGTGGCGGGGCGTGAGCCGCTCGCCGTCCATCTCGGCTTCCAGCAGGTAGGAGGTCAGGTCGTCGCGCGGGTGGGCGACGTGGTCCTCGACCTGGGCCTCGAGGTAGCCGAACAGCGCCTGGACCTTCTCGAACCGCTCCTCGAGCGGGTCGTTGACGCCCTCGAGCACGTCGTGGACGAAGCGCCGGAACAGGTCGGCGTCCTGTCGGGGGAAGCCGAGCATGTCGGCGATGACCCGCACGGGGATGTGCTGCGCGTACTCGGCGGCGCCGTCGACGACGTCCCGGCCCTCGAGCCCGTCGACGAGCTCCTCGCAGAAGGCCCGCGTCCCCGGCTCCAGCTTGGCGATCGCCTGGGGCGAGAAGGCCGGCAGCAGGACGCGCCGGGCGCCGTGGTGGAACGGCGGGTCGGAGGAGATCGGCGGCGCGACCCCGATCGGGGCGATGTCCCGGGGCGGCCGGGTGTGGCCCACGACGACCGTGCGGGAGCTGAAGTGCTCGGTGTCGTAGGCGATGGCGGCGACGTCCTCGTGGCGGACCGGCATCCAGGCGCCGCCGTAGCGCTCGGTGTGGGCCACCGGGCAGCGGCGGCGCAGGTCCTCGATGATCGGGTAGGGGTCGGCGACCCACTCGGCGCCGTGGTGGTCGAAGTCGGTGGCGTAGTCGGCGACCGGGCGCACGGCCTCGCTCATGCCTCCTCCTCGATGACGACGGCCTGCTCGGGGCAGTTGAGGGCGGCCCGCCGGGCGGCGTCCTCCTGGCCGGGGGTCACGACCCCGTCGCCGACGACGACGCCGTCGCCGATGTCGTCCGGCTGGAACAGCTCGGGGGCCAGGCTGTAGCAGCGGCCGTGGCCCTGGCAGCGGTCCCGGTCGATGCGCACCCTCACGGTCGTCCTCCGTCGCGGTCGGGCCCGGCGGGGCGGAGGGCCTCGCCGAGGCGTTCGATCAGCCGCTCCCACTCGCCGGGGGCGATGGGGTCGAGGCCCGCGGCCGGCAGCAGCACCGACCCGAACAGCAGCATCAGGCAGTAGCGGGCGAGGGCCTCGGGGGAGATGTCGGGGTCGACGGCCCCCTCCGCCTGCCCGGTGCGGATGAGGTCGGCCAGCCAGGCGCACCGGTCGCCGACGTGCTCGTGCACCGTGCGGGCGACCTCGGGGTCGCGCCGGGCGGCGACGAGGGCCTCGATGACCAGCGAGCCGTGGTCGGGCGGTCGCTGGGTGAGGCCCTGGCCGATGGTGACGAGCAGGTCGACGACCGAGTGCCCGGGCTCGTCGAGGAACAGGGCGGCCAGGTGGTTGGGCCCGTGGTCGCGCAGGGCGGCGGCCAGCAGCTCGGTCTTCGACTCGAAGTGGCTGTAGAGCGCGCCGTTGCTCACGCCCGCGGCCCGGGCGATGTCGGCCACCCGGGTGCCCTCGAAGCCCTGGCGCTGGAACTCGGCCGCGGCCGCCTGCAGGAGGCGGGCGCGGGTCTGCTCGGGCGTGACGCCGGCGGTGCGGGCCATGGCGTCATTGAAAGACCGTTCATTCAGTGCGGTCAAGCGCCTCGGGGCACGGTTCAGCGGGCGGCCGGCGGGGTACCCGGTCCGCCGAGCTTCGCCATCCGAGGAGGCACCATGCTGGCCACGACCGCCGAGACGATCGACATCGTCGACCTCGCCAAGGAGAACGACGCCTTCCGCCGCGAGGTCATCACGGGGAAGCACACCCAGGTCGTCCTCATGACGCTCCAGCCCGGCGAGGAGATCGGCGAGGAGGTCCACGAGGAGCACGACCAGACCCTCGTGTTCGTGGAGGGCGAGGGCGAGGCCATCCTCGAGGGCCAGGCCGGTCCCGTGACGGCCGGCGACCTCACCTTCGTGCCGGCGGGGACCCGCCACAACTTCCGCAACACGGGCTCGGGCCCGCTGCGCCTCTACACCATCTACGGCCCGCCCGACCACGAGCCGGGCACGGTCCACCAGACGAAGGCCGACGCCGAGGCCGCCGAGCACTGAGCGGCCGGCGGGCCGCCCGCCGCCGGCCGTTCAGCGGTGCTCGGGCGGCAGGTGGCCGAACCGGTGCAGCGTCCGCGAGATCGCCTGCTCGCGCAGGAGCCCCAGCAGCTCGCGCCGGCCGGTGGCGAGCACGGGGCCGGCGAGCGCCGTCACCCCCTCGACCGTGGCCAGGTCGCGGGTCAGCGCCGGCGCCTCGCGGTCCCCGACCAGGCGGACCCGGCCGCCCCGCACGCCGCCGGCGCGGGCCCGGGCCGCGAACTGCTCGGCCGTCTCCACCGCCTCGACGAGGGCGTCGACCCGCGGGGCCGCCAGGCGCGGGGCCAGCGCCGGGGCGAGGCTGAGCCGCAGCGGCGTGCCGGTCAGCTCGGCGGCCAGCACGAGCCGCAGCACCTCGACCGTGCGGGCGTCCTCGCCGGCCCCCACGGCCAGCCCGGGCACCGGGCGGTAGCGCAGGAC
>PKRH01000052.1 GCA_017577565.1 Thermoanaerobacterales bacterium | reverse complement strand
GTCCTGGGGGCCCGTCCGGGTACCCGCCGCCGCCCGGTGCCGGGGGCTCGGTCGATCGACCGCCGCCGGGCCCCGGCGGCTCGTCCGGGTACCCGCCCCCGCCCGGTGCCGGCGGCGCCTGACCGCCGTCGGGCACCCGCCCGTCCGGTGGGAGGGCCGGCCGCCCCCGGCGGTCCGGCCGCGCCCGGCACCGACGGCCGGCGCGGCCCTCCCCCCCGGCAGCCGTCAGTCGTTGCTGTGGAGCGCGGTGTTCAGGCTGATCCCGCCGCCGGTGCGGGGCAGCACCTCGATCGCGCCCGACGTGCTGTTGCGCCGGAACAGCAGGCCGTCGGCGCCGCTCAGCTCCGCGGCCTTGGTGACCGTGCCGTCCGGCAGCGTGACGCGGGCGCCCGCGGTGACGTAGAGGCCGGCCTCGACGACGCAGTCGTCGCCCAGCGAGATGCCGATGCCGGCGTTCGCGCCGAGCAAGCAGCGCTTGCCCACCCGGATGACCTCCTTGCCGCCACCGGAGAGCGTCCCCATGATCGAGGCGCCACCGCCGATGTCCGAGCCCTCGTCGACGACGACCCCGGCGCTGATCCGGCCCTCGACCATCGAGGTGCCGAGCGTGCCCGCGTTGAAGTTGACGAAGCCCTCGTGCATCACGGTCGTGCCGGTCGCGAGGTGGGCGCCGAGCCGCACCCGGTCGGCGTCGGCGATGCGCACCCCGGAGGGCACGACGTAGTCGGTCATCCGGGGGAACTTGTCGACGCCGAAGACCGACAGCGGCGCCCCGGCGGCCCGGGCCGCGAGCCGGACGCGCTCGACGTCGTCGGCCGGGCAGGGCCCGAGGCTCGTCCAGGCGACGTTGGCCAGCAGGCCGAAGAGCCCGTCGAGGTTGGCGCCGTGGGGCCGGATCAGGCGGTGCGACAGCAGGTGCAGGCGGAGGTAGGCGTCGTGGGCGTCGACCGGCGGGTCGTCCAGCCGCCCGATCACCGTGACCACCGGCACCCGGTCGACGCCGCGCAGCTCGTCGCGGCCGCAGGCGCCGCGGACGTCGACGCCGAGGACGTCGGCGGCGGCCTCGGGCGCGAGGCGGACGGTGCCGGGGGCGTCGACGCCGTGGGTCGCCGCGATCCGGTCGACCTCGTCCGACCCGGCCAGCGTGGGCGAGGGGTACCAGGTGTCCAGGACGCGGCCGTCGGGTGCCAGCGTGGCCAGGCCGGCGGCCCACGCGCCCGAGCGGGAGGGTGTCGTGTCGCTCACGGGCGGCAACCGTACCGGGCGGGGCCGCGGCCGGGGCAGGGGCGGGGGCGGGCGCCCGCGTCGTCGGACCCGGGCCGGCGGTAGCCTCCCGGCCCGTGACCGATCTGCTCGCCCGGACGGCGGAGCTGGTGGCCGTGCCGTCCGTCAGCCACCAGGAGGGCGCCCTCGCCGACCTCGTCGAGCAGCGCCTGCGAGCGCTCGGCCACCTGGTGGTCGAGCGGGTCGGCGACAACGTCGTCGCCCGCACCGAGCTGGGGCGGGGCCAGCGCCTCGTGCTGGCCGGGCACCTCGACACCGTGCCGCCGGACGGCAACGCGGAGCCCCGCATCGAGGGCGACGTCCTGTGGGGTGTGGGCGCCGCCGACATGAAGGGCGGCCTGGCGGTGATGCTCGCCCTGGCCGAGGCGGTGCCGGAGCCGGCGGTCGACGTGACCTGGGTGTTCTACGTGGCCGAGGAGGTGGCCGCCGAGCACAACGGCCTGCGCCACCTCTTCGCGGCACGGCCCGACCTCGTGCGGGGCGACGCTGCGCTGCTGGGCGAGCCCACCGGTGCGGTGCTGGAGGCCGGGTGCCAGGGCACGATGCGGGTCCGGGTGACCCTGATCGGCCGGCGGGCCCACACCGCCCGCCCGTGGATGGGGCGCAACGCCATCCACCGGGCCGGGCGCCTGCTCGCCGCGATCGCCGACCACGAGCCGAGGCGCCCGGTGATCGACGGGTGCGAGTTCCGCGAGGCGCTGCAGGCGGTGGCGGTGGAGGGCGGCGTCGCGGGGAACGTCGTGCCTGACCGGGCGGTCGTGACCATCAACCACCGGTTCGCACCGGACCGCACGGTGGACGAGGCCCGGGCGGCGGTCGAGTCGGTGCTGGCGCCCCACCTCGAGCCCGGCGACGAGGTCGAGGTGGTCGACGCCGCCGACGCCGCCCCGCCGTCCCTGTCGCACCCCCTCCTGGCCGCGCTGCGGACCCGCAACGACCTGCCCGTCCGGGCCAAGCTCGGCTGGACCGACGTGAGCCGGTTCGCGGCGGCCGGCATCCCGGCGGCGAACTTCGGGCCCGGCGACTCGACGCTGGCCCACCGGTCGGACGAGCGCGTCGAGCGGGCCTCGCTTGAGGCCGTGCACCGCGCCCTCGAGGACCTGCTGCGCCGCGGGGCGTGACGGCGCGGGCCCGACCGGCGTGCGGGCCGGCGCGGTGGACCAGCCGCACCGGCCCGCCGGCCGCGCGGGTGGCGGGGCGCCGGCTCAGAGCCGGCGCAGCACCGTCACGACCCGGCCGTAGATCCGGACCTCGTCGGGGTCGAGCTCCATCGGCTCGAGGCGGGGGTTCGCCGGCTCGAGCACGACCTTGCCGTCGCGCCGGTTGAAGGTCTTGACCGTCGCCTCGTCGCCCGGGATGCCGGCCACCACGACGTCCCCCGGGTCGGCGGACGGCTGCGACCGGCAGACGACGTAGTCGCCGTCGAGGATGCCGGCCTCGATCATCGAGTCGCCCCGGACCCGGAGCATGAACAGCTCGCCCTCGCCGGTGAAGTCGACGGGGAGGGGGAGCAGCTCCTCGATGTTCTCCTGCGCCAGGACGTCGGTGCCGGCGGCGACGTCGCCCACGAGGGGCACGTGGCGCACGGGCCGGCGCTCGGCCGCCGCGTCGGAGTGCGGGTCCCACCGGACCTCGAGGGCCCGGGGCTTGGTGGGGTCGCGCCGGAGGTAGCCCCGGCGCTGCAGGGCGGCGAGGTGGGCGTGCACGGTGGAGGGGGAGGTGAGGCCGACGGCCTCGCCGATCTCGCGCACCGACGGCGGGTAGCCGTGCTCGCGCGTGTGCCGCTCGATGATCTCGAGGACCTCTCGCTGGCGGTTCGTCAGTGGCTGCGGGGCCATGTGCTGCGCTCCTTGGCTGGCGGTGGCGGCCCGGGGGCCGCGTGTCCGGTCGGGTGGCCCGGGCAGCCGGGCGACGCGCCGTGCGCCGCACCCGAGGGGGAGCCCCGGCTGGCTGCCGCGCACCCCCCGGCGGGCCGAACGCACGTTCCGTCGCTGACGGTACCAGCGGGCCGCGCGGGTGGCAAACACCCGTTCGTGTCGACCGTTGACATCGAACACCGGTTCGTGGTTCCGTAGGTGGGCGAACACGAGTTCGCCCCCGTCCGCCGAAGCTGTCACACCTGCCCAGGAGAATCCGGCCATGGTCGCGATCCACGTCCCCGGCGCTCGCGAGCGGTGGGACGCCGCCCCCGTCCAGGTCCCCGCCGCTCGGCCGCCCCTGCGGCCGGTCGCCCGCCCGCTGCCCGACCGGGCGACGCGGGTGCGCCGGCGCCGGCTGGCCGCCCTCGTCGTCGCGGCCCTGCTCGCACTGGCCGTCCCGGCGGGGGTGCGCGCCCTCGGCGGGCTCGTCGACGTGGGGAGCGAGGGCGAGCCCCGCCCGGTCGACGGCGGCGCCGAGGTCACCGACCGGGGTGCGCCGCGGGAGGGGCAGCGCTACGTCGTCCGCCCGGGCGACACGCTGTGGGGGATCGCCGCCGAGATCGCGCCCGACCGCGACCCCCGCGAGGTGGTCGAGGCGCTGCGGGAGGTCAACGGCGGTCCCGAGCTCCAGGTCGGCGCCGAGCTCGTGCTCGACGTCGACTGAGCGCGGCGGTGCCGCCGGGCGGCACCCCGGCGGCACCGGTCCCCACCTCGTGCCCGGGCGGCGCGCCGCGCTGGTGTCAGCCCGCCCGACGGTCGGCCGCCGGCACCCGGGCGGCGCGGTCGAACTCGTAGGCGAGCGCCTCCCGGGCCGTGCGCAGCTGGGCCTCGACGGCCTCGAGCGACGCGATGAACGAGCGGGCCCACGTGAGCCGGCGCTCCAGGTCGGCGAGGTCGGCGACGTCGACCGAGGCCGCCTCCTTGGCGAGGCGCATCGGCTCGGCGAGCATCTGCTCGGCCTGCGCCCGGGCCTCGGCCAGCAGCTGCTCGGCGTGGGCGTGGGCCTCGTCGGCCAGCTGCCGGCAGTACTGCTGGGTCTGGGCGATGTAGGCGTCCGCCTCCTGCTGCGCCCGCGAGAGGATGTTCACGGCCTCGACCGTCGGCTGGACGACGGCCGGCCCGCCGGTCGCCGGTTCCCCGTACGGGTCGTTGCTGTGCTCGCGCTGCCACTGGATGAGCGAGCGCTTGTAGTGCTCGACCTTGGCCCGCAGCGCGGCCTCGGCGGCGTCGCGCTCGGCCAGCTCGGCCGCCACCCGCTCCTGGAACTGCGCCACCTCCTCCTCGTTCAGGCCGCGACGCCCGATCGGCGTCCGTCCGAAGCGCATCGACCGCACGCGCTCGGGGGTCAGGCGGTGGGTCGGCTGCGGGGGAGTGCCGACGGAGGGGTCCGTCATGTCGCTGTCTCCTGGTTGCCGAAGGCTTCGAGGTGCACCTGGTCCCGGGGGATGCCGGCGGCCAGCAGCCGGTCGCGCGTGGCGCGCACCATCTCGGGCGACCCGCAGACGTACACCTCGTGGTCGCGCCAGTCGGCCTCGCGCAGCGCCACGTCGACGGCCGTGCCGCCGGCCACGTCGCCGCTCGGCGGCTCGTCGGAGACGCACGGCACGAGGCGCAGCCCGCTGTGGGACTCGCACAGGTGTCGCATGGCGGCGAGGTCGTAGAGGTCGCGCTGGGTCCGACCGCCCCAGTAGAGGTGGGCGAACCGGGTGCTGCGCTGGTGGGCGAGCTGCGACATGATCGCCTTGAACGGTGCGAGGCCGGTGCCACCGGCGATGAGCAGCAGGTCGCGCGTGCCGTCGTCCAGCACGAGGTCCGTCCCCACCGGGGCGCCGAGCCGCAGCACGTCGCCGACCTGCGTCGCCATGACGAGCGCGGGGCTGACCTGCCCGCCGGGAACGAGGCGCACGTGCAGCTCGAACGAGCCGTCGGACGCCGGCAGCGTCGCCGGCGTGTACCAGCGCCACAGCCTCGGGCGGGTCGGCACCTCGACCGCCACCGACTGGCCGGGCAGGTAGGGGAGCGGCGCGTGGGGCCGCACGGTCAGCACCGCGATGCCGGCGGCCCGCCGATCGACCGCCGTCACCGTGCCGTGCCACCACGGCGGCATCTCGCCGGCCGCGTCGGCCGCCGCGAGCATCACCTGGGCGACGCGGTCGTAGGCGGCGGCCCAGTCGCGGGCCAGCTCGGGCGTCCACTCGCTGGAGAAGTGCTCGAGCGTGGCCAGCAGCGCCTGG
Source organism: Thermoanaerobacterales bacterium (assembly GCA_017577565.1). Classification (GTDB taxonomy): domain Bacteria; phylum Actinomycetota; class Acidimicrobiia; order Acidimicrobiales; family VFJN01; genus ZC4RG19. The sequence goes on along the minus strand of PKRH01000052.1, from coordinate 16,964 downwards.
CCGACGGCCGGGTAGTGGTCGCGCACGACGCCGAAGCGGCGGTGGTCGCGCCCGAGCTGCTGGAGCACCGGGACGACCGCGTCGAGGTCGTCGACGTGGCTGACCACCTGCCCGAGGGCGGCGAGCAGCTTGTCGCGCTGGTTCGCCATCCCGAGCGGGAACATGTCCCGCAGGTGCGGGTGGGCGAGGAACAGCGTCGAGTAGAAGAAGAGGGGCACCTGGTCGCCGTGGGCGGCGACCTCGGCCCAGTTGCGCTTCAGGCGCTCGGTGTCCACGCGGCCGCTACGAGGCGACGCCGTCCTCGACGATGTCCGGCTTCACCCCGGCGAGCACGTTGCCCGCGTCGGCGAGCGCGGCCTCGTCGGCACCCATGTCGGTGAGCACGGCCACGAGGTGGTCGACGACCCGGTCGTAGTGCGCCGAGGAGATGCCGAGCCCGCGGTGGGCCTCGCCCAGCTCGCGCCCGTCGTACCGCGCGGGCCCGCCGAGCACCTGGGACAGCAGCAGGACCTGGTGCCGCTTGAGGCGGGGCATGTCGACGTCGGTGAAGTAGTGGGCGAGCTCCGGGTCGCCGAGGACCCGGTCGTAGAAGCGGTCGACCGCCTCACGGACGGCGGGCGCCCCGCCGAGCCGCTCGTAGTGGCTCGCGGGCGTGGCGATGCTGTCGGTCCGATCCCCAGCCATGGTGCGCTCCTTCGGACTCGTGAGCGGGTTGACTTCGTTGCGGAGCGGTCAGACTACGCCCCGTAGAGACGTTATCGCGCCGACCTGGGTGTTGCATTGGCCGCGGTCCGTGGTCGTGCGCCCCACACGGTGACATCGCAGGCCGTTCCGCGGTCGGCGGGCGCGGTCCGCCGCCGGCGGCGGCAGCGGGGTGTGGCCGGAGCAGCGGATAGCTTTCCATGCGTGCGCTGCGCCGTGTGCGGGAACCTCGACTCGAGGGTGGTGGACTCGCGCCAGTCCGACGACGGCAGCGCGATCCGGCGCCGGCGCGAGTGCCAGGCCTGCGGCCACCGGTTCACCACGTTCGAGCGACCCGAGGCGCCCGGGCTCGTCGTGGTGAAGCGCTCCGGCCACCGGGAGCCGTTCGACCGGGCCAAGGTGGTGGCGGGCGTCCGGGCGGCGCTGAAGGCCCGGCCGGTCGAGCCCGAGGCGGCCGAGGCGCTGGCGGCCGCGGTCGAGGAGGAGGTGCGGGGCCTCGCCGTCACCGAGGTGACGAGCGAGCAGGTGGGGCGCGCGGTCCTCGAGCGCCTGCGCGAGCTGGACGTCATCGCCGCGGTGCGGTTCGCCTCCGTCTACAAGGGCTTCGACGACCTCGCCGACTTCGAGCGCGAGCTGTCGCTGCTGACGAAGCTGACCAAGCGCACCGCGCCCAAGGCGCACTGAGCCCGGGCCGGCCGTCAGCTCCCGCCCCCCGTGCCGGCGTCCCGGGCGACGTAGCGCAGGAAGAGGTACCCGTCCTCGGTGAGGACGCGGGCGAGCGCCATGGCGCGGGCCGCGGGCGGCGCCGGACCGTCGGACACGCGCGGGGCGGCGCCCGTCTGCAGGGTGGGGGCGACGGTCAGGCACATCTCGTCGAGCAGGCCGGCGGCCACGAGGCCGGCGATCGTCGTCGGGCCGCCCTCGCACAGCACGACCCGGGCGCCCAGCCGGTCGCGCAGCACGGCCAGGGCCCGCGGCCAGTCGACCCGGGTCTCCCCGGCGCTGTGCACCTCGGCCACCTCAGCGAGGGCCCGCCGGCGCTCGGGGTCGGCGGCCTCGACCGTGAGGACGACCGGGCGGGCGTCGGGCGAGGCCTCCCGGAACAGCCGCTGGTCGGGGGAGATGGACAGGGCGGCGCTGACGACCGCGATGCGCGGCACCGCCGCCTGGCCCCGGGCGAGCCGGGCCCGCCGCACGGCCTCGGACGGGCGGCTGGGGCCGTAGTCCTCGGCCGTGACCGTGCCGGCCCCGGCCATGACGACGTCGGCCACGCCCCGGATGGCGGCGAAGACCCGCTTGTCGGCCGGCCCCCCGAGGCCGCCCGACCGCCCGGTCAGGTCGGTGGCGGCGCCGTCGACCGAGGCGATCATGTTGGCGAGCACCCACGGCCGGTCGCCGGCGGGGCGGTGGTCGGACGCGTAGAGCTCGACCGGGTCGGCGTCGGCGACGGGTTCCGGCCACAGCTGCCTCATCGGGGTCGCACCGTAGCCAGGGCGCCCGTGCGGCGGGGCCACCCGGTCGGGGCCGGGCGACGGGGGCCCGGACCGGCGGGCGGCGCGGTCCCACGAAATCCACCCGCAATTCACAGGTTCCTCCCCTAGCGCTCCACAGCCCGGGGCTCGTACGTTCGCGTGCGTGCACTGTGCCCCGGCGCGGATGAGCGGAATGGTGGTTGTCGCTTCCGTGTCTGTGGTGGGCTGAGCGACTCCTGGGGCTGGCCGCATCCGGCGTGGAGAGCGGCGTGCCCTGCCTGTGAGTCCGCGCGGGGCCAGTGCCCCCTTTCGACCCGGACGCAGGGAGGGTGACCGCGGCGGCGCGCCGTGCCGCCACCGGTCGCGGGACCGGAAGGATCCGGTGCCGCGCGGCGTTGACGCACGTGTGGGATCCGCGGGCGGGGTGCTCCCGAAGACCTTGACGATGTAGTTACACGGCTGTAGTTTCGTCCCACATCTTGTGGCTCGGCGGCCGGACCACCACAAGTTCTGGTGGTTGGCGGCCCAGGTCGCAGTTTCTCCCCGAACCGTCACCCCACCGACCTGGAGGATCCCCATGGCTCTCGCTCCCGAGCAGGCGGGCATCGGCATCCGCCGCCACTTCACAACCGAGGGCGTCCACCCCTACGACGAGGTCGAGTGGGAGCGCCGCGACGCTCGCATCGTCAACTACCGCGACGGCTCGGTCGCCTTCGAGCAGCTCGGGGTCGAGTTCCCCACCTCGTGGTCGCAGAACGCCACGAACATCGTCGCCCAGAAGTACTTCCGGGGCCCGCTCGGCACGCCCGAGCGCGAGTGGTCGCTGCGCCAGGTGATCGACCGGGTCGCCGACACCATCACCCGGTGGGGCGTCGAGGGCGGCTACTTCGTCGACGACGCCGAGGCCGAGACCTTCAACGCCGAGCTCAAGCACCTGCTGGTGACCCAGAAGGCCGCCTTCAACAGCCCGGTGTGGTTCAACATCGGGGTCAAGGGCGTGCCCCAGCAGGCGTCGGCCTGCTTCATCCTCTCGGTCGAGGACTCGATGGACTCGATCCTGAACTGGTACCGGGAGGAGGGGATCATCTTCAAGGGCGGCTCGGGCGCCGGCGTCAACCTGTCGCGCATCCGCTCGTCGGTCGAGCCGCTGCGGGGCGGCGGCACCGCCTCGGGCCCCGTGAGCTTCATGCGGGGTGCCGACGCCTCGGCCGGCACCATCAAGTCGGGGGGCAAGACCCGGCGGGCCGCCAAGATGGTCATCCTCGACGTCGACCACCCCGACATCGAGGAGTTCATCTGGTGCAAGGCCATCGAGGAGCGCAAGGCCCGCGTGCTCGCCGAGGCCGGCTTCGACATGGACCTCGACGGCCGTGACGCCCACTCGATCCAGTACCAGAACGCCAACAACTCGGTGCGGGTGACCGACGAGTTCATGCAGGCGGTCGTCGACGACGGCGACTGGACCCTGCGCGAGGTCACCACCGGCCGGCCGGTGCGCACCGTCAAGGCGCGCGAGCTGTTCCGCCAGATCTGCGCCGCCGCCTGGGAGTGCGCCGACCCCGGCATGCAGTTCGACACCACCATCAACCGCTGGAACACGGCGGCCAACACGGGGCGCATCAACGCCTCGAACCCGTGCTCCGAGTACATGCACCTCGACAACTCGGCGTGCAACCTCGCGAGCCTCAACCTGCTGAAGTTCCTCGGCGACGACGACACCTTCGACGTCGAGGGCTTCCGGCACGCCGTCGAGGTGATCTTCACGGCCCAGGAGATCCTCGTCGGCCGGGCCGACTACCCGACCGAGCGCATTGCCGACACCTCACGCCGCTTCCGCCAGCTCGGCATCGGCTACGCCAACCTCGGCGCGCTGCTCATGGCGCTCGGCCTGCCCTACGACAGCGACGCCGGCCGGGCCTACGCCGCCGCGGTCACGGCGCTGATGACCGGCCACGCCTACGAGGTGTCGGCCCGCATCGCCTCCCGCATGGGCCCCTTCGCCGGCTTCGCCGAGAACCGCGAGCACATGCTGCGGGTGCTGCGCCAGCACCAGGAGGCCGCCTCCCGCATCGACGAGGAGCTCGTGCCGCCCGACCTGCTGTCGGCCGCCCAGGAGAGCTGGGACATGGCCTGCGAGCTCGGCGAGCGCTACGGCGTGCGCAACAGCCAGGCCTCGGTCATCGCCCCCACCGGGACGATCGGCCTGATGATGGACTGCGACACCACCGGCATCGAGCCCGACCTCGGCCTGGTCAAGACGAAGAAGCTCGTGGGCGGCGGCACGATGTCGATCGTCAACCAGACGGTGCCCCGGGCGCTGCGGCGGCTCGGGTACAGCCCCGACCAGGTCGACGACATCGTCGCCTACATCGACGAGCACAAGTCGATCGTCGGCGCCCCCCACCTCGACCCGGCCCACCTGCCCGTGTTCGCCTGCTCGATGGGCGACAACGTCATCCACTACTCCGGGCACGTGAAGATGATGGCGGCGGTCCAGCCGTTCATCTCCGGGGCGATCTCCAAGACGGTCAACATGCCCGAGGAGGTCACCGTCGAGGAGATCGAGCAGCTGCACATCGACGCCTGGCGGATGGGCGTGAAGGCCATCGCCATCTACCGGGACAACTGCAAGGTCGGTCAGCCGCTCGCCACCGCCAAGAAGGAGGCCGCGGCCGGCCCCGAGGGCGGCGACGCCGCCAAGGCCGTCCAGGAGGCCGCCACCAAGGTGGTCGAGAAGGTCATCAAGGTGCCGGTGCGGGAGAAGCTGCCCCGCAACCGTCGCTCCAGCACCTTCGAGTTCCGGGTGGCCGACTGCAAGGGCTTCGTCACCGTCGGCGAGTACGACGACGGCCGGCCGGGCGAGATCTTCCTGCGGGTGTCCAAGCAGGGCTCGACCCTCGCCGGCATCATGGACGCCTTCTCGATCTCGGTCAGCTACGGCCTGCAGTACGGCGTGCCGCTGCGCAACTACGTCGAGGCGTTCACCAACACGCGCTTCGAGCCCGCCGGGATCACCGACGACCCCGATCTGCGCATCGCCACGTCGATCCTCGACTACATCTTCCGGCGGCTGGCGGTGAACTACCTCAGCTTCGAGGAGCGGGCCGAGCTCGGCATCCTCACCACCGGCGAGCGCACCCAGCCCACGCTGCCCGGCGTCGAGGAGACGGTCGTCCCGACCCGCCAGGGCCAGGACGTGCCCGCCGACCCGCCCTCGATCGACTCGTCGTCGCCGACGCTGTTCGACACCGACGGGGCGCCGAAGGAGCCGTCGCTGCTCGAGCGGGCCGGCGTCACCGACGCCGAGCGGCCCTCCGGCCGGTCCGACCAGCCGCCGGCGGTGCAGCGCACGGGGGCCAGCGTCGACGCTCCCTACTGCATGCAGTGCGGCGTGCAGATGCAGCGGGCCGGCTCGTGCCACGCCTGCCCGAGCTGCGGCAGCACCAGCGGCTGCAGCTGACCGGCCCGGCCCGCGCCAGGCCGCGCGGGGCGCGGCCCCCCGACCGGACGAGATCGGCGGCGAGGTCGCCTGGGGACGACCTCGCCGCTGCGCGCCCGGGGGCGTCGGTCGCCGATCCGGGCGAGGATCCTCGGCCACCCTGTCGATGTCGGCCGCCCTCGTGCGTCGTGGGGGTGGGACGATCGGCACCGGGCCGATCGCCCGACCTCGACGCCGCGCTGCGCTGGGCCGAGCGCACGTCGGCGGCCACCACCTGCCCGATCGAGGTGCGGCCGTTCATGGACGACCACCCGTGAACGGCCGGTCGCCGGGCGCCCGCCCCGAGGGCGGCGCGATCGTGCGCACCTGCCGTGACGAGTGGCCCCGCGTCGTCGGCGCGCTCGTCCGCGCCGTCGGCGACCTCGACGTCGCCGAGGACGCGGCCCAGGAGGCCTTCGCCGCCGCGGCCGACCCGGGCCCTACCAGGTGCAGGCGGCGATCAACGCCGCGCACAGCGACGCCCGCAGGGTGACGCGACGGTGCCGCGCCGGTCGGCGCCGGCGCGGCACCCGTCCGTGGGGCCCGCCCGGAGAGGCGCGGCCCCGACGGCGTCGGATCGCCGTCAGATGCGACCTTCGCCCTTGGCGTTGGCGCCGCGCTCGGCCGCCTCCTTGTAGGCCCGGCGGGTGGCGTCGTCGAGCGGCTCGGCCCGCTCGGCGGCCGCCTCCTCCTCGGGCGTCGGGGGGCGGTCGGGGGAGCCGTGGGCGAGCTCGTCGCTGCGCTGCTCGAACGCCCGCGTCTGCTCGGTGACCTTGTCCTCACCGGGATCGCGCTCAGCGGTCATCGGTCGTTCCTTCCTCGCGTCGGGTCACCCACCGCCCCCAGGCCTTCCCCGGATCGGCGCGCGCCATCCCCCGGGCGGGCGGGCGGCACCCGGGGGACGGGCGGCGACCGGGTCAGGTGAGCGGTGGCGTGGCCGACCAGGGGGGAGGCGAGGTCGGCCACGCCCCGCCCGCTCGCGCTGGGGGACGCGAGTCGCGCGCGGCTGGGGACGCGCGCATGGTGGCCGCACGACGGGCGCTGGGGTTCCCGTGGTCAGCCGTCCCGGACCACGGCCGTTCTCCGTGGCGGCGGTGGTCGACGGGGGCGACAGCGCAGCGGCCACGGGGATGACGCTACGCGGTCACGGGGTGACTCTTCGTCATCCCACCCGGGTGATCGCGCCGCGACCAGGGCGTTCGGGGCGCCCCGTCCCGCACGGCCCGCCCGGCGTCGCTCCCGCCGGGCGCGGTCACCCCCGGCGAGCGAGGCGCGATCACCCGGTCGTCGCGCACGGTCACCCCCGGCGGCGCCTCTCTCCCGTCGCCACCCGCCGCCGCGAAGGGTCCGACGTGCCGTACTACGAGTTCACCGTCCGCGCCGACCGGGAGCTGGACGTCGAGGCGCTCGAGCGCGCCACCGGCCTGCGCTGCACCCGCGCCGACCAGGGCGCGCGGCTGGCCGGTCACCTCGACGACGGCGCCGCCCTGCACGGCACCATCGCCCGCCTCTACCGCCTGGGCGTCGAGCTGGTCGCCCTGGAGCTGCGGTCATCTCGCCACACAGCGTGACAGACTCGTAGTCTCCTGTGCCGACCGCCCTTCGGGGAGTGGCGAGGAGGCGGGTTGAGGGAGATGCAGGAACGGAGTTGGGCATGACCGCGGCGCGCCTGCCGGCGCACATCGTCCCGCGCCCGCGCCTGATCGACGCCATGAGCGTCCCCGCCCGCCTCGTCGTCGTGACCGGACCGGCGGGATCGGGCAAGTCGGTGGCCGTGCGGGCCTGGGTCGACGCCGTCGGCGCACCCACGGCGTGGCTGACGCTCGACGCCCGGCACGGCGACCCGGAGGCCTTCCTCGAGGCCCTGGTGGGCGCGCTCGAGGGGCTGTGCCCGGGCGTCGGCGAGGCGAGGCGGGCGGACGGTCCCGCCGACCACGCCGCCGACCGGGCGCTCGAGCGCGCGGCGGCGCACCTCCGGGAGGCCGGCCCGGCCGTGCTCGTGCTCGACGACGTCCACTGCGTCGACCGCACGCCGACCGCCGGCCTGCTGGCCCGGCTCGTCGACCTCCTCGCCGGGACCGACCTCACCCTCGTCCTGTCGTCGCGGTCGGACCCGCCGGTCCAGCTCCACCGCGTCCGCCTCGTCGGCGAGGTCGTCGAGCTGCGGGAGGCCGACCTGCGCTTCGATGTCGACGAGGCCGTCGACCTCTTCGCCCGCTTCCCGGCCGTGCAGCTCGACCGCCGGCAGGTCGAGCGCCTGGTCGAGCGGACCGAGGGCTGGGCGGCCGGCCTGCACTTCGCCGCGCTGTCGCTGGCCGGCCGCAGGGACGTCGACGAGTTCATCGAGCGCTTCGCCGGCAGCGACCGGCACGTGGCCGACTTCCTGCTCGACGAGGTCCTCGACCGGCAGCCGGAGGAGGTCCGCGACTTCCTCCTCGCCACCTCGGTGCTGGAGCGGATGAACGCCGACCTCTGCCGGCGGGTCACCGGTCGCGGCGACGCGGGCGACCTGCTCCGCCGGGTCGAGGCCGAGAACCTCTTCGTGGTCCCGCTCGACGAGGACCGCGAGTGGTACCGGTACCACCAGCTGTTCCGGCAGCTGCTGCGCCGCGAGCTGCGGATGACCCGGCCCGACGTCGAGCGGGCCGGCCACGAGCGGGCGGCCGAGTGGTTCGCCGAGCACGGCGAGCCCGGCCTGGCCATCGACCACCACCTGGACGCCGGGCAGCTGGAGGCGGCGTTCTCGCTGCTGCGGGCCAACCTCCAGCACCACCTGCGGACCGGCCGCCACCAGACCGTGCGCCGCTGGATCGGGCGCTTCCCGGCCGCGTTCGTCGACGCCGACCCCGCCCGTCAGCTCGTCTGCCTGTGGGGCCTGGCCCGGGCGGGCAGCGTCGCCGGCGCGTCGGCCGTGCTCGAGCGGGCCCGCAGCCGCCCGCCGGGCGACGTCGACCCCCGGGCGGCGACCCTGCTCGACATCGCCGAGGTGGCGCTGGCCGCGGTGCGGGGCGACCCCCACACGGCCGTGGCGGTGGGGGAGGCGGTGTGGGCGCGCCGGGACGAGACGCCCCTGTCCGCGCTGCCCGCGGAGCTCGCCGCCGTGGCCCGCGAGTGCTGGGGCTACCTGCCGGTCGGCATGGCCCGGGCCCACGCCCTGCTCGAGGACCACGTCGCCGCCCGCCGCTGGTCGTTCGTCGTGCGCCGCCAGGGGCCCCGGCTCCCGGCCGACCTGGTGTCGCTGCTCGGCACCGAGGCGTGGATGGAGGCCCGCCGCGGCCGGCTGCGGGTCGCGGCCGAGCTGGCCGACGAGGGGATCACGCTCGCCGCCGAGCACGGCGCCGGGGCCCGCTGGGCGGTGATCGCCGCCCGGGTGGCGCGGGCCATGGTCCACCGGGAGCGCAACGAGCTCGACGACGCGGTGGAGGTCGTCGAGCCCCACCTGGCCACGGCGCTGGAGGACGGGCGGCTGGCGATGACCACCCTCGGGGAGGTCGAGCTGGCCCACGTCGAGTGCGCGCGGGGCTGCATCGACGCGGCGCTGCGCCGTCTGCTGCGGACCCGCCGCGACCTGGCCGCCGCCGGGACCCCGCCGTTCCTCGCCGCGGTCGTCGACGTCGCCGAGTGCCGGATCCGCCTGCGGGCCGGCGACCTGGACCGGGCCGTGGACCTGCTGGAGACCATCGAGCCCGGCCCCGAGCGCACGCTGCTCGAGGCCCGGGCCCGGCTGGAGTCCGGGCGGCCGGGGGAGGTGGCCGACCTCGTGGCCGGCCTCCTGGAGGACGACGACGACCGGCTGCGGCGGTTCGAGGCGGTGGCGCTGGCCGCCCGGGCGGCCGGGGAGCAGGGCGACGGCCGGGAGGCCCGGCACCTGCTCGCCCGGGTGGCCGGCGTGGCCCGGCGCGAGGGGGCGGTCCGCCGGTTCCTGGACGAGGGCTTCGACATCGGCGAGGAGCTGGCCGCGGCACCGACGGCGCCGCCGGCCCCGGTCGGCGCCCGCCTCGTCGAGCCGCTGAGCGAGCGGGAGCTGGCGGTGCTGCGCTACCTGCCGAGCCGCCTGTCCAACCGGGAGATCGGCGCCGAGCTGTACGTGTCGCTCAACACGGTGAAGTCGCACCTGAAGGCCATCTACCGGAAGCTCGACGTCGACAGCCGCCAGGACGCCGTCCGCCGGGCCCGGCAGATGGGCATCCTCTGACCCCCGCCGGGCCCCCGCCCGATCGGGGTCCGCCCCGGTCGCGCCCGAGGTTCACCCCGCCGGGGTGTGCAGCCGTCACCCGCGGGGCCCGCACCATGCGGGCGTGGCGCACATCGCCGAGATCACCCTCCGCTGCCACGGCGCCCCCCGCCTCACCGCCGGCTTCGCCGGCTGGACCGCCGAGGAGCGGGACGGCGTGACCGTGCTGCGGCGCCGGGACGCCACGGCGGCGGAGGTCCACGAGGCGTTCGACGAGGCCGGCGAGCTCGGGCTCGAGATCGAGTCGTTCCGCCGCCTCGAGCCGGCCTGAGCGGCCGGTCCGCCGGCCCCGCGGCGGGGCGTCGCGGCACCCGTCCCGCCGCGCTCCGTCGCGCCCGACCGGCAGCGATGCACCCAGCGTGGTCGGGCATAAAATGCAGCGCTGCTCGGTTCGCCTGGGGGAGGTCCGATGGGGTACTGCTGTTGAGGACCCCAGTGCCGCGCCCGCCAAGGAGCCCATCAGTGCCGCTACTCGAAGTCCATGGTCAGCCTGTCAACGTCGTCGACCGCGGCGAGGGTGACGCCGTGGTCTTCCTGCACGCCTTCCCGTTGCAGGCCGCCATGTGGGACTACCAGATCGAGGCGCTCGAAGGCTCGTACCGCTGCATCGCCATCGACATGCCGGGCTTCGGCATGTCGCCCCCGCCGGCCGAGCCCGAGAAGGCCTCGATGGAGCGGTGGGCCGACCTCGTCGTCGGGGTGCTGGACCAGCTCGGCGTCGAGAAGGCCACCGTCGTCGGTGAGTCGATGGGCGGCTACCTGGCCATCGCCCTGCTCCGGCACCACCCGGACCGGGTCCAGCAGCTCGTGCTGGCCGACACCCGGGCCCGGGCCGACGACCCGACGGTCGCCCAGCGGCGCACCAACCAGCAGAACCAGATCCGCGACGGCGCCGAGGTGGCGTCGCTCGCCAAGGAGATGGTCGAGGGGCTCCTGTCGTCGGGCTCGATGAGCCGGTCGGAGCTGGTCGAGTACGTCCACGCGCTGGCCGAGGGCGCGCACCCGGACGGCTGGGTCGCGGCGCTGCAGGCGATGAAGGACCGGCCCGACTCGATGCACCTGCTGCGGCAGTCGAACGTCCGGGCGCTGGTCATCGTCGGCGAGCTCGACCGGGTCACCCCGATCGCCGAGGCCATGAGCCTGCGCTCGCTGCTCAAGGGCGAGCTCGTCATCGTCCCCAACGTCGGGCACCTGCCCAACATCGAGGACCCGCTGTCGTTCAACGAGGCGCTGCTCTCGTTCCTCGGCTCGGCGGACTCGGCCTCGCCGGCCGCCTGACGCCGGCCCGCCGCGCGCCGTCGCCGCCGTCGTCCCGCCCGCGTGACGCCTGCCCGGTGGGACGGGGCTCCGCGCTGGGTACCGTCAACGGTGCGTGTGTGGATTCAGCGGTGAGATCGACCTCGCCCGGCGAGCGGCCGACCCGGCCGTCGTGGCGAGGATGGCGGCGACGATGGGGGACCGGGGGCCCGACGGGTGGGGCCTGTGGGCCCAGGGCCCGGTGGCGCTCGGCCACCGGCGGTTGAAGATCATCGACCTGACCGAGCGGGGCGCCCAGCCGATGGTCGACCCCGAGCTCGGGCTCGCCGTCGTCTTCAACGGGTGCGTCTACAACCACCACGAGCTCCGGCGCGAGCTCGAGGCGGCCGGCTACCGCTTCTTCTCGACCAGCGACACCGAGGTGCTCCTCAAGGCCTACCACCGGTGGGGCGACGCCTGTGTGGAGCACCTCAGCGGCATGTTCGCCTTCTGCATGGTCGAGCGCGACTCGGGGCGCGTCCTGCTCGCCCGCGACCGCCTCGGCATCAAGCCGCTCTACCTGGCCGAGGTCGACGGCGCGCTGCGCTTCGCCTCGACCCTGCCCGCCCTGCTGGCGGGCGGCGGCGTCGACACGAGCGTCGACCCGGTGGCGCTGCACCACTACCTGACCTTCCACTCGGTCGTGCCGGCGCCCCGCACGATCCTGCGGGGCGTGCGCAAGCTGCCGCCGGCCACGACGCTGGCGATCGAGCCCGACGGGCGCCGGCGCGAGACGACCTACTGGCGGGCCGAGTTCACCCGCCGGCCCGAGCACGCCGACTGGTCGCCCCGCGACTGGGAGGACGCGATCCTCGGGGCGCTGCGCACGGCGGTCGACCGGCGCATGGTGGCCGACGTGCCCGTCGGCTGCCTGCTCTCCGGCGGGCTCGACTCGAGCCTGGTCGTCGGGCTGCTGTCCGAGGCCGGCGTGTCCGACCTGCGCACGTTCAGCATCGGCTTCGAGTCGCACGGCGGGCTCGAGGGCGACGAGTTCCGCTACTCCGACGTCGTCGCCGAGCGGTTCGGCACCCGCCACCACCGCATCCGCATCGACAGCGACCGGCTGCTGCCGGCGCTCGACGGGGCGATCGCCGCCATGAGCGAGCCGATGGTCAGCCACGACGTCGTCGCCTTCTACCTCCTCTCGCAGGAGGTCTCGCAGCACGTCAAGGTCGTGCAGTCGGGGCAGGGCGCCGACGAGGTCTTCGCCGGCTACCACTGGTACCCGCCGATGCTCGACCCGGCGGCCGCGGCCGACGGCGGCGTGGAGACCTACGCGGCGGCGTTCTTCGACCGGCCGCACGCCGAGATGGCCGCCGTCGTCAGCGCCCCCTACCGGTGCGACGAGGACGTCTCGCGGGCGTTCGTCGCCGAGCACTTCGCCCGACCCGGCGCGGCCACGCCGATCGACCGGGCGCTGCGCATCGACTCCGAGGTCATGCTCGTCGACGACCCGGTGAAGCGGGTCGACAACATGACGATGGCGTGGGGGCTCGAGGCCCGGGTGCCGTTCCTCGACCACGAGCTGGTCGAGCTGGCCGCCGCCTGCCCGCCCGAGCTGAAGGTCGCCCAGGGCGGCAAGGGCGTGCTGAAGGAGGCCGCCCGGCGGGTCGTGCCCGCCGAGGTGATCGACCGGCCCAAGGGCTACTTCCCGGTCCCCGCGCTGACCCACCTGGAGGGGAAGCTCTACGACATGGTGCGCGACGCGCTCACCGACCCGGCCGCCAAGCAGCGGGGCCTGTTCGAGCCCGCGTACGTCGAGCACCTCCTCGCCCACCCCAACGACCAGCTGACGCCGCTGCGGGGCAACAAGCTGTGGCAGCTGGGCCTGCTCGAGCTGTGGCTCCAGGCGCACGAGATCGCCCCGTGACGGCCCGCGACCACGACGACCGCGACGCCATGAGCACGACCGATCCCGAGGCACCGAGCGACCGCGACGCCGAGCCCACGGTCTCCGACCGCGGCCGCGGGCGGGCCGCGGGCGACGAGCCGGCGCCGCTGCGCGCGTCCGGCGGCTGGGACCGCCACGACGCCATCTCGACGACGAGCTGGCAGCAACCGCCCGAGCACCTGGTGGCCTCGATGGCCCGGGACGTCGTGGTCGACATGGGCTGGGGCCGGGTGCTGTTCGGCCAGACCTTCCGCTCGGCGTCGGCCATCGTCTCGCAGCTGCGGGACGAGGCGGAGGGGCGGCGGGACATCTGCCTGTACGCCCGCGACCCCCACGTGCTGGTGGCCAAGGCGCCGCAGGAGCTGTTCGTCGACCCGTCGTACACCTACCGGTTCTGGCTGCACCGCACCCTGCCGCGGCGCGACCCACCCCGGGGGATCGTGGTGCGGTCGCTGTCGACGCGGTCGGACGCCGACGCGGTGAACCGCATCTACGTGCGGTGCGGGATGGTGCCGGCGCCGCCCGAGGTGCTCTGGTCGAACCAGCAGGCCCGGCACATCACCTACCTGGTCGCCGAGGACACCTCGACGGGCGAGCTGGTGGGCACGGTGGCCGGCATCGACCACCTGCTGGCCTTCGACGACCCGGAGGGCGGCAGCTCGCTGTGGACGCTGGCGGTCGACCCCGGCACCCAGGTGCCCGGGGTGGGCGAGGCGCTGGTCCGGGCGCTGATCGAGCACTTCCAGACCCGGGGCCGCGCCTACCTCGACCTGTCGGTCATGCACGACAACGAGCCGGCCATCGCGCTCTACGAGAAGCTCGGCTTCGAGCGGGTGCCGGTGTTCGCCATCAAGCGCAAGAACGCCATCAACGAGCGCCTGTTCGTCGGCGAGCAGGAGGGGCTGGACGACCTCAACCCCTACGCCCGGATCATCGCCGACGAGGCGCTGCGCCGGGGCATCGCCGTCGAGGTGCTGGACGCCCGGGCCGGGGAGCTGCGCCTGACCCACGGCGGGCGCAGCATCGTCACCCGGGAGTCGCTGTCCGAGCTCACGACGGCGGTGGCGATGAGCCGCTGCGACGACAAGCGGCACACCCGGCGCATCCTGCGCCGGGCCGGCCTGCCGGTGCCCGCCGGGCGCGACGCCACCTTCGACGCGGCCGACCACGAGTTCCTCGCCGAGGTCGGCGAGGTGGTCGTCAAGCCGGCCCGCGGCGAGCAGGGCACGGGCATCACCGTCGGCGTCACCACCGACGAGGAGCTGGACCGGGCGCTGGCGCTGGCCCGCTCGTACTGCCCCGACGTGCTGATCGAGGAACGGGTCCACGGCCAGGACCTGCGGATCGTCGTGATCGACGGCGAGGTCGTGGCGGCCGCCGTGCGCCAGCCGGCGACCGTCGTCGGCACCGGCCGGCACACCGTCCGCGACCTCGTCCGGGCCCAGAGCCGCCGCCGGGCCGCGGCGACCAGCGGCGAGTCGCGCATCCCGCTCGACGAGGAGACGGTGCGGACCGTCGAGGCCGCCGGGTGGTCGCTGGACGACGTGCTGCCCGAGGGCGAGCGCCTCGAGGTGCGCCGGACCGCCAACCTGCACACCGGTGGCACGATCCACGACGTCACCGCCAAGCTCCACCCCGACCTGGCGGCGATGGCGGTGGCGGCGGCCGAGGCCATCGGCATCCCGGTGACTGGCCTCGACCTGATCGTCGAGAGCCCCGACCGGCCGACGGGCGTGTTCATCGAGGCCAACGAGCGCCCCGGCCTGGCCAACCACGAGCCCCAGCCGACCGCCGAGCGGTTCATCGACCTGCTGTTCCCGACCACCTCGGGGCTCCCCTGGGGGTGGCGGCCCGAGTCGCCGCCGAGCTCGTGAGCACCCCGGCGTCGCCCCCGCGGCCGGAGGGGACCGGGCCGTCGCCCGACGGCGGGGGTACGGTGCCGGCCGTGGCGGCCCTGCCGGACATCGACATGGACTGGACGCTCGACCTGTTGCTGCGCCTGCTGCGCACGCCCAGCCCGTCGGGCCGCACCGACGCGGTCGTGCAGCTGCTGGGCGACGAGCTGGCCGAGCTGCCGGTCGACCTCGAGCTGACGCGGCGGGGCTCGCTGCTGGCCCGGCTGCCGGGGACGAACCCCGGCGCCCGGGCGATCGTGTGCCACGCCGACACCATCGGGTGCATGGTCAGCGACCTGAAGCCCAACGGCCGGCTGGCCGTCGTGCCGGTGGGCACGCACAGCGCCCGGTTCGCCGAGGGGTGCCGCGTGACGGTGCTGACCGACGACCCGGACCGCACCTACACGGGGACGATCCTGCCCCTGCTGGCCAGCGGCCACGCGTTCGGCGACGACGTCGACACCCAGCCGACGGGCTGGCAGCACGTCGAGGTGCGGGTCGACGAGCAGTGCGCCAGCGCCGAGGACCTCGCGGAGCTCGGCATCCGGATCGGCGACTTCGTGGCCATCGACTCGCTGCCGATCGTCACCGACAGCGGCTACGTCAACGCCCGCCACCTCGACGGCAAGGCCGGCGTGGCCGCCGCGCTCGGGGCGCTCCACGCCCTGTGCCGGGAGGGCAGCCCGGCGGTGCCGCACGAGGTGCACCTGCTGGTCACGATCGCCGAGGAGGTGGGGCAGGGGGCCAGCCACGGCCTGCAGGAGGACGTGGCCGAGATGCTGTCGATCGACAACGCGGTCGTGGCGCCGGGCCACCACTCGATCGAGACCGGGGTGACCATCCCGATGCTCGACGCCACCGGGCCGTTCGACTACCACTTCACCCGGCACCTCTGCCGGCTGTGCGAGACGCACGGCATCCCCTACGCCCGCGACGTGTTCCGCCACTACCGGTCCGACGTGGCGGCGGCGCTGTCGGCGGGGGCCGAGACCCGGGCGGCGCTCGTGGCCTTCGGCGTCGACGCCAGCCACGGGGCCGAGCGCACGCACCTCGACTCGATCGAGGCGGTGGCCCGGCTGGTGTGCGCGCACCTGCTGTCGCCGCTCACGTTCGAGCGCTGGGACCGGACCTCGCGCGGCGACCTGCGCGACTTCCCCAGCGGTCGCCAGCCGGCGCCGACCGAGCGCTTCGGCGAGCTGCCGACCGACTGACCACCCGGCGGGCGCGCCGGGTGTCACGACGAGCGCGTACTCGGGGGCATGGGGTCACCGTCGCGCCCGCACCGTCCCCGCCGGGCCCGGCGCGCACCCGCGCGTGGTGACGGACCACGAACGACATCGATGTTGTTCGTCACACCCCGTCCGGATGCTGTCGCCGTCGGATCGGGGCGGCACGCCCCCCTGAGGCGGAGGAGACAGGAGTGGACGGGCAGGGGTGCGACGGCGACCTGGCGGAGATCATGGCCCGCATGGCCGAGGGCGACGACGCGGCCATGGTCACGCTGTACGAGCGCTACCGCACGCCGATCGCCGGGGCGGTCCAGCGGGAGCTGCGGCACCGGGGCGTCCGCCTCGGCCGGGACGAGGTCGGCGGGCTGGTCATCGACGTCTGCCTCGAGCTCCGGTCGATCGCGGGGGCCTGGTCGCCGGAGGGTGGCGCCACGCCCTGGGTGTGGGCGCGGCACCGCATCGGCAACCTCGTCGACCGGGTCGCCGGGGGCGCGCTGGCGGCCGTCGAGGCGCCGCTGGCGGCCACGCTGGACGACGCCGACGCGCTCGTCGAGCTGGCCGGCCACGGGCAGGTGGCCTACGCCGAGAACCTGGCCCTCTCCCCCGCCGTCGCCGAGGCGGTCGACGCCTGCCGGCGCATCGGCACGCTCACCCACCTGGAGGTGCGGTTCGCGCAGGGCCGCCCGCCCGGCGGGCCCGACCGCACGGCGCCCGCCTGGGGCGGCGGGGCGGCGTTCGACCTCGGCGTCCACGCCCTGGCCGTCGCC
>PKRH01000051.1 GCA_017577565.1 Thermoanaerobacterales bacterium | reverse complement strand
CTCCGCACTCGCGGAGAAGCTTCTCAATAGCTTCCATTTCGGGGTCTGGCGCCCCGAGAATCCAAATTCGCATGACTAACTCCTATCTAGTGCACCGGCCTCGGCGCTCCCGTGAGCCCCCGACGAGTCGGGAGCTCTGGGGAGCGTCGGGGGTCAGTCCTCCTCGTCCTCCTCGTCCTCCTCGTCCGCCCCAGCACATTCCCAGCACACCGCATCCCCGACTCTAACATCCAGCCGATAGGCCTCGGCGTAGGTCTCGACGTAGGCGAAATCCCCCCCCCACCCGGTCCCCCCGCGGGTCGGCGAGCCCCCCCCGCCGTGGTGGGCGCCCACCGGGGCCGTGGCCGACGGCAGCTTCCGCCCCGGCCCGACGGCCTACCCGCCCGGGGGGCTGCGGCCGGCCGCGCCGGAGGCGACCTACGAGATGCCGACCGCCTCCGGCGAGCCGCACCCGTCCGACCCCGGCGGCACGCCGGCCGTGGGCCCGGACGACCCCACCCGGGTCGAGGCCGCTGCACCGGGGGCGGCACCGGCGGGCGACGACCCCACGCAGGTCGCGGGCGCGGCAGCCGGGTCGGGCCCCGAGGAGGAGGGCCCGGCCGACGAGCGGTCCGACGAGCGGTCCGACGACCGCTGACGGCCGGCGCCCGGCGGTCAGCCGGTCGGCGCCCGGTCCCGCACCGGCTCGCCCGGCACGGAGGTCGGCGCCGGGGCGGGCACCCGCAGCTCGGGGGCGGGCAGGCCGCCGGTCCCCTCGACGTCGAGCCGGGGCAGCACCCGGTCGAGCCAGCGGGGCAGCCACCAGTTCGCCCCGCCCAGCAGGCGCATCGTGGCCGGCACCAGCACGATCCGCACGACGGTGGCGTCGACCGCCACGGCGGTGGCCAGGCCGACGCCGAACATCTTGACGATCGTCTGGTCGCCGAACACGAACCCGGTGAAGACGCAGATCATGATGAGCGCGGCCGAGGTGATCACCCGGGCGGTCGACGAGATGCCGGAGATGACCGCCGCCGTGTTGGACCGGCCGGCGAGGTGCTCCTCTCGGATGCGCGAGAGGAGGAACACCTCGTAGTCCATCGACAGGCCGAACAGGACGGCGAACATGAACATCGGCACGAACGAGACGATCGGCACGGCCTCGTCGAGCCCGATGAGCGACCGGCCCCACCCCCACTGGAACACGGCGACCACGACGCCGTAGGCGGCGCCGATCGACAGGACGTTGAGGACCGCGGCCTTGAGCGGCACGGCCAGCGACCGGAACACGGCGGTCAGCAGCAGGAAGCTCAGCCCGACCACGGCGGCGATGAACACCGGCAGCCGCCCGGCGACCTTGTCGGCGAGGTCGATGAACACGGCGGTCTGGCCGCCGACGTGGGCCTCGACCCCGGTGCCGTCGAGCGCGGCCGGCACCACCTCGTCGCGCAGGCGGTGGACGAGGTCGCTCGTCTCCTCGGACTGGGGGGCGCCGGTCGGGACGACCATGAGCAGCGCGGCGTCGCCGGACTCGCTGAGCTGGGGCGGGTAGGCGACCTCGACGGCCGGGTCGGCGGCGACGGCCTCGGCGAGCGCCTGGAGCGCGGCGGCGTCCCCCTCCCCGCCGTCCAGCTCGACGGCGACGAGCAGCGGCCCGTTGTAGCCGTCGCCGAAGGCCTCCGCGGTGAGGTCGTAGGCGGCGCGGGTGGTCGTGCCCCGCGGGTCGGTCCCGGCGTCGGTCTGGCCGAGGCGCATCGACAGCGCCGGGGCGGCGGCGAGGAGCAGCGCCAGCGTGCCCGCCACCAGCCACGGCCACGGGTGGCGGGTGACGTGGTCGCCCCAGCGCTGCCAGCCGCTGCGCCGCGCGGGGCCGTTGTCGAGCGCCACCGGGGCGGCGGGGTCGACGCGGCGGGACCGGGGCAGCGAGGCGTGCAGCAGCCGGAGGCCGGCGACGCCGAGGAGGGCGGGCAGCAGGGTGATCGACGCCAGCACCATCACCGCCACGACGACCGCCGAGGCCAGGCCCATGGCGGTGACCGCCGGGATGCCGGCCAGCGCCAGGCCGCAGATGGCGATGACGACGGTGCCGCCGGCGAACACGACCGCCTGCCCGGCGGTGGCGTTGGCCCGTCCGGCGGCGTCGGCCACGGTCAGGCCCCGCTGCAGCTCGGCCCGGTGGCGGGTGACGACGAACAGGGCGTAGTCGATCCCCACGCCGAGCCCGATCATCGTGGCCAGGGTGCCCGACTCGGCCGGCATGTCGAGGACCAGGCGCATGAGCATGAGCAGCGCGGTGCCGCCGGCCAGCCCGAAGAGGGCGATGCCGACGGGCAGGCCCATGGCGACGACCGAGCCGAAGGCGACGAGCAGGATGACGACGGCGCCGAGCACGCCGGCGAGCTCGGCGGCGCCGGTCTCGACCTGGACGGCGAAGCTGGGCAGCACGCCGCCCAGCTCGACCTGCAGGCCGGCGTCCCGGGTGGGCCCGACCGCCTCCTCCAGCTGGTGGTAGGCCTCCTCCCCCAGCTCGCGGGGCTCGCCGTCGTACTGGACCCGGACGATGGCCGTGCGGCCGTCGGGCGACACGAGGCCGGTCACCGCGGGGTCGAGCGCCATGAGCACGTGCGGCAGCTCGCCGACGCGCTCGACGAGGTCGGCGAGCGCCCGGGCCTCCTCCCCGGCGGTCAGGTCGCCCTCGGGCGTGTGGACGACGACCTGGGCCGTCGCCCCCGCGACCTGGGGGAACCGCTCCTCGAGCAGGTCGGTGGCCCGCTGGGACTCGGCGCCGGGGATGCGGAAGTCACCGGAGTACGAGCCGCCGGCGCCGGCCACGGCCAGCCAGAGCAGCCCGACCGCCAGCAGCCAGGCCACGACGACGAGGCGCCGGTGGCGGACCGAGAACCGGCCGAGGCGATGGAGGGCCCGGGACATACACTGCAGCGTACGAACGAAGTGACACCGACTGCCATACGACAGTCTGTGTCATCAGTCACCGCATGACAGCCGCGGACTACCCTCCCGAGACCATGGTCAGCCCCCCGGGCCTGCGCGAGCGCAAGAAGGAGCGCACCCGCCGCGCCATCGCGGACGCCGCCCTCGACCTGTTCGAGCGGCACGGCTACGCGGCGACGACGGTCGAGGACATCGCCGCGGCCGCCGAGGTCTCGCCGCGCACCTTCTTCCGCTACTTCGCCACCAAGGACGAGGCGGTCTTCGACCAGGCCGACGAGGTCCTGGCCGCCTTCGGCCCGATGCTCGCCGAGCGACCCGCCGGCGAGCCGCTGCTGTCGTCGCTCCGGGCCGTGGGGAGCGCGCTGCTGTCGCCCGGCGTCCTCGACGAGGGGCGCTTCCGGCGCGTGCTGGCGCTCGCCGCCGAGGAGCCCGCCGTCCGCACCCGCTACCACGCCCTGCTCGGGTCGATCGAGCGGGAGATCGTCCGGTGGGCCGCCGAGCGCCTCGGCCTGCCCACCTCCGCGCTGCGGCCCCGCCTCGTCGCCGCCGTGGCCATGACCGCCCTGCGGGTCGCCACCGACACCTGGCTCGACGCCCCCGGCACCGAGCTCGGCGACCACGTCACCGCCGCCATCGACATGCTGGCCGAGGGCCTGGCCGGCGACGGCGACGGCACGCCGGGCGCGGCACCCGGCTGAGGCCCCCGGGGGGCCCGACCGCCGGGGCCGCGCCGCCGGTCAGACCGGCACGTCGGGCAGGACCTGGCGCTCGGTCAGCGTGGGTGCGAACAGGTCGCCCAGCTCGTCCACCCGGGCCAGCACCTCCGGGGCCTCGAACGACAGGGGCGCCCCGCCGGCCGCGGCCTCGACCTCCTCCCAGGTCACCGGCGTCGACACCGTCGGCCGGGGCCGGGCCCGCAGGGAGTAGACCGCCACGGTCGTCTTGTGCCGGCTGTTCTGGCTCCAGTCGACGAACACCTTGCCCCGCCGGAGGCGCTTGCTCATGTTCGAGACCACCTGGTCGGGGTGGGCCCGCTCCAGCAGCCGGGCGACCGCCTGGGCGAAGGCCGAGGCCTGGTCGTGGGTGTGGGGGGTGTTCAGCGGCACGTAGACCTGCAGGCCCTTCGACCCCGACGTCTTCGGGTAGCCGACGAGGCCGAGCCCGTCGAGCACGTGGCGGACGTCGAGGGCGACGTCCGCGCACTCCCGCATCCCCACCCCCTCGCCCGGGTCGAGGTCGAAGACGCACATCGTCGGCGTCTCGAGGTCGGAACGGGCCATCGGGGCGTGGACCTCCAGCGCGGCCAGGTTGGCCGCCCACACGAGCGCCGGGGCCGAGTCGAGGCAGCAGTAGCGGATGTCCCCCTGGCGGTCGCCGGGACCGACGACCGTCCGCACCCACTCGGGGCGGTGGTCGGGGCAGCGCTTCTCGTAGAACGACTCGCCCTCGACGCCGTCCGGGAACCGCCGCAGCGTCACCCCCCGGTCGGCCAGGTGGGGCACCATCACCGGGGCGATGCGGGCGTAGTACTCGATGACCTCGGCCTTCGTCGTCCCGGTGGCCGGGTAGAGCACCTTGTCGAGGTTCGACAGCCGCAGGGTGCGGCCGTCCACCACCACCGGGGTGTGCTGCGCCACGACGGTGTCAGGCCGACTTGCGCCTCGGCGCCGACCTCGAGCTCTTCGACGCCTTCCGGGCCTTGCCCGACCGCTTGCCGCCGCCGGCCTCCTCGCCGTCGGCGTCGCCGCCGGCGGCCGCCTTGGCGCTCGGGTGGCGCTTGCGCGCCTCCTTGGCCTCGCGCACGCTGGCCTCGAGCGCGGCCATGAGGTCGACCACCTTCTCCTCCGGCGGCGGGGCCGCCACCGGGACGACCTCCTCGCCGGCGGCCTTGCGATCGATCAGCTCGAGCACCTGGGCCCGGTAGGTGTCCTCGTAGCGGGCGGGGTCGAAGGGCTCGGACAGCGACTCGACCAGCTGGGTCGCCATGCGCAGCTCCCGCTCGGACACCTCGACGTCGGCGAGCTCGCCGTCGACCAGCTCGGCCGGGTCGTTGACCTCGTCGGCGTAGACCATGGTCGACAGCACGAGCACGCCGTCCTTGGGCCGCAGCGCCGCCAGGTACTGCTTCGACCGCATG
This sequence comes from Thermoanaerobacterales bacterium, assembly GCA_017577565.1. GTDB lineage: Bacteria > Actinomycetota > Acidimicrobiia > Acidimicrobiales > VFJN01 > ZC4RG19. The sequence continues at coordinate 17,889 of PKRH01000051.1, read as the reverse complement.
ACGAAGCGGGCGATGGCGACCTTGCCCTCCTCCTCCATCGCCCGCACCAGCAGGGCGTAGGGCTTGCGAGCGGCGGGGTCGGGGGCGACGTAGTAGGCCGAGTCGTAGTAGATCGGGTCGATCTCCTCGAGGTCGACGAACTGCTCGATGTCGATGCTGCGGGTGGCCTCGGGGTCGAGGGCGGCCAGCTCGTCGTCGGCGACGATCACGTACTCGCCGGAGCTGAGCTGGTAGCCCTTGGCGATCTGCTCGGCGGGCACCTCCTCGCCGTCGGCCGCCGACACCTTGCGGTACTGGATGCGGGCGCCCGTGCGCGTGTCGATCTGGTTGAAGTGGACGCTCTTGCGAGAGACGGCGTTGAACAGCTTGATCGGGATGTTGACCAGCCCGAAGCTGATCGCGCCGCTCCAGATCGCACGGGGCATGCGAGCAGTATTCCCTGTGGGAAGGCGGATGGGAACAGGTCAGTCGCGCTCGGCGCGCGGCAGCCGGCTGACCCCGTGCCAGAGCGCGCGGGTGAGGATGGCGGCGGCCTCGTCCAGCGAGCACCCTCGGTGCTCCAGCCACTCCGTCGCGGCGGCCTCGAGCATCCCGACGATGCCCCGGGCCAGCAGCCGGTGCACCGGCCCGCCGCCCCAGGTGTCGGCGATGCGCTGGCACCGGTCGCGCCGGGCGGCCTGGACCGCCGGGTGCTGGACCGCCCCGGCGGCGGCGAACAGCCGCCACGAGTCCGCGTTGCGCTCGGCCAGCTCGAGGAAGTGGCGCACGACCGACCCCAGGCGGGCCTCGTCGACCGGCACGTCGGCGAGCAGGGCCGACAGCTCGGCATCGAGGTCGCTGAGCAGGTGCAGGTGCACGGCGGCGATGAGCTCGCCCCGGTCGGAGAAGTAGGCGTAGACGAGCGAGCGCGACACGCCGGCCGCCTGGGCGATCTCGTCGAACCGGACCGACGCCGGGTCGCGGCCGCGGAACACGTCGGCCGCCACGGCGACGATCTGGGCCCGCCGCTCCTCGGGATCGAGGCGGGCTCGCCGGGTCTCCGGCGGCGAGGTGGCGGCGGGCTCCATGGCGGTCAGGGCGCTGCCACCTCGTCGTCCACCCGGTCGGCGGCGCCGTCGCCGGACGGGCCGACGTCCACGAGCGGGAAGTGGCAGGCGACGTACTGGCCGTCTGCGACCGGCCGCATCGTCGGCTCCTCGACCGCGCAGCGCTCCTGCGCCCGCGGGCAGCGGGTGCGGAACCGGCAGCCGCTCGGCGGCGCCACCGGCGAGGGCAGGTCGCCGCCCACCAAACCCTCCGAGCGGGCCGGCGCGTCCGGGTCGGGCACCGGGATGGCCGACAGCAGCGCCGCCGTGTACGGGTGGGCCGGCGCCGTGTAGAGCTGGTCGGGGTCGGCGATCTCGCAGATCTTGCCGAGGTACATGACCGCCACCCGGTCGCTCACGTTCTTCACCACGGCGAGGTCGTGGGTGATGAACACGAGCGTCAGGCCGTAGCGCTCCTTCAGGTCCTCGAGCAGGTTGAGGATCTGCGCCTGCACCGACACGTCGAGCGCCGAGACCGGCTCGTCGCAGATCACCAGCTTGGGGTCGAGCACGAGGGCCCGGGCGATGCAGATGCGCTGGCACTGGCCGCCGGAGAACTCGTGCGGCCGCTTGTCCCGGGCCACCGCGGGGTCGAGGCCCACGGCCTCGAGCACCTCGTCGACCCGGGCCCGCCGCTCGGCCTCGCTCCCCCGGCCCCACACCTTGAGCGGCGCGGCGACGATGTCGCCGACGGTCCGGCGGGGGTTGAGCGAGCTGATCGGGTCCTGGAACACGATCTGCATGAGCGGGCGCAGCCGGCGCAGGCGCTCGCCCCGCAGCGCGGTCAGCTCGTGGCCGGCGAAGCGGACGGTCCCCGCCGTGGGCGGGGGCAGCTGCAGGACCGCCCGGGCGGCGGTCGACTTGCCGCACCCGCTCTCCCCCACCAGCCCGAGGGTCTCGCCCTCGGCGACGTCGAAGCTGACGCCCGCGACCGCCGAGACGGTCGCGCCCCCGGCCGCCGGGAACTCGACGACGAGGTCCTCGACCCGCAGCAGCACGTCGTCGCCGTCGCGCAGGTGCGCCGTGCCGGTGCCCGCCATCAGCTCGCCTCCACGGACAGGTCACCGGTGACCGCGGCGGCCGCCTGGGGGACGTTGGCGGCCAGGTTGCGCTCGAGCGCCTCCCGCCCCTCGTCGGTGCCGACCGGGTACCAGCAGCGGTACCAGTGGCCGGGGGTGTCGGCCTCGACCAGCGGGGGTGCCTCGACCCGGCAGCGCTCCTGCGCGTAGGGGCACCGGGGCGCGAACCGGCAGCCGGGCGGCGGGTCGACGAGGTCGGGCGGCCGGCCGCCGATGACCGCCAGGCGGGTGTGCTTGGGGTTCTCGACCCGGGGCACCGAGCGCAGCAGCGCCTCGGTGTAGGGCATCCGCACCTCGGAGAACAGCGTGCGGGTCGGCGCCATCTCGACGATCTGGCCGGCGTACATGACCGCGATGTCGTGCGTGCGACCCGCGACCACGCCCAGGTCGTGGCTGACCAGCACGACGGCCATCTCGCGCTCGGCCTGCTGCTCCTGCAGCAGGTCGAGGATCTGCGCCTGCACGGTGACGTCGAGCGCCGTCGTCGGCTCGTCCGCGAACAGCAGCTGGGGGCCGCAGGACAGGGCGATGGCGATGACCACCCGCTGGCGCATGCCGCCCGACAGCTCGTGCGGGTACTGGCGCAGGCGGCGCTCCGGCTCGGGGATGTGCACCGAGCGCAGCAGGGCCAGGACCGTCTCCCGGATCTGCTCCCGGGTCAGGTCGGTGTGGATCTCCAGCGGCTCGGCGATCTGCTGGCCGATCCGCATGACGGGGTTGAGCGACGTCATCGGGTCCTGGAAGACCATGGCGATGCGCGCGCCCCAGTACTCCCGCAGGGCGTCCTCGCCGAGCAGGTCCAGGCGCTCGCCGGCGAAGGTGATCTCGCCCCGGCGCTCGGCGTAGCTCGGCAGCAGGCCCATGATCGAGCGGGACAGGACCGACTTGCCGCACCCGGACTCGCCGACGAGCCCGAGCGTCCGGCCCCGCTCGAGCCGGAACGACACGCCGTCGACCGCCCGGACGACGCCCCGGGGCGTGTGGAACCGGGTCTCGAGGTCGTCGACCTCCAGCAGGGGGCCGCCCCCGCCGGCGGTCGGGAAGTCGTCGGCACTCGTGTGCACGTGGCGGCGTCCCTTGCTCACAGCGCGCTCTCCCGCACGTCGAACCGGGCGCGGACGACGTCGCCCAGGTAGTTGAGGGACAGGACGGTCAGGAAGATGACGACGGTCGGCACCATGACGATGTGGGGCGCCTGGCGCAGCTCGGACCGCCCCTCGGCCAGCACGTTCCCCCACGACGGGGTGGGCAGCTGCACGCCCACGCCCAGCAGGCTGAGCCCGCCCTCGACGACGATCACGACGGCGATGCCGAGCAGGGCGATCGAGAACATCGCCGGCAGCACGTTGGGCAGCACCTCGCCGAACATGATCGAGCGGTCGCGTGCGCCCACGGCCCGCGCCGCGGTGACGAACTCCCGCTGGCTCCAGGCCAGCGCGTTGGCCCGGGCGATCCGGCCGAGCACGGGCACCGACACCAGCCCGAGGGCGAGGATCAGCACGACCATGCGGCGGGTCGAGCTGACGCCCTGGCCGCTGGCGAAGACCGTCACCAGCGTGACCGCCAGGATGAGCTGCGGGAACGACAGCAACACGTCGAAGGCGCCCGCCACCACCGTGTCGACCCGCCCGCGGTGGTAGCCGGCGACGAGGCCGAGCAGCCCGCCGACCACCATGCCGAGCGAGACCGAGGCCACGCCGAGCAGCAGCGACGCCCGGCCGCCCCAGACCATGCGGCTCAGCAGGTCGCGCCCGAGGGCGTCGCCGCCCAGCAGGTGCCCGTCGGTCCCCGGGCCCTGGTTGACGATGGCGGCGACGTTCTCGTTGGGGTCGTCGAGCGGCAGGACGGGGGCGAGCACCGCGGCGAGCGTGACGAACGCCAGCCAGGCGATGGCGAGCACGCCGAACCACCCCAGCCGCCCCTGGCGGGACCACCGCCCGCCGGTGGGCGTCGCCGCGCCCGTGGCGGCGTCGACCGGCTCGCGGGTGGCGGCCGGGGCGCCGCCGGGCGCCAGGGTGGCCGCCGGCTCGAGGTCGAGGCCACCGTCAGGCGCGGGCATGGCGGATCCTCGGGTCGAGGACGGCGTAGAGCACGTCCACCAGGAAGTTGATGAGCACGTAGCCCACGGCGATGATCGCCACCAGGCTCTGCAGGGCGACGTACTGGCGGGAGACGATCGCCTCGTAGAGCAGCAGCCCGATGCCCGGCAGCGAGAAGATGACCTCGACGACGACCGCGCCGCCGATGAGCGTGCCGACGTTGAGGCCGGCGACGGTCAGCAGCGTCAGGCTCGACGGGCGCAGCGCGTGCCGCCACAGCACCCGCCGGGGCGACACCCCCTTCGCCTTGGCCATGGTGATGAAGTCCTCCTGCAGCGTGGCGATCATGTCGCTGCGCAGCAGCCGCATGTAGACGGCGATCTGGCCCACGGCGAGGCTGATCGCCGGCATGGCCATGCGCCGGAGGTGCTCGACGAGGTCCTCGCTCGGTCGCACGTAGCCGCTGACGGGCAGCCACCCGAGCTCGACGCCGACGTAGTAGGCGAGCACGAGGGCCAGCGCGAAGTTCGGGATCGCCAGCATCCCGAAGGCGGTGGCGTTGGCGATGCGGTCGCCCCGGCTGCCCGCCCGGTAGGCGGTGAGGACGCCGGCCGGGATGGCCACGGCCAGCGCCAGCACCTGCGCGTACACCATGAGCTGGAGCGACACCGGCAGCGAGTCCCGGACCCGGTCCATGACCGGCCGCTCGCCGGTGACCGTGTAGTAGCCGCCGAGGTCACCGGTCACGAAGTCGCCCATCCACCGCACGTACTGGACGGGCACCGGGTCGTCGAGGCCCAGCTCCTCGCGCAGGGCCTCCCGCTGCTCCTCGCTGGCGAAGCCGGCGATGGCGTCGACCGGGTCGCCCGGCAGCATGGCGGTGAGCAGCGCCACGAACAGCGTGACGAGGAACAGCACCACCGCCAGGTGGACGAGACGGCGCAGGATCAACCGCATCGGCGCTGCCCCACCGCCCTACTGCTCGACCCACATGTACATCACCGGGTGACCGGTCGCGAGGCCGGGGAACGGCTCGGGCGCGCTCGGCCCCTCGCCGGGGACCCCGTGCACGTCGGGCGCGGTCGCGACCGTCCAGGGCGTGTAGTAGATCCAGATGTTCCAGACCTGCTCGGCGAACCGCTCGTTGAGCTGCTCGTAGATCTCCTCGCGCCCCTCGACGGTCGTGCGCCCCCGGTCGAGCAGCTCGTCGATCTCGGGGTCGTTGAACCGCCCGAAGTTCACCGGCGAGCCCGACTTCCACCAGTTGTACTGGCCGTCGGGGTCGCCGCCGGGGTGGTTGCGCCAGCCGATGGCCTCGAAGTCGCCCTGGAGGGCGCTGTCGATCTGGGTCGACTGGTCGACGCCGATGATCTCGACCTCCATGCCGACCTCCTCGGCCTGCTCCTTCAGCAGCTGGGCCTGGGCCAGGGTCGCCTGGGCCTGGGTCGTCGTGTAGGTGAACGACAGCGGCCGGCCGGTCTCCTCCTCGTACTCCTCGACGAGGCGCTCGGCCTCCTCGGGGTCGTAGGTCGGGAAGCCGGTGTCCTCCAGGTGGCCGATGTTCCCGGGGGCGAACGGCCCCGAGGCCTGCTCGAGGATGCCGGCGCCCAGGATGGCGTTGAACTCCTCGAAGTCCAGGGCGTGGGCCAGGGCCCGGCGAGCCGTGATGTTGTCGAACGGCGGCTTCGACGAGTTGAGCATCACGTAGGAGACCTCGCCGAACTCGCTCGACTCGAAGGCGTTGACCTCACCCGCCTCGTCCAGGTCCCGCAGCTCGTCGATGGTCTGCGGGTCGGACGTGTGCATGGCGTTGATCTCGCCCGACTGCAGCGCGTTGAGCCGCTGGTCGACCTCGACGATCGGCCGGAACTCGATCTCGTCGGCGTAGGGCAGCTGCTCACCCGCCGCGTCGGTGGCCCAGTAGTCCTCGAACCGCTCGGCCCGGAGGTGCTGGTTGGGCACCCACTCGACGAAGCGGAACGGGCCCGTGCCGATCAGGTTCTCGGCGCAGGTCCGGGTGTCGTCGAGCTGGGCCTGGGCCATGATGCCCACCCGCCCGCTGCCGTGGAGGGCGGCGTCGAAGCTGACCCACGGCTGCTTGAGGTTGACCTGCACCGTCAGCGGGTCGACGACCTCGACGCTCTCGATGGGCTGGAACACGAAGATGAAGAGCTGGGGCGCCCGGGCCGGGTACGCGCCCCGGTAGGCGTCGAGGTTGTTCTTCACGACCTCGGCGGTGAGGTCGGAGCCGTCGTGGAACTTCACGCCCTCGCGGAGGCGGATCGTCCACTGCGTGTGGTCCTCGTTGGGCTCGACGGACTCGGCGAGCCACGGCTCCATCTCGCCCTCGGCGTTGGGGCGGGTCAGGGTGTCGTAGATCGTCGTCGCCACCATGATCCCGCTGATGGCGAGCTGGGCCTCGGGCAGGCACCAGCCGTCGATGGTCTCGGCCTCGAGCCCGTAGACGATCCGCCCGCCGGGCGTCGGGTCGCCCGCGTCCTCGTCGCCCGTGGCCCCGCCGTCGCTGTCGCCGCCCCCGCCGCACGCGGCGGCCACCAGCGCCAGCGCCAGCAGGGCCGCGAGCCACGTCGGGGCGGGACGGCGGGACCACCGCCGCGCCGCGCCGACCCGATCGGTCCGTCGATCCGTGCGATCCGTGCGCCCGCCCCAGCGGTCCCCCGCCCGCCGTCGACCGGGCGTGCCCCCCGTGCCTGTCGACCCCACGTCGCCCCCTTGGTCGCTGTCGCGGCCGGTCACCCGACCTCGGTCGTGACCTGTGTCACAACGACTGCGAACCTATGGCCACGCTGGAATCCTGTCAACAGGCAGCGGACCGACCACGCTCGGTGGCCACCCCCGCCGTCCGGACCGGGCGGGCCGGGCGCGACCGGCCGGCATCTGGCAAGCTGCGGCCATGAGGGGGGTGTGGCAGCGGCGGACCGCGGCGCTGCTCGCCGCGGCCGTGGTGCTCGTGGCGGCCTGCCGCACGCCGGGCGGCGGGCGGCCGGGCGGCCGGGGCGAGGGCCCGCCGGTGCGCCTGAACGAGATCCAGGTGCTGGCCTCGCACAACAGCTACCACGTCGAGCCCGAGCCGGTGCTCATGGACGCCCTGACGGCGTTCCTCGGCGAGCAGGCGCTGGGGTTCCGGTACACGCACCGGCCGCTCGGCGAGCAGCTCGACGCCGGCGTGCGCCAGGTCGAGCTCGACGTGTTCGTCGACGAGCCCGACGGCGGCCTCTACGCCTCGCCGGTGCTCGGCCCGGTCCTCGGGCTGGCGCCGGTCGACCCCGCGCTGTCCGAGCCCGGCCTGAAGGTGCTGCACGTCCAGGAGGTCGACTTCCGCTCGACGTGCGCGACCTTCACCGCCTGCCTCACCGACGTGCGCGAGTGGTCCGACGCCCACCCCGACCACCTGCCGGTCACCATCCAGGTCGAGGCCAAGGACGGCCCGATCCCCGACCCGGGGTTCGGCTTCGTCGTGCCCCCGTCCTGGGACGCGGCCGCGTTCGCCCGACTCGAGGAGGAGATCCGGGCGGTGTTCCCCGAGGAGCGGATCCTGACCCCGGGGGACGTGCGGGGCCCCCACCGCACCCTGGCCGCCGCCGTGCGGGCCGGCCGCTGGCCCACGCTCGACGAGGCGCGGGGCAAGGTCATGTTCGTGCTCGACGACACGGGCGCGAAGCGCGACACCTACCGCGCCCTCGTGCCCGACCTCGACGACCGGCTGCTCTTCGTCGACGTGCCGGAGACCGACCCGGACGCCGCGGTGTTCGTGGTCAACGACCCGATCCGCGACGGCGACCGCATCCGGGCCCTGGTCGAGGAGGGCTTCCTCGTGCGGACCCGGGCGGACGCGGACACCCGGGAGGCCCGGAGTGGCGACACCACCCGCCGGGACGCCGCGCTGGCCAGCGGGGCGCACTTCGTGTCGACCGACTACGTCTGGCCCGACGAGCGGCTGGGCACCGGCTACGTCGTCGACCTGCCCGGCGACGGCGCCGCCCGGTGCAACCCAATCTCGGCGACGCCCCGGTGCGCCCGCGCCGACCTGTCGGGGTGAGGCCGCCGCGAGGACCGTGAGGGCAGGACCCAGGGTCGGGGCCGCTAGGGCCGGACCTCGTAGAACGCGTCGACCGGGTGGTCGACGTCCAGCCGCCGGAAGCGGGTGAAGCCCGCCGCCCGGGCCATCTCCTCGGCCCGCCGCGGCGTCAGCCCGAGGGTGCCCAGCCCCGCACCGCCCGGTTCCGACAGGCCGGAGGGCAGGCACGTCAGCACGCTGGTGCCGTACATCATCGCCGCCATCGGGTTGCGCTCGATGTTGGCGGCCAGCGTCTCGTGCGCCTCGATGTCGACGATCAGCCAGGCGCCGTCGTCGGCGAGCGCCCGCCGGATCGATCGCACGACCGAGGCCGGATCGGTCATGTCGTGGAGGCACCCGATGGTGGTGACCAGCGCGAGCGAGCCGTCCTCGGGCAGGGGGCGGGTGCGGGGGTCGTGGAACGTCGCGTTGGTCAGCCCGCTGTCGGCCAGGCGGCGCCGGGCCCGGTCGAGGGCGTGCCGGGAGATGTCGTAGCCGGTGACCCGGGCGGCCGGGAACGCCCGGGCGAGGCACAGCACCGCGCCGCCGGTGCCGCAGCCGACGTCCGCCGCCGCGGCCCCGGCGGCCAGCCGCTCGGTGACGCCGTCCACCAGCGGCAGCACGTCGTCGACCAGGTGCCGGCGCAGCCAGGGCTCGAAGTTGCGCTCGATGCCCTCGGCGGCCTCGGGCCCGAGGTCGTCGTAGTCGCGACCGAGACCGGTGCGGAAGCTCTTGGGCAGGTCGACGAGGCGGGCCATGGTCTGGGGCAGCTGGTGGAAGAGACCGGCGAGGTGGGACTCGTCGTCGCGGTCGACCAGGACCGGCACGGCCGCCGGGGCCAGGGCGAACCGCTCGTCGCCGGGTTCGTCTCCCGGCCCGGCCTCGAGCACGAGCAGCCCGGCCGCCGCCTGGTTCGCCGCCCACTCCCGGACCCACCGCTCGACCAGCCCGCACCGCGCGGCCAACGCCGCCGCGGTGCACGGCTCACCGATCTCGTGCAGCGCGGCGTAGAGGCCGAGGCGGTCGCCGAGGTGGATCATGGCGGCGGTGACCGCGCCCGACATCTGGTCCGCGACCCGGCGGGCGAACCACCGGACCTCGTCGGGGCTCGGGGTGTGCGTGGTCGGGGACGCAGCGCTCATGCCCCGACCCTACGGCCGGTCCGCGGCGCGGTCCGAGGCGGTTCCCGGTTCAGACGAGCCGGCGGTCGGTGGCCCACCGGGTGAGCTCGTGTCGGCTGGAGAGCTGCAGCTTGCGCAGCACCGACGACACGTGGGTCTCGACCGTCTTCACCGACACGCCGAGGCGGCGGGCGATCTCCTTGTAGGTGTAGCCCCGGGCCAGCAGGCGGAGGACCTCCCGCTCCCGGGGCGTGAGCTGGTCGAGCTCGGGGTCGACCGCGGCACCGGGCGGCAGCGCGGCCGCGAAGGCGTCGAGGACGAAGCCCGCGAGGCGGGGCGAGAACACCGCGTCGCCGTCTCGCACCCGCACGATGGCCGCGGCCAGCTCGTCGGGCGAGATCGTCTTGGTGACGTAGCCCCGGGCGCCGGCCCGGATGACCGCGATGACGTCCTCGGCGGCGTCGCTGACCGACAGCGCCAGGAACAGCACCTCGGGCAGCCCGGGCCGCACGGCCTCGATGACCGCCTGGCCGCCGCCCCCGGGCAGGCGCACGTCGAGCAGCACGACGTCGGGGCGGGTGGCCCGGATGCCCTCGACGGCCGACTCCACGTCGACCGCGTCGCCGACGATCTCGATGTCGACGTCCTCGCGCCCGGACAGCTCGGCCCGCACGCCGGCCAGGAACAGCCGGTGGTCGTCGACGAGGAAGACCCGGACGGGCCCGGTGGCGGTCCCGGCCCCGCCGCTCGCCGCCGTCACGACGCCTCCGCCCGGCCCCGGGCCACCCGCAGGCTCACCTCGGTGCCCTCGCCGGGCGCGCTCTGCACCTCGGCGGCGCCGCCGTGGCGGGCCATCCGGTTGACGATCGACTCGGCGATGCCCCGCCGGTCGCCGTCGACCGTGGCGGGGTCGAAGCCCCGGCCCCGGTCGCGCACGAACGCCTCGACGGCGTCCTCGCCGACCTCGACGTAGACCGACACCTCGGGCGCGCCGCTGTGCTTGGCGGCGTTGACCACGGCCTCCCGCACGGCCCGCACCAGGGCGGCGACGCCGTCGTCGAGGGGGCAGTCGCCGACCCGCACGACGTCGACCTCGACCCCCCGGTGGTCGACCTCGACCTCGTCGACGAGCCGGTCCAGCGCGGCCGACAGCGTGGCGGGCTCGTCGTCGCCGCCGGGTCGCGCGTCCCGGTAGAGCCAGGCGCGCAGCTCGCGCTCCTGGCGGCGGGCGAGGCTGCGGGCCGGCGCGGGCACGCCGGGCTCCCGCTGGATGAGCGCCAGCGTCTGCAGCACGGAGTCGTGCAGGTGCGCGGCCATCTCCGCCCGCTCCTCGGTGCGGATCCGCTCGCGCCGCTCGGCCCGCAGCTCGGCGGCGAGGCGCACGATCCACGGCCCGAACAGGAGCCCCGCCCCGAGAGCGGTGGCGAGCACGGCGACGCCGACCTGGCCGACGACGCCGGCGACGGCCTGGTTGGCGGCGAGGAAGAGGCCGAGGCCGGTGACGAGCAGCGCCCCGCCGGCGATCACCCGCACCCAGAGCCAGCCGCCGCCGCGCAGGGCCTCGACCGGGTTGCCGGGCAGCCGGCCGGCCAGCTCGAGCCACCGGGCCCGCTCGCTGTCGCCGGCCCGGGTCAGCACGAGGCCGGCGCCGGTGGCGACGACGACCGCGGGCCAGACGAGCCGGTCCGGGAAGAACGGCACCGACCAGCTCACGAGCATGACCAGGCCGATCGTGATGGCGCCGACGGCGAGCGCCAGCTCGCCGCTGCGGCGGGCGTCCTCGACCGGGGCGGCCGCCCGCCCACCGACGGCCGGCTCGCCCGCCGGGCCCCCGGTGGGCAGCACGGCCCACGCCACCAGGTAGGCCAGCGCCCCCACGCCGTTGGCCAGCGCCAGGACCACGGTCGCCAGCCGGATGACGACGGGGTCGACCCCCAGCCAGCGGGCGACACCGGCGCACACGCCCGCGACGAGGCCCTCGTGCGGCAGGCGCACGAGGTCGGGCGGGAGGCCCGGCAGGCGCGACGGGGGGCTCGGCGGTCGGGCGGCCATGGTCCGCGACCATGATGACGACTCCGGGCTCGGTCGCGCCTCCGGGACCGGGTCAGGGACATCCCTGATTGCCGGTCCCCCGGGCGGCCCGCACGATGGCGCCATGGACCAACCCTCCTCCGCTCCCCCGCGCCCCGAGACCCGCGGCGAGGACGGGCGGCGCCTGGTGCGCGAGCCCGAGGACCGGCTGATCGCCGGGGTGTGCGCCGGCCTGGCCGACCACCTCGGCCTCGACGTGACGCTGGTGCGCCTCGCCGCCCTCCTGCTGACGCTGCTCACGCCGGCACCGGTGGTGGCCTACGTCGTGGCGGCCGCCGTCCTGCCCGAGCGTGCACCGGACGTGCCCCGCCGGCGCGCCCCCGACCGCGACCTGCCGTCGACCCTGCTGGTCGGCGCGCTGGCGGTCGTCGTCGCCCTGGCGCTGCTCGGCACTCACCGGTGGTGGTTCGACCCGCTGCCCGCCGGCGTGCTGCTCGTCGGCGTCGGCACCTGGATGGTCCTGCGGGCCCGCCGGGACGACCCGCCGTCGCCGGTGCCGCCGCCCGAGGGAGCCGCTGAGCAGGCGTCTGTGACATCTTCGAAACTTTCCGACGCAGAGCGTGATGAAGGCACTACAGTTGGGTATGGGTCGTCCCGAGGGGCGATCCGGACCGACGGTGGACCACCAGGTGAGACTTCTCCCCCGGCCTCGCCCCGGTGGTCCACCGGAGCCCCTGCCACCGCCGAGGCGCCGGCCCGACCGGCGAGGCGCTGGTCGGGCACGGCCGCCGTCGCCGGCGCGCTGCTGCTCGTCGGCACCGGCGTGCTCTGGCTGATCGACGGGCTCGGCCTGGCCGACGTCTCCCGTGAGGCCGCGCTCGGCTGGGGTCTCGTCGGCATCGGCGCCGCCCTCGTCGTCGGCGCCTGGTACGGCGGGGCCTGGCCGCTGCTGCCGGTGGCGGTCGTCCTCGCCCTCGTGCTCGTCGCCGGCGAGGTCCTCGGCGTCCCGCTGGACGCCGGCACCGGCGAGCGCCGGGTCGTGGTCGAGGCCGCGGACCAGTTCGACGAGCGGCACGAGCTGCTGGCCGGCCGGCTCGAGATCGACCTGCGGGACGCGCCGCTGTCCCGCACGCGGGTGCGGGAGCTCCAGGCCGCGGTCGGGGCCGGCCACCTGCGGGTCGTCGTCCCCCGCGACGCGGACGTCGAGGTCCGGGCCCGGACCCGGGTGGGCGCGGTCCTCGCCGAGCGCGGCACCCGGATCGACAACCGGGTCGAGAACGGGGCCTTCGTCGACCAGCGGTTCACGCTCGACGCCCCCGGCGCCGGCCCGAAGCTCGAGCTCGACCTGCAGGTGGGGCTGGGCAAGATCGAGGTGGACCGTGGCTAGGCGCCGCTTCGACCCCGTGTCGTTCGTCCTCGGCTGCGCCACCGTCGCCGCGGGCGTCGTCGTGCTGGCCGGTGGCGAGCTGATCGAGGAGGCCCGCTGGCTGCTCCCCGCCACGCTCATCGGCGTCGGCGCCGCCGTGCTCGTGCGGATCGGCCGCCGCCACGCCGGGAGCCCCGGCGCCGCGGGCGGCGCCGGCACCGCCGGCGGCGCAGCCGACGACGGGTGAGCCCGCGCCCCGCCCGTGGGGGACCGGCCGGGCGCCCCGGCCTGTCAGCCGGCCAGCACCGCCCGGGCGACCAGGTCGGTGCCGAAGGCGGTGAGGATCGCCAGGTAGAGCAGGCCGGTCGCGGCCATGACCGCCGAGTAGTAGCGCTCCCGCAGCGCCGCCCGGGTGACCACGACCAGCCCGATGGTGGTCACGGCGCACGCCACCCAGAACCACCCGAGCATCCCGCCGTAGCCGTCGTCGATCGAGCCGTCCAGCACCGACACCATGCCGGTCGGCCACAGCAGGGCCGCGACCTCGAAGGGCCAGATGATGCCGGTCCAGCGCACCATCTCGATGAGCGGGCGGCGGGCGAGGCCCGGCTGCACCAGGTACCAGTGGCCGAGCAGCATCCCGTCGGACACCGAGCCGAGGAACGCCGCCCCGACCAGCACCCGCACGACCGACAGGAGGGCCGGGTCGCCGGCGTCGATGCCGGCCGCCACCAGACCCGGCACGCCGACGAGCGGGGCGACGAGGTCGAGGGCCGGCGGGAACTCGGGGACCTCGGGGTCGGGACCGTCCGGTCGCCGGTCGATGCCGGTCATGGCGGCGACCCGTGCCGCCCGCCGCTCTCGCCGGGCCCGCTCCCCCGCCACGCCGGCCTTGCGCCGCACGATCGACACGCCGAGCGCGACGCCGGACGCGGCCACCACCCCGGCCGCCGAGGCCTCCCGCACGGGCACCGGGTCGAGCCACACCCCGACGGCCAGCGCCGCGGCCGCCATGAGCATGTAGGTGCCGCGCAGCAGCCAGCCGTAGCCGATGCCCACCTCCCGGCCCCGGGTCGTGACCCACAGGAACAGCAGGCCGCCGACGGCCCACTGCAGCAGCACGGTCGCGGCGTCGAGGCGGATCACGGCGGCGAGGGTAGGTCCCGGCCCGCCGACCGGGGCAATCCGCGCCCGGGCCCGGCCGGCGACGGTCAGCCGTCGACGACGGCGAGTCCGTGGTCGACCCGGTTGAGCGGCTCGGGGCCGTCCGGGGTGGCCACGACGATGTCCTCGAGCCGCAGCCCGAACCGCCCCGGCACGTAGATGCCCGGCTCGACGGAGAAGGCGTGGCCCGGCGCCAGCGGCGTGGCGTTGCCGGCGACGATGTAGGGGTCCTCGTGCTCCTCGACGCCGATGCCGTGCCCGGTCCGGTGGACGAACCGGTCGCCGTGGCCGGCCTCGGCGATGATGCGGCGCGCCACGGCGTCGACCTGCTCGCACGGCGTGCCGACGGTGGCGGCGGCGACCGCCGCCCGCTGGGCCTCGTGCAGCACCGCGTAGGCGTCGCGGACCTCGGCCGGCGGCTCGCCGACGTGCACGCAGCGGGTGATGTCGCTGCAGTAGCCGATGCCCAGCTCGTCGTCCATCGTGCCCCCGAAGTCGCACAGCACGACGTCCCCGGGGCGGATGACCCGGCCGCCCGGCTCGTGGTGGGGGCTGGCGGCGTTCTCGCCGGCGGCGACGATGGCGAAGTTGACCCGGCGGTGGCCCTCCTCGACGATCCGCCGCCCGAGGTCGGCCGCCACCTCGGCCTCGGTCCGGCCGACGAGCGGGATCTCGCCGGCCTGCAGCGCGGCCGCGATGCGGTCGACGGCCGCGGCCGCCCGGCGCAGCGCCGCCACCTCGGCCTCGTCCTTCACCGCCCGCAGCGGTCCCGTCACCCGGTCGGCCCGCACGAACCGGGCCCGGGGGCAGGCCGCCTGCAGGTCGAGGACGAAGCGCGCCCAGGTGCGGTCGCCGATCGCCACGGTCGCCGCCCGGCCGACCCGCTCGGCCACCAGGCGGACGGGGTCGTCCGTCTCGTCCCAGGGCAGCAGGTCGAAGACCTCGGGGCGCTCGGTCACCCGCGGCGCCTCGAGCCGGGGGACGACGAGCGTGGCGTCGCCGTCGCGGGGCAGGACGAGCATGGTGAGCCGCTCCAGCGGCATCGCCTCGTAGCCGGTCAGCCACGGCAGCTCGGGCCCGACCGACAGCAGCAGGACGTCGACGCCGAGGTCGACCATGCGGTCCCGGACGCGGGCGGCACGCTCGGTCAGCACGGCGGCCAGCCTAGGACCGCCCGGCGGTCAGCCCGTGGCGGCGCCGGCGGTGGCCGCGCCCGCGGCACCGGCCGCCTCCCGGGCGTGGTAGCTCGACCGGGTGAGCGGGCTGGACTCGACGTGCGGGATGCCCATGGCCTCGCCCGCCTCCTTGTAGCGGGCGAAGGTGGCCGGGTCGACCCACCGGGCCACCGGCAGGTGGTGGGTCGTCGGCCGCAGGTACTGGCCGATCGTGACGATGTCGACGCCGACGGCGCGCAGGTCGGCCAGCGTCGAGAGGACCTCGTCGTCGGTCTCGCCCATGCCGACGATGAGGCCGGACTTCGTCGTGAGGCCGGCCTCCTTGGCCCGGGCCAGCACGGCCAGGCTCCGGGCGTAGCCGGCCGACGGGCGCACCGCCCGCTGCAGGCGGGGCACGGTCTCGACGTTGTGGTTCAGCACGTCGGGCCGGGCGTCGAAGATCGTGCCCAGCGCCTCCTCGTCGCCCTTGCAGTCGGGGATCAGCACCTCGACCTCGACGCCCGGCGTGCGCCGGCGGATGGCGGCGATGGTGGCGGCGAAGGCGCCGGCGCCGCCGTCGGGCAGGTCGTCCCGGGCCACGGCGGTGACGACGGCGAAGCCGAGGCCCATGCGCTCGACGGCCTCGGCGACCCGCTCGGGCTCGCCGGGGTCGAGCGGCTCGGGGTGCCGGGTGTCGACCAGGCAGAACCCGCACGCCCGCGTGCAGCGCTCGCCGTTGATCATGAACGTCGCCGTGCCGTCGGCCCAGCACTCGAAGATGTTGGGGCAGCCGGCCTCCTCGCACACCGTCACCAGGTCGAGGTCGCGCATCGTGCGCTTGAGGCGCAGGTACGACGGCTCCGTGCGGAAGGTCGGGCGCAGCCACTCGGGCTTGCGCTCGGCGATGTGCAGGCCCTCGGTGACACCGGCCGCCGCCAACCGGCCCCGCAGCCGCACGGGCACGCCGTCGTCGGGCCCGCCGGCACCGTCCCCGCCGCCGGACCGCGTGCCGGCCACCCGGCCGGAGGCGCTGATCACCCGCCCCGGGCCCTCGCCGCGGCTGAACGCGGACAGGTCCTCGGGGCGGTGGTGCCAGGCGACGTCCTGGCGGTCGACCCCGTCCCGGCCCCACAGCGCCGCGGCCCGGGCGGCGACGGCGTCGACGACCTCCCGCATGGGCACGTCGACGCCCTCCTCGGCCAGCGAGGTCACCCGCTTGTCGGGGATGCCGCAGGGGACGATGTAGCCCCAGTAGCGCATGTCGGGCGCCACGTTGAGGGCGAAGCCGTGCATCGACCGGCCCCGGGAGAGGCGCACGCCGATGGCGGCGATCTTGCGGGGGTCGTCGCCCTCGGGGTCGACCCACACGCCGGGGTAGCCCGGCAGCCGGCCGGCGTTCGGCAGCCCGACGTCGGCCAGCGCGTCGATGACCAGCTGCTCGACCGACCGCACGTAGGCGACGGTGTCGGCCTTGCCGTGGCGCACGCCGTGCTTCGGCGGCAGCGACACGATCGGGTAGCCGACGAGCTGGCCGGGCCCGTGGTAGGTGACGTCGCCGCCCCGGTCGGTGCGCACCAGCTCGGCGCCGACGTCCTCCGGGCGCACGAGCACGTGGCGCAGGTCGGCCCGCACGCCGAGGGTGTAGACGTGCGGGTGCTCCAGGAGGAGCAGGTGGTCGTCCGGCGAGGTGGCGTGCAGCGCCCGTTGCAGGGCCCAGGCCTCGCGGTAGGGGACCCGACCCAGCCAGCGCACCCGGAGCGTCATGGCGTCGAGGCTACTGGCCGGCCCGCCGGAGCGGACCGGGGTGCCCCGGCCGCGCCGGGCACCCCGGCGGCGGGCCCGGTCACGCCAGCTCGGCGGCCCAGTCGCGGGTCTCGAGGACCTCCTTCACCTTCCGCAGGAAGGCGGCGGCGTAGGCGCCGTCGAAGGCCCGGTGGTCCCACGTGAGGGTCAGGTTGCCGGTGGCGTGGATGCCGATGCCCTCGGTGCCGTCCGGCAGCTCGACGACGACCGGCCGGCGCTTCACCGCGTCCGTGGACAGGATCGCCACCTGGGGCTGGTTGATGATCGGCATCGTCATCGTCGTGCCGAACGGCCCCGGGTTGGTGATGGTGAAGGTGCCGCCCGCGATGTCGTCGGGGCCGAGCTGCTTCGACCGGGCGCGGCGGGCCAGGTCGGAGATCTCCCGGGCGATCGCCCGCAGCCGCTTGCCGTCGGCGTCGCGGACGACCGGGACCATGAGGCCCTTGAAGTCGAGGTCGACCGCGATGCCGAGGTTGACGTAGTTGTGCACGATCAGCTCGTTCTCGCCGAAGGTCGCGTTGACCTCGGGGAACTCGCGGATGGCGTCGACGACGGCCCGGCTGATGAAGGGCAGGTAGGTGAGGCTGAAGCCCTCGTCGGCCTTGAACCGGGCGCCCTCGGACCGCCGCACCTGCTCGACCGCCTCGTAGTCGACCTCGATCGACGCGTAGACGTGGGCCGAGGTCTGCTTCGAGCGGATCATGTGCTCGGCGGTGCGCCGGCGGATGTTGCTGTGCGGGATGACCGTGTCCCGCTCCCCCGCCCGGGCCAGCGGCTGGGGCGCCGGGGCCGGCGCGGGCTGCGGCGCGGGGGGTGCGGCCGGGGCCGGCGGCGCCTGCGGGGCGGCGGGCGCGGCCGGGGCCGCGGCGGGCGACTTGGCGGCGGCCCCGCGATCGAGCACGGCCAGCACGTCGTCGCGGGTGATGCGGCCGCCGGGGCCCGTGCCCGTGATCTGCGACGGGTCGAGGC
>PKRH01000050.1 GCA_017577565.1 Thermoanaerobacterales bacterium | reverse complement strand
GCCCCGCCCGCCGGTCGTCAAGATGGCGGCCATGGACTTCCCGGACTTCGCCGTCGCCGCCGGCGAGGAGGCGTCGGACCCGCTCGTGCTGCACGAGGGCCGGATCGTGCGGATCGACCAGCTCGGCGCGAGCGGCCACCTCGACCGCCTCGACGCCGACCTGGCCGACGTCGCCGCCCTCGGCGTCCGCGTCTGGCGGTACGGCATGCCGTGGGCCCGCACCGAGGTGGCCCCTGGCACCTACGACTGGTCGCTGTGGGACCGGGCCCTCGCCGCCTGCGAGCGCCACGGCCTGACCCCGGTCGTCGACCTGCTGCACTTCGGGCTGCCCGACCACTACCCCGGTCTCTGCGACCCCGCGTGGGTGGACGGCTTCCGCCGCTACGTCGACGCCTTCCTGGCCCGCTACCCCGAGCCCCGCTGGTTCACCCCGGTCAACGAGCCGCAGGTGACCGCCTCGTTCTCGGCGCTGCTCGGCATGTGGAACGACCGCCGGGCCTCGGTCGACGACTACCTGGTGGCGCTGGCCCACGTCGTGCTGGCCGACCTCGAGGCCCTGGCCCGCATCCGGGCCGACCGGGACGGCTGGTGGGTCGGGGCCGAGGGGTTCGGCTGCGACCTCGTCGACCCCGACGACGAGGAGGCGGTCGCCGCCGCGGCGGCCGACCGGGCGCTGCAGTGGGCGGTGTGGGACCTCCACCTGGGCCGCGAGCCCCTCGTCGGCGCCGACCGCCTGGAGCGGGCGGTGGGCGCCGCCGTGCTCGACCGCATCGCCGAGCTCGTCCCCCTGGCCATCGCCCCCGACCGCGTCGTCGCCGGCCACGACCTCTACCCGGTCAGCGTCGGCGCCCGGGGCCGGCGCGCCGAGCGGCCGGTGACGATCGGGGATCGCGTCGCGGCCTACGAGGCGACGGCCGCCGAGTGGCACGCCCGCTACGGCGTGCCCTTCTGGGTGGCCGAGACGTCGAACCTCGGCCTGCCGGCCGACGAGGGGCCGGCGTGGTTCGAGGCGCTGGTGGCGGCGCTCGACCGGCTGCGGGACCGGGGCCTGCCGGTCCGGGGCGTCTGCTGGTACAGCCGGGGCGACCAGGTGGACTGGGACACGGCCCTGACCGTGCCGGTGGGCCGCACGACCGAGGTCGGCCTCTTCGACACCGCCCGCCGGCCCCGGCGGGCCGCCGACGCGCTCGCCGCCCTGGCCCGCGCCCGCGGCTGAGCCGGGGCGCGGGCCCGCCGCAGCCGCCGCGGGCAGCGGGCTCAGCAGGGCCCGGCCTCGCGGCCCCAGCGCACGCAGACCTCGTGGTCGGGGCCCGGGTCCGAGGGGTCCAGCTCGATCACACCCCGCTCCTCGTCGACCTCGACGTCGAGCACCTCGCCGTCGAGCACGACCTCGACCTCGCCGTCCCACGCCGCCACCGGCGCGGCGAGCTCGGTGGGGCCGACGACGCCCTCCCGCTCCGTCCAGGACATGCGGAACACCGAGGCGCCCGGGTCCCACGAGAACCCGGTGGGGACGCCGGCGACGGCCCGGGGCTGCACCCGCGCCAGCCACCGGCCCCAGTCGGTCAGCTCGCCGTCGACGGTGACCGGCGACCAGGCACCGTCGGGGCTCTCGGCCGGGTCCCACGACCACTGGGCCCACCCCGCCATCGCCCGGTCCGCCATGGCCAGCACGTCCGCCGCGTAGGCCGCCATGCCGTCCTGGTCGGGCGGGCCGCCGAGCTCGCCGATGTACAGCGTCGCCTCCAGGGCCTCGGCCTCCGCGACCCGCAGCTCCTCCCACCGGGCGACGTAGGGGCTGTCGGGCGCGTACCCGTGGCCGTCGTGGACCGCCGGCTCGTAGAGGTGGGGCGCGTAGCCGAGGCGCGGGCCCTCGGGGCGCGGGTCGCGGATCCCCGCCGCCTCCAGGTCGCCGGCGTAGGGGAAGGCGTTGAGGAGCGACGTGGGCTGCACGAACACCCAGGCGTCGTCGTCGACCGCCCGGATCGTCTCGACGCCCCGCTGCATGAACGCGGTCAGGGTCTCGTTCCGGAACCGGCCGGCGGCCGCCTCCTCCTGGACGGCCAGCGTCTCGGCCAGGTCGCCGTTGGCGAAGACGGGCTCGTTGAACAGGTCGTAGCCGATCACCGCCGGGTGGTCGGCGAAGCGCTCGGCCACGTGCGCCCACGCCGCGAAGAAGTGGTCCTGCAGCTCCGGGTGCCCGCGCTCGGGGTGCCAGAAGTTGCGGTAGGCGGCCTGGACGGCGGGGTCGGCGGCCGCCAGGTACCACGGCTGCCCCTCGGCCAGCGGCTGGGGCTCGAGGCCGTCGGTCTCGACCGCCCAGTCGGGCGCCCCGTTCCCGCCGACCGCCCAGCCGTAGACGTCCTGGTGCATGTCGAGCACGACGTGGACGCCGTGGTCCGCGTACCAGTCCATCCACGTCTCCAGCTCGTCGAGGTAGCCCTCGTCGTACTCGCCGGGCGCCGGCTCGACCGCGCCCCAGGAGATGAGGAAGCGGACGCCGTTCCAGCCGAAGCCGGCGAGGTGCTCCTGCGACTCGACGCTGTCGGGGAGGTGCCGGTCGTCGACCGAGTCGCCCTTGTTGGCGCTGGCGACGTTGGTCCCCCGCAGGACCAGCACCCGCCCGCAGTCGTCGACGACGAAGCGCGGGTCGGGCGCCTCCAGGGCGCCGGTGCAGGCGGCGCCGCCGTCGGCGCCCTCGCCCGCGTCCGCCGCCGGGCCGGCGGCGCCGTCGTCCCCGCTGCACGCGCTGGCGACGAGGAGCGCGGTCGCGATCGCCGCGGCGCGCCGCGCCCCTCCACGGTGTGAGGCCCCCACGGGGCCCTGCCTACCGCGGCGCAGGGTGCCGGCGCCACCGGCCTGGCGGACGGGTGGGGCGGGCGGTCAGCCGCTGCGCCGTCTGAACAGCAGGAACCGCCGCCCACGACCCGGGCGCCGTCGGCGCACCGCCCGAGCGGACGCCAGGAGCTCGCCACGCCGCTGCTCCGCCATGAAGATCGTCTCGTCGTGGTTCACCGGGGGCCACCTCCGCGTCATCTCGCCCCTCGACGATGGAGGAACGGGCGCACGGCGCCATCCGTGAGGTCCACGGAACCACCACGGACGGGCCACGGACCCGCCACGGAGTCACCACGGAGGCGCCACGGACCGGTCACGGACCGGTCAGGGAGCGATCGGTGCCGTCGCGCCGGGCGCGCGGTGCGCTACGGACCGTCGGCGCCCGGTGAACCCCTGCCCTCGCCCTCGACGGCCGCGGCGAACAGGTCCGGGAACACCCGGCGGACCTTGGCCAGCAGGTACTCGCCGTAGGTGCCCTCGAACGCCTCGAGGTCGGCGCCGTCCCAGCGGGGGCGGCGGGGCGCCGGGGGCGCCCCCTCCAGCGGGATCGGCACGACCTCGGCGTCCCAGGCCGGGTCGAAGAAGAACGGGATGGACAGGCGGTCGGTGTCGCCGTCGTTGCGGACGCGGTGCGGCGTGGAGCGGTAGCGGCCACGGGTGAGCCGCTCGAGCATGTCGCCCAGGTTGCAGACGAAGGCGCCCGGCCGGGGCGGCACCGTGACCCAGCCGTCGGGCCCGTGGACCTGGAGGCCGCCGACCCCGTCCTGGTGCAGGATCGTGAGCAGGCCGTAGTCGGTGTGCTCGCCGACGCCCCAGCGGTCCTCCCCCGCGTCCCGGGCCGGCGGGTAGCGGAAGAACCGCAGCAGGACCGTCGGGTCGCCGGTCAGGTGGCGCTCGAACCAGTCGGCCTCCAGGCCGAGCCCCAGCGCGACACCCCGCACGAGCGCGTGGCCGAGCCTGGTCATCTCGTCCAGGTAGGCGAGCACCGTGGGGCGCAGGTCGGGCAGCTCGGCCGGGAACAGGTTGGGCCCGTGCAGCGGCACGCCCGCCCGGACCCGGGGGTGGTCGGGCGGCAGCTCGGCGCCCAGGTAGAAGCCCTCCTTGGCGTCGGGCACGCCCGCGGTCAGCTCGCCGCCGAGCGGGAACCACCCCCGCCACGCCCGGCCGCCGACGGCCATCGACACGGCCGCCTTCGCCCGCTCCGGCAGCGCGAACAGGCGCCGGGCGCCCTCCTCGACGCGGGCCACCAGCTCCGGCGGGACCCCGTGGCCGGTGACGAGGAAGAACCCCACCTCCCGGCAGGCGGCGTCGATGGCGGCCCCGACGGCACGGGGGTCGCCGTCGCCGCGCCCCACGAGGGGGCCGACGTCGATGACGGGCAGTTCGTCCACCGGCGGGCCAACCTACCCAGGGTGCGCGGGGCAACGTGTCCGGTCGCCGGCCCCGGCAGGGCAGACTTGAGGGCGTGCCGGCACGCGACAGCCTGATCGAGGCGGGGATCTCGCCGCGCGAGGCGGAGGTGCTCGAGCTCGTCGCCCAGCACGCGACCAACGCCGAGATCGCCGCCAAGCTGTTCGTGTCGGTGCGCACGGTCGAGAGCCACGTCTCGTCGCTGCTGCGCAAGCTCGGCGCCGCCGACCGCCGGGAGCTCGCGCGGCTCGCCCGGCGCGCCGCCGGCTCGGTGGCCGGCACGAGCGGCGCCGACGGCGGGGCCGGGGCCGACGGCACCGGCCCCGGTGGTCCGGTCGTCCCGCAGCGGGTGCTGCCGGTGCCGCTGACCTCGTTCGTCGGCCGGGCCGCCGAGGTGGCCGAGCTGGGCGCCGCGGTCGAGTCCCACCGCCTCGTCACCGCGACCGGCCCCGGGGGCGTGGGCAAGACCCGCCTCGCGGCGGCCGTCGCCGCCGCCCAGGCCGACCGGTGGCCGGACGGCGTCTGGTTCGTCGACCTCGTGCCGGTCACCGACGAGGCCCAGCTCGCCGCGACGATCGCCGCCACGCTGGGCATCACCGACCCCCGCCGGCGCTCGATCGAGGACGCGCTGGTCGCCCACCTCGCCGGCCGGCGGGCGCTGCTCGTGCTCGACAACTGCGAGCACCTGGTGGCGGCGGTGGCCGTGCTCGTCGAGCGGCTCCTGGCCGCCGCCCCCGACCTCCACGTGCTGGCCACCACCCAGGCCCGGCTCATGCTGCCGTTCGAGTGGGTCTTCGCCGTGCCGCCGCTGTCGCTGCCCGACGAGCACGGCGAGGGCGACGCGGTGGCGCTGTTCGTCGAGCGGGCCCGACAGGCCGGGGCGCCCGAGCCCACGCCGGAGGAGCGCCGCCGCATCGGCGAGATCTGCCGCCGGCTGGAGGGCAGCGCCCTCGCCATCGAGCTGGCCGCCGCCCGCCTGCCGGCCCTCGGCCTCGACGGCATCGAGGCCGGGCTGTCCGAGCGGCTGACGCTGCTGGCCGGCGGGCCCCGGGCCGACGCCCGCCACCGCTCGCTGCGGTCGGCGATCGACTGGAGCTACAACCTGCTGGGCCCGGCCGACCAGGCGCTGCTCCGGCGGGTCGCCGTGTTCGCCTCGGCCTTCACGGTCGACGACGGGGTCGCGGTCGCCGGGTTCGAGCCGGTCGACCCCGGCGCGGTCGCCGCCGGCCTCGCCCGGCTGGTCGAGCACAGCCTGCTCGTCGTCGTGCCCGGACCGGTCACCCGCTACCGGGCGCTCGACAGCATCCGCCAGCACGGCGTCGAGAAGATGGCGGCCACCCCGGCGCCCGAGGCCGGTGCCGACGGTGCGTCGCCGGGCGACGAGCTCGACCTCGTGCGGCGGCGCCACCTCGACCGGTTCCGGCGGCTGACGGCCGACCTCGCCGAGCGGGGCGCCCTGACCCTCGGCGAGGTCCTCGCCGGCGACGACCCGCTGGCCGGGTGGCGGCAGGCCTTCGACGCCGTCGCCGACGACGCCCGGGCGGCGCTGAAGTGGGCCTCCGGCCGGCCGGGGCACCGGGGCGACGCGGCCCGGCTGGCCCGGACGCTGGCGGCGGCCTGCCTGGTGCGGGGCTGGCTGGTCGAGTGCCAGCGCCACTACGAGGCCGCGGCCGACCTCGCCGGCGACGCGCGGGAGCAGGTCGACGCGCTGCTGCTCGCCGCCGGCGCGGCGACCGGGCGGCAGGTCGGCGCCGACGCGCTGGCGCTGTGGCGGCGGGCGGCCGACGTCGCGCTCGGCGACGGGGACACCGACACGGCGGTCCGGGCGCTGTCCCAGGCCGTCGAGCTGATCCTGCGGGGCCCCGGCATCATCTCGCCCAAGCCGGCGAAGGACAGCCACCTGCCGCTCGCCGAGGAGGCCCGGCGCCTGCCGGTGCACAACCCGGCCACGGCCGCGGCCCGCCGGGTGGCGCTGCTGTTCGAGCTCGACGAGGCCTCGCCCGAGGCCGCGGACGAGGCGCGGCGTGCCATCCGGGTGGCCCGGGAGGTCGGCGACCCGGTGCTCGAGAGCAGCGCGCTCGACGCGCTGTGCGCGGTCAGCCTCGCCATCGGCGACGTGGCCACCGCCCTCGACGCCGTGCGGCGCCGCCTCGACCTGCTGGCCGGCTTCCCGCCCTCGGCCACCAACGCCTTCGAGATCGCCGACGCCTACGGCATGGCCGCCGAGGTGGCCCTGACCGCGGGCGACCTCGCGGCGGCACGGCGCTACGCCGACGACCTCGAGCGCCTGCCGTTCCACCTCGAGGAGGGCCACCTCGCCACCAGCCGGCGGCTCGAGGTCGACGCCATGGCCGGCGAGATCGCCCGGGTGCTCGACGCCGCGGCGCGCTTCCGCGAGGGGTGGGAGCGGGCCGGCCGGCCCCAGGCGACGAGCCTCGGCAAGGGGGCCTACGCCGTGTCGATGGTCCAGGGCCTGCGGGGCGACGACGAGGCGATGGCCGAGTGGCGGGAGGTCGCGTTCGCCCTCGGCCTGGACCTGAACTGGGCCGACGGCTGCTCGACCGGCTACGCGCCGACCCACGACGCCATCCTCGCCCTCCACCGGGGCGACCCCGAGCAGGCCTACCACCGGCTGAGGACCGACCCCGACGACTTCCGCACGTGGTTCACCGGCCAGTGGCGGCCCTGGTACGCGGCGCTCCACGCCGAGTCGGCCGTGCTCGTCGGCGCGCCCGACGCCGCCGACCGCATCGCGCGGGCCCGTCGCCACGCCGGGCCCAACCGCATCGCCGCCGCCATGGTCGAGCGGGCCGCCGCCCTCGCCGCCGGCGACCGGGACCGCCTGGTGGCGATCGCCGCCGACCTGGCCCCGACCGGCTGCCGCTACCAGTGGGCCCGCACGCTCGTCCTGGCCGGCGGCGAGCACGCCGAGCGGGGCCGCCGGGAGATGGCGGCGCTCGGCGCGGCGCCGATGGCCGAGACCCCGCTGCCCTGACCCGGGGCCGGGCGGCGGCCGGGCTCAGCGCGGCTCGAGCTCGGTGCCGTGGCCGGGGGTGACGAAGAGGGCGGTGCCCGGTTCCTGGACGTCGGCCGTGTGCCACACGCCGGGCGGGTCGACCACCGGAGTGACGCAGGCCACCTTGGCGGCTGCGTGCTGGCGTCACTACTGTCCGTCACCTCACGACGAGCGGAGGCGAGGGTGGAGGCGAGCGACTACCGGTGGCTCTCGCCCGGGCAGGCCGCAGACCGGCTCGGGCTCTCGGTCCGGGACGTGTACCGGCTCATCGACAAGGGCGAGCTGCCCGGCTACCGGATCGCCGGCACGCTCCGCCTGCTCGCCCCCGAGGTCGAGGAGTACCTGGGGCGGGACCGGTAGCCTCGCCCCCATGTGCCGCAACATCACGACCCTGCGGGGGCTGGAGCCGCCGGCCACGCCCGAGGAGATCGAGGCGGCGGCCCGCCAGTACGTCCGCAAGGTGAGCGGCGTCCAGAAGACCTCCGCCGCCACCGAGGCGGCGTTCGAGCGGGCGGTGCGCCAGGTGGCCGAGGCCACCGCCGACCTGCTCGCCGAGCTGCCCCCACGGCGGCAGCCGCCGCCGACGCTGCCGCCGCTGCGGCGCCTGGCGGCCCGGCCCGCCGGATCGCCGTCCGCCGGCTAGGTCGGGGGAGCCGCCTCCTCGGCCCCGCCCGGGGCGTCCGCCTCCCGTCGCCGCCCCCGCCGGCCGGCGCGCCGTCCCCGACGCTCCAGCAACTCGCCGCGGTGCCAGGGCGTCCCCAGCGCCGGCAGCGCGAAGCGGTCGAGTCCCCACCAGCCGGCGTTGCGCCAGGCGAGGACGAGGAGCCCGGACACGAGGATCATCGCCGGGTTGAGCCCGGCGGAGCCGGCGAACACGAACGAGAAGTTCATGATGGCGCCGAGCAGCGCGGCGATGCCGGTGAACAGCCCGACGATCAGCAGCGCGCCGACGACCAGCTCGCCGACGGCGACGATCGGGCCGATGACGGGGTGGGCCGTGTCCCGCACCCACTCGAGGAAGTCCACGTACCACGAGAAGGCGACGTCCGGGTGCGGCCCCTCGGCGTTCTCGATCGCGCCCTGGGCGAACCCGGCGACCGCGTCGCCGACCTCGACGTCACCCTCGGCCCGCACCCAACCGACGTTCCCGTCGCCGGTCAGGCCGTACCGCGCCTCGCCCCAGTCCCAGAACCGCCAGGTGATGGTGCCGCCGAAGACCTTGCCCCACCCGGCCTGGAACCACTCCCAGCCCAGCCACAACCGGACGACGAGCCAGATCCACGCCGCCGTGCTCGAGCCGAAGAGCCAGCGGGAGACGGCCGGCTCCTCGATGTAGACGGTCCCCCGCTCGGGGGCCGCTGCTGCGTGGGCCATGACCTCACCTCTCGGGTCCGTCCCGACCTGCCGCCCCGAGCGCTACCCGCCGTGCGCCCGGGCCAGACGCCGGCCGCCCGGGCGGCCGGTCACAGCGGCAGCGGCACGTCCCCGCCGAGGTCGTAGACGACGTCGTCGCCGGCGCGCCGGGCGCCGTCGGTCAGCTCGTGCGGCACGCGGCGGCCGTCGTGCATGAGGTGCGTCACCGTCGCGCCCCGGAGCAGCACGGCGGCGTCGGCGAGCAGGCGGCGGTGGCAGCGCCACCACACCGCCTCCGAGCACATGACCGCCGTCGGCCGGCGGGCGGCCTCGGCCAGCACCTCGTCGAGCGCGGCGTGGAACGAGGGGCTCGCCATGTGGTCCGCGTAGCCCCGGAAGGCGTCGTTGCGCAGCGCCACGTGCGGGCTGTCGGGTCGCACCCGCCGCCGGCCGCCGAGGCGGGGCTCCCACCGCACGTCGATGCCGGCGGCGGGCAGCCAGTCCGCCATCCGCTCCCGCCCGAACTGGGGGTTGCGGCGGCTGCCGGGGTACGAGCGCACGTCGACGAGCAGCTCGACGCCGGCCCCGCGCAGCAGCTCGACGACGGCGTCCTCGCCGAGCGTGCCGTGGCCGACCGTCAGCAGCTCGACGCCGCTCACGTGCGGATCTGGCCCTCCCCCCGCACGACGTACTTCTCGGTGGTGAGCTGGCGCAGGCCCATCGGGCCCCGGGCGTGCAGCTTCTGGGTGGAGATGCCGATCTCGGCACCGAAGCCGAACTGCTCGCCGTCGACGAAGCGGGTCGAGGCGTTGACCAGGACGGCGGCCGCGTCGACCTCGGTGGTGAAGCGGTCCGCGGCCCGGAGGTCGGTCGTGACGATGGCCTCGCTGTGCCCGGTGCCGTAGCGGGCGATGTGGTCGATGGCCTCGTCGAGGCCGTCGACCACCCGGATCGCCAGCTTCAGGGCCAGGAACTCCTGCGCCCAGTCGTGCTCGGTCGCCGGCGCCACCCGGTCCTCGCCGAGCACGCCCCGGGTCGCCTCGTCACCGACGAGCTCGACGCCCTCGAGGCGGGGGGCGACCTGCGGCAGGAAGCGGTCGGCCACCGCCCGGTGCACGAGCAGGGTCTCGGCCGCGTTGCACACCGACGGGCGCTGGGTCTTGGCGTTGGCGACGATCTCGGCCGCCATGTCGAGGTCGGCGGCGGCGTCGACGTAGACGTGGCAGTTGCCGTCGCCGTCGATGACGTAGGGGACGGTGGCGTTGTCGAGGATCGACCGGATGAGCGACGGCCCGCCCCGGGGGATCAGGCAGTCGACGTGCTCGCGCTGGCGCATGAACTCGACGGCCGCCTCGCGGGAGGTGTCCTCCACCAGCACCAGCGCGTCCTCCGGCAGCCCCGACTTGGCCAGCGCCTCGCGCAGGACGCCGGCGATCGCCACGTTCGAGCGGATCGCCCCCGAGGACCCCCGCAGGAAGGCGGCGTTGCCCGACTTCAGGCACAGCCCGAACGCGTCGCTGGTCACGTTGGGCCGGTTCTCGTAGATGATGGCGACGACGCCGAGCGGCACCCGGACGGTGGAGATGCGCAGGCCGTTCGGGCGGGTCCAGCCCGCGCCCACCTCGCCGACCGGGTCGGGCAGCGCGGCGACCTGGCGCAGGCCGCCGGCCATGCCCTCCACCCGCGCCGGGGTCAGGCGGAGGCGGTCGAGCACGGTGGCGGAGGCGCCGGCCGCCTGCTCGCGCTCGACGTCCTCGGCGTTGGCCGCGAGCACGTCGTCGACCCGCTCGATCAGCAGGTCGGCGGCGGCCAGGAGGGCGGCGTCCTTCTCGGCGGTCGAGGCGGTGGCCAGCACGCGGCTGGCGGCCTTGGCGCGGGCACCGAGCTCGGCGATCGACGGCATGGGCCCATGCTAGGGGCGTCCCCGGCGGCCCGGCCCAACCGCCCGCGCGGGCGGGTCAGGGGCGGACGCCGGTGACCGCGAAGACCTCGACGTCCCGCACGTGCCCGCCCGAGGAGGCCACGATCGTCACGACCTCGTCGGCCGGCGGGGCGAAGGGCACCTCGACCTCCCACCAGGCCCGCTCGCCGCCGGCCGGGACGCAGCAGCGCTCCGCCAGCGGCCCGGGCGACGACGGCTGGCGGAGCTGCACCCGGACGCTCTCGTCCACGCCGGTGATCGTCCCGCCCACGACGAGGGGCGAGCCCAGCTCGGCGCCGGGGCGGGGGGTGTCGATGGTCAGCCGGTCGTCGACCGTGCGGACGACGACCCAGGGGGCGTCCGGCCGCTCGCCGTAGCGCACGAGGTGGATCACCGCGGCGGTCGCGGGCTCCGCCCCCGGCTCGGGCAGGTAGCCGACGCCGACGAACGCCTCCCGCTCCCGCACGTCGAGCAGGGTGACCTGGTCGATCCCGGTGAAGCCCAGGTAGTTCTGCGTGAAGAACAGCGCGGTCGCCGCCGCGTCCGCGTGCCACGGCGAGTGCCCGGCGTCGGGGTCCCAGGCGTCCGCCTCGGCCCGGCTCCGGAACGGCCACAGGGGCTCGTGGCCGAGGAGGTCGACGCCGTCCGGCGGCGACGGCGCGGTGGTCGCCGGCGCCTCCTCGGCGATCGCCGGCGTCGGCGGCGCCGTCTCGGGCGGCTCCGTCGTCGTCGGCGCGGTCGTCGTGGCCTCGGTGGCGACGTCGCCGCCGGGCTCGTCGCCCCGGGGGAGGGCCACGACGAGCGCGGCCGCGAGCGCGACCGCCGCGACCCCCGCGACCGCCACCCGCCGGCGACGCCGGTGACGGCGGACCCGGTGGCGCACGGCCGCGAGCGAGCCGCCGGGGTCGGCCCCGACCGGGGCGCGCTCGGCCTCGGCGTGCAGGGCGGCGGCGACGCGGGCGGAGAGGTCGTGGTCGGGACGGCTCATCGCTCCCCCTCCCCCAGGTGCCGGGCCAGGGCGGCGAGGCCCCGGTGCAGGTGGGTCTTGACCGCCCCCTCCGAGACGCCCATGCCCTCCGCGATCTCGCTGAGCGGCAGGTCCATGTAGAAGCGCAGGACGACCGCCTCCCGCTGGCGGGCCGGCAGCCGCCGGACCGCGGCGACGACCCGCTCGTGCTCGGCCCGCCCGAGCAGCGCGCCCTCGGGGGTGTCCACCGGGGGCGCGGCGGTGCGGCGGGCGTCGTGGCGGTCGCGGATGCGCCGGCGCCGCAGGTGGGAGCGGGCGCCGTTCAGCACGGCGCTGCGGAGGTACGCCGGCGCCCGGTCGAGGCGGCGCAGCCCGCCCCAGCGCAGGTGCAGCTTGACGAAGGCGTCCTGGGTGAGCTGCTCGGCGACGCCCACGTCGCCGACGACGAGCACCGCCAGCCGCACGAGCTGGTCGTAGTGCTCCCGGTGGAGCGCCTCGAGCGGGTCGGCGGCCGTGCCGGGGCCCGGCCGCACCCGCGGCGCCGTGCCGGAGCCCGACCGCGCGCTGGGCGGGAGGCTCATCACCCTCATCATGTCGGACAGACGCCCGAGGGCCGCCGCGCGTTGACGCGCCGGTGGCGTCAGCGGACCGTCGCCCGGTGCTCACCTGGCGTCCACGTGAGGGCTAGGTTCGGGATGCCGACGCTGCCTAGCCTGCGGGCGTCCGGTGGCGACGGGGCCGACCCGGGGAGGGACGAGGTGGCCAGCCTGACCTTCGAGAGCGTGACCAAGCGGTTCGACGACGTCGTCGCCGTCGACGCGCTGGACCTCGAGATCCACGACGGCGAGTTCATGGTGCTGCTGGGGCCGTCGGGCTGCGGGAAGACGACGGCGCTGCGCATGATCGCCGGGCTCGAGGAGATCACCGAGGGCCGGCTCTACATCGGCGACCGCGTCGTGAACGACGTCGACCCCGCCCGGCGGGACGTCTCGATGGTCTTCCAGAGCTACGCGCTCTACCCGCACATGACGGTGCGCCGGAACATCGAGTCGCCGCTGCTCGTGCGCAAGTACCGGGTCGACGGCGACGGCGCGCCGCCCCGCAAGCTCACCAAGGCCGAGCGCGCCGCGCGGGTGGACGAGGCGGCCCGGGTCCTGGGCTTGACCGAGCTGCTCGACCGCAAGCCGGCAGCGCTGTCGGGCGGGCAGCGCCAGCGGGTGGCGCTCGCCCGGGCCTTCGTCGGCCGCCCGCAGGCGTACCTCATGGACGAGCCGCTCTCGAACCTCGACGCCAAGCTGCGGGCCGCCACCCGGCTCGAGCTCGTCGACCTGCACCGGCGGGTCCAGACGACGGTCGTCTACGTCACCCACGACCAGGTCGAGGCCATGACGATGGCCGACCGCATCGCGATCATGTCGGCCGGGCGCCTGCAGCAGGTCGGCACGCCGCAGGAGGTCTACGACCGGCCGGCCAACCTGTTCGTGGCCCAGTTCATCGGCACACCGCCCATGAACACGCTCACCGGCACCGTGACGACCGACGGCGGAACCGGGCCCGCCGTCGACGTCGGCCACGGGCGGGTGCCGCTGCCGCCGGGGCTGACCACCCGGCTCGAGGAGGGCCGCCCGGTCGTCGTCGGCGTCCGCCCCGAGCACCTCGCGCTCAGCGACGAGGGGCCCCTCGAGCAGAAGGTGCGGGCCGTCGAGTGGCTGGGGCACGAGTGCCTCGTCTTCGGGGCGATCGGCGACTCGCCCCTCGTCGTGCGCCAGACCGGCCTGGCCCGGCTGGAGCCCGGCGGCACGGCCCGGCTCGTGGTCGACCCGGCGCACGTCCACGTGTTCGACCCCGAGACCACCGAGCGCCTGCCGTGACCGCCGAGGCCGTCACCTCCCCCGCGGCGGACCGCTCGCCGGAAGTGCCCCGCTCGCGCCGCCGGTGGCTGCGCCGGTACTCGCCCCGCGAGGTCCTGCTCGCCCTGGCGCTGCTGGCGCCGTCGATCGCGGTCTTCGTCGTCTTCTTCTACCGGCCGTTCCTCAACCTCCTGAACTGGGGCCGGTTCGAGAGCCGACGCAACGGCGCCTACTTCGAGGACGTCGGTCTCGCCCAGTACCGGGAGGCGCTGGGCAGCGACGACTTCCGCGAGGGCCTGTGGCACAGCGTGCAGTTCGTGCTCTACACGGTCCCCGCCGGGCTGGTGCTCGGCGTGCTGCTGGCCGTCGCCGCGCACCGCCGCCTGCGGGGCATCAAGGTCTTCCAGGCCATCTTCAGCTCGACGCTGGCCAGCTCGACCGCGGTCACCTCGGTGATCTTCTTCTACCTGTTCAACCCGGTCGTCGGCCTGATCGAGGCCAACTGGCTGAACGACCCCGACATGGCGATGGTCGCCGTGTCGATCTCGTCGATCTGGCAGAACATGGGCCTCTCCTTCGTCATCGTGCTCGCCGGCCTGCAGGCGGTGCCGGACGAGGTGATGGAGGCGGCCCTGCTCGACGGCTACGGCGCCGTCCGCCGGCTGGTGCGCATCACGCTGCCGCTGATCTCACCGGTGCTGCTGTTCCTGCTCGTCGTGCTCGTGATCTTCGGCCTGCAGGCGTTCGCCCAGATCGACATCATCACCAAGGGCGGGCCGGTCTCCGCCACCGAGACGCTGGTGTTCAAGATCAACCGCCTGAACCGACCCGACAACATCGGCATCGGCGCCGTCTACTCGATCGGCCTGTTCCTCGTGACGCTGGTCGTCACCGCGCTGCAGTTCGCCATCCTCGAGCGGAGGGTCCACTATGCCCGCTGACCCGGGCGCGCCGGCCACGGCCACCGCCCTGCCCGACGAGGGCGTCGTCACGATGCCCGCCGACGACGTGATCGGCGGCCCGATCCACGGCGCGCCGCCCGCCGCCGTCGCCGGCCGGTCGCACGCCCGGCGGGTCGCCGGCCTCGTCGGCCAGTACGCGCTGCTCGTCGTGCTCGCCGCCGTCGTGCTGCTGCCGGTCGCGTTCGCGGTCATCCAGGCGCTGTCGCCGCCGTTCCCGTACATCAACGAGGGCAAGCCGCTGCACCCCGTGGCCGTCCAGTGGAAGGATCGGGGCTGGCTCGACGGGGGCGCGGTGTCGGTCGTCCTGCGGACGCTGGTCGTGGTCGCCGCGCTGGCCTGGGTCCAGCTGCGGGCCGCGGGCGGCACCCTGCGGGCGCCGGCACCGCTCGTGCGGTCGCCCCGTCGGCTGGCCGCCGTCGTCGCCGGCACGGTCGCGGTGGCCGCGCTGGCGAGCCAGGTGTGGTCGGCGGCGGTCGACCGCTCGACCAGCACGCCGGCCTGGTGGCTGGCGACGATCGCCGCGGTCGCCGCCACCCAGCTCGTCGGGTTCGGCCTCCACCGCCCCGTGTGGCGCCCGCTGCTGCTGGCCGCCCTGGTGGGTGTGGCGACGACGGCGATCGTGGTCGTCGCCTTCGGCGCCGCGGTGTGGAACCAGGGCTGGGACCAGGCCCGGCTCGGCCCGGCCATGACGCGCAGCCTCGTCGTCACCGTGCTCATCACGGTGGCGCAGGTGCTCACCTCGATCCTGGCCGCCTACGCGTTCGCCTTCCTGCGCTTCCCGGCCAAGACGCTGCTGTTCGCCCTGTTCATGGGCACGCTGCTGCTGCCCATCGAGGTCACGCTGCTGGCCAACGTCCAGACCATCCGCGAGCTGGGCTGGATCAACAGCAACGCCGGCCTCGTCGTGCCGTTCGCCGCCACCGCGTTCGGAACGTTCCTCATCCGCCAGGGCTTCCGCGGCGTCCCCCCCGAGATCCAGGACGCCACCCGGCTCGACGGCTACGGCCACATGGCCTTCCTGTGGCGCTTCGCCGTGCCCCTCACCCGGCCGGTGATCGCGTCGTTCACGGTCATCGCCGCGCTGAACGCCTGGAACCAGTACCTGTGGCCCCAGGCGGTGATCGACGACAGCCGCTACGAGACGGCGCAGATCGCGCTGAAGACGATCTCGGCCACCGACGTCGCCAACGCCAACGTCGGCGTCGCCGCGGCGCTGATCGTCGCCCTGCCGGTCGTGGCGCTGCTCCTCGCCTTCCAGCGCCAGATCATCCGGGGCCTGACCGCCGGGGCGGTGAAGGGGTAGCCGTGGCCGCGCCCGACCGACCGATCGCACCGTCCGCACGACACTGCCAGGAGGACGCATGACAACCTCCCGCTCCCCCCGCCGCCGAGGCCTCGCCGTGCTGGGCGTCGCCGCCCTGGTCGTGGCGGCGTGCAGCGACCCGCCCACCTCCGGCGGCAACGCGGACGTGGCGGCGGGCGACGGCGACGAGGCCGAGCTGCCCGACTGCCCGGTCGACGCGCTGGAGGACGCCGAGGGCCCGGTCGAGGTGACGCTGTGGTTCGGCGGCCTGGCCGGCTCGGCCAACGTCGCCATGCGCCAGATCGTCGACGCCTTCAACGCCAGCCAGGACCAGGTCGTGGTCAACGCCAGCGACCAGGGGGTGTCCTACGCCGAGGTCTACCGCGAGTTCACGAGCGCGGCGTCGGCCGGCGACGACCAGCTGCCCGACATGATCTACCTCGAGGACACGCAGCTGCAGGCCATGGCCGACAGCGGCAAGGTGCTGCCGGCCCAGGCCTGCATGGAGGCGGCCGACTACGACATCACCGAGCTCGAACCGGCGGTCCGGTCGAAGTACTCGGTCGGCGGCGTCCTCTACCCGGCGTACATGAACGTCTCGACGCCGGTGCTCTACTACAACAAGGCCCACTGGGAGCGCGCCGGCCTCGACCCGTCCGACCCGCCGGAGACCCTGGAGGAGGTCTGGGAGCACGCCCGGGCCATCAAGGAGGCCGGCGTGGCGGACAAGCCGCTGTCGCTCAAGACCACCCGGTGGTTCTTCGAGACGTGGCTGACCGGCGTCGGCGTCGACATGGTCGACGAGGGCAACGGGCGCGACGGCCTGGCCACCGAGGCGACCTTCGCCACCGAGGAGGCGGAGGAGCTCATGACCATGCTCAAGGAGATGGACGACGAGGGCCTGGTCAACGCGTTCGCCAACACCGAGGGCAGCATCGACCACTACCTGGCGCTGGTCACCCAGGAGTCGTCGATGCTCATCGAGACCTCGACGGCGTCGACGACGATCCGCGACGCGCTCGGCGGCACGATCACCGCCGAGCAGGCCGGGGTCGACTTCGACCCGTCGGCCATCGACCTCAGCGTGCTCGTCCCGGGCACCGGGCCCTTCCCCGGCATCGAGGAGCCGGGCCAGGTGTTCCCGAGCGGCGGCGCCTTCTACCTGCTCAACACCTCCTCGCCCGAGGAGGTCGCGGCGTCGTGGGCGTTCATGGAGTTCATGCTCCAGCCCGAGAACGCCAAGATCTGGCACCTGCAGGGCGGCTACCTGCCCGTCGTGAAGGACGTCGAGGACGAGCCCGAGGTCCAGGACTTCTGGGAGCACGACCTGGCCGGCGTCCTGCTGCAGCCGGCCGCCGAGCAGCTCAGCGAGGCCGACCCCGACCGGTCGGGCCCGCTGATCGGCCCCTACCCCGACGTCGCGGACGCCGTCGAGGCGGCGATGGAGGGGATCCTGTTCGACGACCAGGACGTGAGCTCGGCGCTGACCCGCGCCCAGGAGCGCGCCACCGAGGCCCTCGAGCGCTACGCCGGCTGAGGCCCGGACCGCCCCCGGCGCCGCGGCCCGTCGCCGATGCGCCGGGGGCGGTGCGCGCCCGCGTAACGTGAACGACACCTATGGCCGCGCCGACCTTCCGCGACCGCATGCTCTCCCACCGCGGCGCCCGGGCGCTCCTGTCGCCGCCCGGGCTCCTCGGCGGGATCGCCGTCGCCGTGGTGCTGGCGGTGGTCGGGCTGCCGGTGTGGGCCGCGGTGCTCGCCGGCGTGGCGGTGTGGGCCCTCAACGTGCTGCGCCTCGCGCCCCGGGGACCGCGCCGCGAGCGGATCGACCCCTTCACGCTGCAGGAGCCGTGGCGGCGGTTCGTGCAGGACGCGCTGCAGGCGCGGGCCCGGTTCGCCCACGCGGTCGAGCGCATCCCGCCGGGGCCGCTGCGCGACCGCCTGGGCGAGATCGAGCAGCGGGTGCAGACCGGTGTCGAGGAGTGCTGGCAGGTCGCCAAGCGGGGGCAGGTGCTCGTGCGGGCCCGCCGGGGCATCGACGTGGCCGACATCGAGCGCCGCCTGGCCCAGCTCGAGCGGGCCGCCGCCGGGGACGGCCTCGACGAGGCCGACCGCGCCGTCCAGCGGTCGCTCGCGTCCCAGCGGGCGTCCGCCGACCGGCTCGACCAGGTGATCGAGCGGGCGCAGCGCGAGCTGCGCCTCCTGGACGCCCGGCTGGAGGAGGCCGTCGTCCGCACCATCGAGATCTCCGCCCAGGCGACGGGCGGCGCCGAGGCGACCGGCGGCCTGGGCGCCGACATCGACGCCGTCGTGAGCGAGATGGAGGCGCTGCGCCTCGCGCTCGACGAGGCGGGCGTCACCCCGGCGGGGGGTGCGACGGCGGGGCCGCGCGACCTGCCACCGGGCGGGGCGCGGTGAGCCGACGACGGCGGCGGGACGAGCGGGGCGCGGCGCCCGAGCGGCAGGGCGGCGAGCCCCGGGCGCGCCGGGTCCGGCGGTCCGTCGACGAGGCCGAGCTGCACTACGGCGAGGAGAACCGCCGCCGCGCCCGGGAGTTCTTCGGCCGGTCGCCGGGCGCGGCGACCGGGGCCGAGGGCGGCGGGGCGGCCCCGCCCGGCGGTGACCGCCCGGGCCCGCGGCGGCTGCGCTGGGCCGGGGCCGAGCCGCCCGCCTACCGCTGGTCGCCGGAGGAGGTGACCGGGGAGCTGCCCCTGCCCGCCGACATGTTCGGCCTGGCGCCCGAGTCGCCCGGCCTGGCCCAGCAGCCGCCGGGACCGTGGATGACCGGCGAGCACCGGGCCGTCCACGTCGAGGAGCCGTGGGCGACCGAGCGGGACGACCCGGGGGGCGGCGAGCCCGGCGCGGCCGGCGCGCGCCCGCCCGCCGACCGGCCCGACCCCTGGGCCGGTGGGTCGCCGGCCCGAGGGGCCGACCCGTGGGGCCCCGGACGGGCCGAGCCCCACGCCCCCCGGGAGGCCGGCCCCTGGGCCCCCGACCCCGAGGCGACCCGGGCACCGGACGGCCGGGCCGGCCCCTGGGCGCCGGGGCGGGACGAGACCTGGTCCCCCGGGGAGCCGACCGGGGGCGACGCGGGGTGGGCGCGGCAGCCGGCCGCCGACCACGAGCCGGGGTGGGCGCCGGCCCCGAGCTGGGACACGCCGGACGTCGGGTGGGGCGGCCCGGACACGGCCGAGCAGGACGTGGTCTGGGAGGAGACCTGGCCGGCGACCCCGGGACCGACCACCGCAGCCGAGGAGGCGGCCGGGGACGCCGGCGGCACGACGACGGCCGCGCCCGAGGAGGCCGAGCCGGCCCCCCGCTCCAACGCCCGGGGCTCGCTGCTCGTCGCCGCCGGCATCTTCCTGTCGCGCTGCGCCGGGCTGATCCGCGAGATGGTCACCGCGGCCTTCCTCGGCGCGGGCCCCGCCGCCGACGCCTTCAAGGCGGCCCTGCGCATCCCCAACCTCATGCAGAACCTGCTCGGCGAGGGGGTGCTGTCCGCCTCGTTCATCCCCGTCTACGCCCGCCTGCGGGCCGAGGGCCGCGACGAGGAGGCCGGGCACGTCGCCGGCGCCATCGCCGGCCTGCTGGCCGCGCTCACCGGGGTCATCAGCCTGGTCGGCGTCGTGTTCGCGGCGCCGCTCACCGACCTGCTCGTGCCCGGCTTCGCCGAGGACAAGTACGAGCTGACCGTCCAGCTCACCCGGATCATGTTCCCGGGCATCGGCTTCCTCGTGCTGTCGGCCTGGTGCCTGGGCGTCCTGAACAGCCACAAGCAGTTCTTCCTCTCCTACGTCGCCCCGGTGCTGTGGAACGTGGCCCAGATCGCCGCGCTCGTCGGCGGGGCGGTCGTCGTCGGCGGCCACACCTCGGCGGCCGACCAGCGCGACCTCGCCGTCGCCCTGTCCTGGGGCGTGTTCGTGGGCGGCGTGCTCCAGTTCGGCGTGCAGCTCCGGCCGGTCCGGCGCCTGCTCGGCGCCGTGCGCCCCAACCTGCACGCCCGCGACCCGTGGGTCCGCAGCGTCATCGGCCGCTTCCTGCCGGTGCTGGCCGGGCGGGGCGCCATCCAGATCATGGGGTGGGTCGACCTGTGGCTGGCCAGCTACCTGGTCAGCGGCGCGGTCTCGTCGCTCACCTACACGATGGTCCTCTACCTGCTGCCGGTCAGCCTGTTCGGCGTCAGCGTGGCGGCCGCCGAGCTGCCCGACATGTCGCAGGTCAGCGTGCACGACCCGGACACCCGGCGGCGCTTCCGGCTGCGGCTCGAGGACAGCATGGCCCGCATGGGCTGGTACGTGGCCTTCACGGCCACGATGTTCATCGTCGTCGGCGACGTCATCGTCGCCGCGGTGTTCGAGCGGGGCAGCTTCGGGCGGGCCGACACGGTCGCGGTGTGGCTGACGCTGGCCGTCCTCGCCGTCGGGCTCCTGCCGGCCACCGCCACCCGCCTGCTGCAGAACGGCCTCTACGCGCTCGACGACCCCCGCACGCCCGCCCGGCTCGGCGTGCTCGGCGTCGTCCTGTCGGCGATCGTCGGCCTCGCCTTCATGTTCCCGCTCGACCGCCTCTACGTCGGGCCGGAGCAGGTCGAGGGCTGGGGCGACGTGTTCGCGGTCGGCCCGCTGCCCGCGGCGGTGCGGGACGACCCCGAGGGCGTCGTGCACCTCGGCATCCTCGGCCTGGCCATCGGTGCGACGGTCTCCCGTTGGGTCGAGTACCGCATGCTGAGCACGGCCCTGGCGTGGCGCATCGGTCGCACCAAGCTGGCCGGCCGCTGGCTCCCGCCCATCTCGGTCGGCTGCGCGGTGGCCGCGGTGGTGGCCGCCGGCGCCGAGCGCGTGCTCGCCGCGCTGCCCGACGTGGTCGAGGTGGTGCTGGTCGTCGGGCCCGCGGGCCTCGCCTACATGGCCGTCACCCACCGCCTCGGCGTGCCCGAGGCGCGGGCGACCGTGGCCCGCCTCGGAGGCATCGCACGCCGACTGCGCCGCTGAGCGATCTAAGGTGCGGGCATGCTCAAGGTGTTGCGACGGTGGTGGGCCTACATCACGGCGAAGCTCGGCATGTCTCTCGAGGAGCGCGCCGACCCCAAGGTCCAGCTCGAACAGGCCATCCAGGAGGCCCAGGACC
This sequence comes from Thermoanaerobacterales bacterium, assembly GCA_017577565.1. Lineage (GTDB taxonomy): Bacteria > Actinomycetota > Acidimicrobiia > Acidimicrobiales > VFJN01 > ZC4RG19. The sequence goes on along the minus strand of PKRH01000050.1, from coordinate 2,681 downwards.
AGCACCGCCGGCTCAAGGAGCAGGCCGCCAACGTCATCGCCCACCAGAAGCAGACCGAGATGCGGCTCAACCGGGCGATGGCCGACCTGGAGAAGGTCAACGCCAACGCCCGGCAGGCCGTGCTCATGGCCGAGCAGGCGGCCCAGGCCGGCGACCACGCCAAGGCCGCGGAGTACACGGCGACGGCCGAGAGCTTCGCCAACCGCCTCATCGCCCTCGAGCGCGAGGTCGAGGACCTGAAGGCCCTGCACCTGCAGTCGACCGAGGCCGCCAACCAGGCCAAGGCCGCCGTGCAGCAGAACGCCACCGCCCTGCAGCAGAAGCTCGCCGAGCGCCAGAAGCTGCTCAGCCAGCTCGACCAGGCGAAGATGCAGGAGCAGATGAACACGGCCATGGCCTCGCTGTCCGAGGCGGTGGGCCAGGACGTGCCGACGCTCGACGAGGTCCGCCAGAAGATCGAGGCCCGCTACGCCCGGGCCAAGGGCATGGCCGAGCTGACCGAGAGCTCCGTGGAGTCCCGCATGCTCGAGGTCGAGCAGGCGGCGTTGAACACCGAGGCCCAGGCCCGGCTGGCCCAGATCCGGGAGCAGCTCGGCATCGGGCCGGGCTCGTCGACGACGTCCGACGCGCCCACCGACACGGCCGGCGGCGCGTCGGGCACCACGTCCTGAACGGGCCCGAGCAGGCCGCGGGCGCCGGGCGCCCGGCGCCGGGGACCGACCCGCCGGTCGGCGTCGGGCCGCACCCCCACCCGTGGCCGGACGACCCCCGCCTCGACCCGGAGCTGCTGGCCCGCGGTGACCGTCGCAACGTCGTCGACCGCTACCGCTACTGGAAGGTCGAGGCCATCGTCGCCGACCTGGACACCCGGCGGCACCCGTTCCACGTGGCCATCGAGAACTGGCGCCACGACCTCAACATCGGCACGGTCGTCCGCAACGCCAACGCCTTCCTGGCCGCGGCGGTGCACATCGTCGGGCGCCGGCGCTGGAACCGGCGGGGGGCGATGGTGACCGAGCGCTACCAGCACGTCGTCCACCACCCGACGATCGAGGACCTCGCGGCCTGGGCGGCGGGCGAGGGCCTGCCGCTCGTCGGCATCGACAACCTGCCGGGGTCCGTGCCGCTGGAGTCGTCCCCGCTCCCCCGCCGGTGCGTGCTCCTCTTCGGCCAGGAGGGCCCCGGGCTCTCCGAGGCCGCCCGGGCGGCGTGCGCGGAGGTCCGCTCGATCACCATGTTCGGCTCCACCCGGTCGATCAACGCCGGGGTGGCCTCCGGCATCGCCATGCACAGCTGGATCCGCGACCACGTCCTCGGGAGGGGCACGACGTGATCCTCGACCGGTTCCGCCTCACCGACCGGGCCGCCGTCGTCACCGGCGCCGGGCGCGGCATCGGCGCGGCGACCGCGGTGGCGCTGGCCGAGGCGGGCGCCGACGTCCTCGTCGCCGCCCGCACCGAGCAGCAGCTCGCCGCCGTGGCCGAGCGTATCGAGGCCGCGGGGCGCCGGGCCGTCGTCGTGCCCGCCGACCTGTCCGACCTCGACGCCGCCGCCGGTCTGGCCGAGGCGGCCGCCGACGCGTTCGGCCGGCTCGACGTCGTGGTCAACAACGTCGGGGGCTGGATGCCCCGCGAGCTCACCCGCACGGAGGCCCGGCACCTCGAGGCCGCGTTCCGCTTCAACGTGTCCACGGCCCACGCCGTCACCCGGGCGGCGGTGCCGCTGATGCTGGCCTCCCCCCGCCCGGACGGCGAGGCGGCGGCCGTCGTCAACGTGTCCTCGGCCATCGGCTCGGCCGCCGGGCGGGGGTACGTGGCCTACGGCACGGCCAAGGCCGCGCTGTCGCACTGGACGCGCCTCGCCGCCCGCGACCTGGCGCCGCGCGTCCGGGTCAACGCCGTGGCGGTCGGCGCGGTCGCCACCTCGGCGCTGGCGCTGGTCACCGAGGACGAGGCCACCCGGCGGGGGCTCGAGCAGGCCACGCCGCTGCGCCGCATCGGCGACCCCGACGAGGTGGCCGCCGCCATCCTGTTCCTGGCCTCGCCGGCGTCGTCGTACCTGACCGGCCAGGTCGTGGGCGTCGACGGCGGGCTCGACCACCCGAGCCTCGACCCCGGCTACCCCGACCTCTGACCGGCCGGCTCCCCACCCGGCGGTCCCGGCGGGACGCCCCCCTCCCCCGCCCCGCCCGGGGGCGCGGGCAGGAGGCCGACGGCCAGGAGCAGCACCCCGACGCGGAGCTGGAGCGCCGGCACGACGAGGTGGCGGGCCGTCTCCATCCCGTCGCCGTGCCAGGCCACGAGGCCGTGGACGGCGGCCAGGGCGACGCCGGCCGCCCCGGTCACCAGCGCCGGGGTCCAGCGCCGGAGGCCCAGGCCCCAGCCGAGGAGCAGGGCCCCGACCGCCAGCACCACCGGGGTGGACGGCGCCAGGAGCCGGTCGACGAGCGGGGCCCGCACCGTGTCGGGCGCCGCGTAGAAGCCCCGGTCGCCGTCGGCGTTGTTGAAGGCCCGCTCGGGGCTCCGGAACGGCTCGGCCAGCAGGTAGCCGGGGTGCGTGGCCATGTAGCGCAGCAGGGCGGTGCGGCCCTCCGACGCCACCCACCGGAGCCAGGGCTCGAGCTCGGGGTCGCCGTCGGGGACGGCGACGACCGGTGCCCGGCCGCGCTCGACGTACGGCGC
>PKRH01000004.1 GCA_017577565.1 Thermoanaerobacterales bacterium | reverse complement strand
GCGACCGGGCCCTCGCCGCGCTGACCGCCGCGCTGACCCTCCCCGTCCTCTGGATGGGCTACGGGACCGACATCGACGTGCCCGACGTGCTGCGGGCGGGCGAGAGCATCCGCCGGGGCGACTACCTACCGTCCCGCCCGCCGGGCGTCCCGGTCTTCGAGGCCGTCGTCGCCGCCCTCGACCCGATCGGCGGCCACCTCCTGATCAACCTGGCGACCGCGGTCGCGGGCGGGGCGACCGTCCTCGGCATCGCCCGGCTCGTGCGGGAGTGGGGCCACGTCAACGGCGACGTGCTGGCGGTGGCCTTCCTCGTCTCGCCGGCCACGCTCATCGCGTCCACCTCGACCGCCGACTTCGTGTGGGCGACGGCGTTCCTCGTCTGGGGCGCGCTCTGGCTCGGGCGCGACCGGCCCGTGCCCGCCGGCGTGCTGCTCGCCCTCGCCGTCGGCACCCGGCTGTCGTCGGCCCTGCTCGTCGCCGCAGTGCTGGTGGCCGACGGCTGGGACCCGGCCCACCGGCGCCGGTGCGCCCGGGCGGCGCTCGTGGCCCTGCCCCTGAGCGTGCTGCTGTACGTCCCCTCGTGGCTGGCCTACGACCGCTCGGCCGAGGTCCTCGACACCGCCGAGGGCTGGCGGGGCGTGGCCAACAACCTGGGCCGCTTCGCCTACAAGAACTACGCCACCGCCGGCCCGGCCCTGCTCGTGGTCGTCGCGGTCGCCGCCCCCGCGCTGGTGGCGGCGCTGCGCCGGTGGGGCGACGACCCGCTGCTGCGCCTCGGCGTCGGTGCCTTCGCGGTCAGCGAGGCGCTCTTCTTCGTGCTGCCCTGGAAGTACAACCACCTGCTGCCCGCGCTGCTCGGCCTGCTGCTGTGGCTGGGCGCGACGCGGCGCAACCACCGCCGGTTCCTGTGGGTGCTGGTGGTAGCGGTCGCCGTCAACGGGCTGGTGGCCTTCCGGCCCCTCGCCCCCGACGAGGCCGAGGTCGCCCGCTCCGGCCGCTGGGACCCGGCGCTCGTGCCCGGGCTGCTGGTCAACGACATCGCCTGCCGGCTCGACGCCATGCACGAGGACCCGCCGCCCTACAACCGGGTGGCCTGGCCCTGCACGCTGAAGCCGCTGCGGGGCGCCACCGACGACGGGGCGGACGGCCGGGGCTGACCCGCCGGCCGTCAGCCGGTGGGGGCGCCGGCCCCGGCGAGGAAGTTGCGCAGCAGGTCGTGCCCCCGGGCGGTGAGCACCGACTCGGGGTGGAACTGCACGCCCTCGACGCCGAGCTCGCGGTGGCGCAGGCCCATGACGACGCCGTCGTCGGTCCAGGCGGTCACCTGGAGCACGTCGGGCAGCGTCTCGCGCTCGACCACGAGGCTGTGGTAGCGGGTCGCCTCGAACGGCGACGGCAGCCCGGCGAACACGCCGGTGCCGTCGTGGTGGACGAGGGACGTCTTGCCGTGCATGATCTCCGGCGCCCGCACGACCCGCCCGCCGTAGACCTGCCCGATGCACTGGTGGCCGAGGCAGACGCCGAGCACGGGCCGGCGGCCGGCGAAGTGCTCGATGACCGCGTTCGACACACCCGCGTCCTCGGGGCGGCCGGGACCGGGCGAGATCAGCACGGCGTCGGGGTCGAGCTCGACGATCTGCTCGAGGGTCAGCGCGTCGCACCGGTGCACCAGGGGCTCGGCCCCCAGCTCGCCCAGGTACTGGACGAGGTTGTAGACGAAGCTGTCGTAGTTGTCGATGACGAGGACCCGCGGCGCCACGGCCGCCGAGGCTACCGGGCGGCGCCGGCGCCCCGGCGGCCCCCGTCCCCCGGGCCTCGGGCCGCCGTCAGTAGGGCTTGGTCAGGAAGCGCCGGACGTTGCGGGGCGTGACCTTCCGGGCCAGCCGCCACAGGCCCCGGCGGGCGTCGGCCCGGTTGCGGCGCACGCTGAGGTCGATCAGCTCGGTGACGTCGGGGTCGTCGCCGTGGCGCTCGCGGCACTCGACGGCGACGTCGAGGGCGTAGGGGTGGTTGCCCGAGGCGAAGGCGCAGGCCCACAGGCGCAGGTAGTCCTCGCGCGGCGCCCCGACCTTCTCGAGCCACGCCAAGGTGCGGAGGTAGCGGGGCCCGACGGCCACCGGGCTGGGCTTCAGCGCGAACTCGAGGCGCCGCCGGTCGAGCTTCGTGCGGGGGCGCAGCATCGCCTCGCAGGTGCCGGCCCGCAGCCGCACCGCCTCGGTGAGCTCGAGGTCGGCGAGCCAGAAGCCCCGCTCGACCATCCAGCGGTGCAGGTCGCCGAAGGTGTCCTCGCCCTCGTAGTAGGGGTCGATCCCGGGCTCGGCGTCCACCGCCATGACCGTGGCCAGGAGCGGCTCGTCCAGGCTCGCGAGCAGGCGGAGGTCGGTGCCCTGGGTGTCGAGCTTCAGCCAGTCGACCCGGGCCAGCCCGGCGTCGGCCAGCGCCCGGCCGAGCGTCGTGGCCGGCACCTCGACCTCGCGCACGACGCCGAAGCGGTAGGCGTGCAGCCACGGGGCCGCCGCGTCCTCCAGCGGGCGCAGGGTGCTCGACGCCGTGGGGTTGGCGGTGAGGAAGAAGCGGGCGGTGGCGCGGTCGGGCTCGGCGACGACCGCCTTGTCGACGACCACCCGCCGGCCGCGCTCGCTCGCCTCGGTGTGCATCTCGCGCCGGTCGGGGTCGAAGCCCACGTAGGTGGCGTGGCCGAGCAGGGGGCGGAAGGCGCGGAAGGGCTCCAGCGACGCGCCGACGTCGACCAGGGTCAGCGAGATCCCGGCCCGGTCGAGCACGGCGAGCGCCCGGTCCATCGCCGTCACGGTGCTCCTCCCCAGCGTCGCCCGGCCATGGGCGGCGACTGTACCCGGGCGCCGGCCGGCGGGCCCGGCCCGGGGCGGCCGGCGCTCAGGCCGGGGCGCCGAGGGGCTCGGGCTCGGCGCCGGCGCGTGCGACCACCGCCACCGGCCGGTCGAGCGCCTCGGACAGCAGGGCGCTGCGGGCGTTGGCCGCGTAGAGCTCGAGCGACACGTCCTGCCCCTCGGCCGGCACGGCCTCGACGACCAGCCGGTCGCCGTCGGTGCGGGCGCCCACCGCGGCGACCCGGGCGCCGTGGTTGCGGTCGAGGCCGACCGCGACCCGCAGCAGGCCGGCCAGCACCCGGACGCGGCGCTGGTCCTCGGGGGCGAGCGCGGCGAACTCCGGGTGCTTCCGCTTCGGGTGCGACTTGCGGTGGTAGCGGGCCACGAGGGCGATGAGCTCGATCTCGTGGTCGGTGAAGCCGAGGAGGAGCTCGCTGTTGCGGATCAGGTAGTAGCTGTGCCTGTGGTGCCCGGCGTGCGACACGAACAGGCCGACGTTGGCGAGCAGCGCGGCGGCGTGGAGCACCTCCCGGCTGTCGTCACCCAGCCCGTGCAGCCCGGCGGTGGCGTCGAACAGCTGGAGGGCCAGGTCGGCGACCTGCGCCGAGTGGGCCGGGTCCTCGTCCATGCGCCCGGCGAGCTGCAGCACGCTGCGCCGGCGCAAGTCGGAGAGGTGGTGGAGCGAGCCGCCGTGCCGGCGGCGCCAGGTGTCGAGCAGCACGCCCTCGCGCAGGGCGTTGGACGAGAAGGTGACCTCGCCGACGTCGAGGACGTGCATCACCTGCTCGAGGATCAGCGAGCCGCCGAGGATGATGTCGGCCCGGCGGGCGTCGAGGCCGGGGATGCGGGCCCGCTCCTTCGCGGTCGGCGCCTTCAGCAGCCGCCGCACGACCTCGTCGACGTCGTCCCGGGAGACGGTCGTGGCGTTGAGCGTCCGGGGCGGCGGGCGGCCGTCGCGCGCCGCCGCCCGGGCGGCGGCCATCGCCACGATCGTCTCGATGGTCCCGGACGACCCGACGAAGACCTCGACCCCGGCCCGCCGCAGCCGGGGCGCGACCGGCGCCAGCAGCGCCTGCACGTCGCGGCGGCACGCCTCGACCCCCCGCTTCGACACCCGGCCGCCGGGGAAGTGCCGCTGGGTCAGGCGGATGGCGCCCATCTTCAGGCTGCGCGAGGTCAGCACGTCGGTGCCGACGCCGACGACCAGCTCGGTCGAGCCCCCGCCGATGTCGCACACGAGGACCCGTCGGTCGAACACCGGCACGGCCCGCAGCACCCCGAGGTGGATCAGCCGGGCCTCCTCGAACCCGGAGATGACGTCGACCTCGACGCCGACGGCCCGGGCCCGCTCGAGGAACTCGTCCCGGTTCTCGGCCTCGCGCACGGCGGAGGTCGCCACCGCCCGCACGGGCGCGCCGTGGATGGCCGCCACCTGGGCGAACCGGCGCAGCGCGGCGATGCCCCGGTCGATGGCGTCGGGGGCTAGGCGCTTCATGTCGCCGGCGGACGACCCGAGCCGCACCATCTCGCGCTCGCTCTCGAGCACGTCGAGGCGGTCGTCGTCGACGCGGGCCACGACGAGGTGCACCGAGTTGGTGCCGATGTCGATGGCCGCGAGCGTGGCGCTCACACCACACACTCTCGCGGACGCAGGGCCGGAAGGCGACGATGCCGCGCCGTCTAACCTCGTCGCCATGGCCAAGCCTGCCAAGCGCCGCGTCAAGGGCGGCGGCCGCGTGACGCCGAAGGCGCGCCCCGCGCGGACCGACACGCCCACCCCGTCGGGCCGCTACACACCGCCGATCCCCCGCGAGCAGCGCTCCAGCCCGGCGTGGGTGCCGGTGACGATGTTCTCGCTGCTCGTCCTCGGCCTGGTCGTGATCTTCCTCAACTACCTCGACGTGCTGCCGGGCGGGATGAGCAACGCGTACCTCGGCGTCGGCCTCCTGGCCATCTGCGGCGGCATCATCACCGCCACGCAGTACCGCTGACGGCTCCGCAGCGTGGCCGTACGCGCGCGATCCGGTGACGCGGATGTGACCGAAGTTACATCGATGTTACGCGTCCCCAGGCTTGTCCACAGGGTGTGAGGAAACCTGGCACCCGAGCTGCCGGCGCGAGCGGCCGGCGGTCGGCGAGCGGTCAGTCGCTCACCGAGACGAGGTCCATGTCCTCCATGCAGTGCCGCGGCGGCTCGGGGTCCTCGGCGTTGGCGGTCGTCATCCGCACCTCGGTGCCACACAGCGAGCACCGGTAGAGCAGGCGCACCTTGCGGAGCTCGCCGGGCGGCGGGGGCTCGGGCGGCGGCGTCGCCAGGCCGCCCAGCACGGCGAACCCGAGCTTGAGGATGACCCAGCCGGCCACGACCGCCAGCGCGACGGCCAGCGGGCTGGCCCGGGTGAGCAGCCACGCGGCGACGCCCGCGACGGCCAGGGTGGCCACGGTCGGCCACGTGATCCTCGGACGTCGGCGGGCGTCGGCCACGCGGCCATCGTAGGGCGGGGCCACCGGCGTCCCGCACCTGCCGGGCCCCGCCCCGCGACGCCTCAGGCGGCCATGTTGTCGGTGGGCACGAACGGCCGGCACGCCTGGCCCCGCAGGCCGGGGCAGGGCGCCGGCTCGACCGCCGGCACGTCGACCCCCTCCAGGCGGGACAGCACCAGCGCCGACGGCATCGACGCGCTGCGGGCCACCCGGTGGGTCGGGACCGTGCCATCGTCGGGGTTGGCGAACTCCCACGTCGCGTGGTTGCGGCCCGGCGTGGCGATGCTCAGCCGGAGCCGGGAGCCGGCCCGGAAGGCGTGGGCGAACGACGGGATGTCGATGCGGGCCCGCACGAAGCGGCCCGGCCGCAGCGGCTCGTAGGCGTCCTCGGTGAACCGGTGCACGACCTCGAGGCCGTCGCTGCGGCGGCGGTCCTCGGCCCGGTGGCCGATGTCGAGCCAGCCGTTCTGCACCAGGTACTCGGTGCCGTCGGGCCGCACCTCGGACACCGACACCTGGACGTGCACGTCGGAGGCGTCGGACGCGACGTAGAGGTCGGCGACCGCGGGCCCGGCGAAGACCGTGTCCTCCTCGAACGGCGCGGTCAGGTAGGACAGCTCCTCCCCCGGCTCGAACCGCGTCCACTCCATGGTGTCCCACAGCCGGGCCATGAGCGGGTAGCGACCGGTCCCGCCGAACAGCGTCGAGCCCCCGGCGTCGGGGTCGAAGCGGAAGCCGTCGGTGCCGCCGCTCCGCCCCCGGGGACGCTCGGGCGTCAGGGTCTCGTCGGGCCCGAGGTAGAAGGTCGTCTCCTCGGCGGCCGGGGGCGGCCAGGAGTCGAAGGTCAGCTCGAAGGTGCCGCCGGGCTCGCCGATCTCGTTGGCGCCGATGCCGCTCTCGAACATGACCCGCACCGGGTCCTCGGCCTCGTAGGCGGCCCGGGCGGCCTCGACGTCGTCGCCGAGGTGGGCGAACCGGTCGGGCGGCAGCTCGACGTCGGCGAGGTCGAACTGGTCGGCGAGGATCGGCGGCAGCGCGGCCCGCAGCAGCGGGTGCAGGCGCGGGACCCGGTCGGCGACGTACAGCTCGAGGAACTCGAACCAGGACATGACGTTGGCCGGGCCGTAGCCGTCGGGGTGGCGGCCGTTCCAGAGGTTGACCCGCAGCACCTCGGCGTCGTGGAACTCGTCGAGCATGGCGGTGAACTGCGGGCCGGTCTGCTCGTCCTGGAAGGCGCCGGTGATGAAGACCGGCGCCTCGATGTCGGGCACGAGCCGGCGCAGGTCCCGGGCGGCGGCCGCGTCGTTGTAGGCGGACAGCGCCTTGACCATGGACTCGAAGTCCGGGTTCTGCGCCCGCAGCACCTGGTGGGCGGCGCAGGTCTCGTCGCCCGCCGCGATCCGCTGCTCGACCCAGTCGGTCCCGCCCGGCGCGGCGGCGGCCTCCCGCTCCCGGATCCACTGCTCGGTGAAGCCGGAGTTGTAGATCCCGCCCGGCCAGGCCTGCAGCCACGGGTCGGCGATGACGGACTGGGGCGTGATCGCGGCGAGGTGCGGCGGGTTGGTGGCGGCGGTGTAGAGCTGGCTGATGCCGGAGTAGGACAGGCCGACCATGCCGACCTTGCCGCCCTTCACCCACGGCTGGCGGGCGACGATCTCGACGATGTCGTAGCCGTCGGCCATCTGGGCGGGGTTGAAGATGTCGAAGACCCCGCCGGAGCAGCCGGTCCCCCGCATGTTGACGGCCACGGTCGCGTAGCCGAAGCCCCGGGCGAGCCGGACGCCGGGCTCCTCGGAGGCCGGGTTGGAGGGCCCGTAGCCCGAGTACTCGATGACCGTCGGCCAGGGGCCGGGGCCGTAGATCGACTCGTCGGGGAAGCGCACCATGGCGCTGAGCAGCACGCCGTCCCGCATCTCGAGGTACTGGAAGCCGTCCTCGAGGCTGGAGCCGGGCTTCGGGTTGCCGAGCACGTCGAGCCGGGCGCCGGTCAGCTCCTGGCGCTCGTAGAGCGACGGGTCGGGCAGGTCGTCCCGGCTGCCCACCGTGATGACGGGCGAGGCGAGGCGGGGCTCGGCGGTCTCGTCGATGATCACGTAGCGGCCGGGCTCGACGACCGAGCCGCCGACGACGTCGAGCTCGGAGAAGTCGAGGTCGGGCCCCGACTGCAGGGTCGTGTGCCGGGGCGGGACGTAGGCGAAGTGGGCCTGCCCGTGCTCGTCGGCCAGCAGGGTGAGCAGCTTGCGCCGGCCGGGCCCGTAGAGGGTGAGCGGCTGGCCGGGCTCGGCGCCGGTGACCGTGATCTGCTCGACGCCGGGCCGGACCTCCCAGGGCGCCTCCTCGGTGCCGCGCAGCAGCGAGGCGAAGCCGCCGGGGCGGTCGTCGCGGTCGACCGGCCACGGCGGCCGGCAGGCCGCCACGCTCGCCGCCGTGGCCAGCACCAGCACCACGGCCGTGGCCCGCGACCACCGCAGTCGTCCCATCCGATCCCCCTCCTCGAGCACCGCCTGTGGCACGCCCCCGGTGCGCGCCACGTCTCGTGGGCAAACCCTAGAGCACAAAGCTGCACGGTGCGTGCGACAACTTTGCCCGGCGATCGCGCCGGGCCCGGGCGCGCCGACGGGGCGCCGGTCGGATCGGCGCCCCGTCGGAGGCGAGCGGGGGTCCCGGGCCGGCGGGTGGCCGGCGCGGGACCGCGCGTCGAGCGGGCGGCGTCAGCCGAGGCGCTCGATGATGGTGGCGTTGGCCATGCCACCGCCCTCGCACATCGTCTGCAGGCCGTAGCGCCCACCGGTGCGCTCGAGCTCGTTGAGCAGGGTGGCCAGCAGCTTCGTGCCCGAGCACCCGAGCGGGTGGCCGAGGGCGATGGCGCCGCCGTTGACGTTGGTCTTGGCCGGGTCGGCGCCGGTCTCCTTGAACCAGGCCAGGACCACCGAGGCGAAGGCCTCGTTGACCTCGAACAGGTCGATGTCGTCGACGGTCAGGCCGGCCTTCTCGAGCGCCTTGGCGGTGGCGGGGATGGGCCCGGTGAGCATGGTCACCGGGTCGACGCCCGCGAGGGCGAAGGTGTGGAACCGGGCCCGGGGCGTGAGGCCGAGCTCGTTGGCCTTCTCCTCGCTCATGATGAGCGCGGCGGAGGCGCCGTCGGTGATCTGGCTCGAGTTGCCGGCCGTCACCTTGCCGTCGGGCTTGAAGGCCGGCTTCAGCTTGGCCAGCGCCTCCATGGTGGTGTCCTCCCGGATGCCCTCGTCCCGGGTGACCAGCTCGTCGGTCTCGGTGATCTCGCCGGTGTCCTTGTCGCGGTGGATCGCCCGCACCGGGACGATCTCGTTCTCGAACCGGCCCTCCCGGGTGGCCTGCGCGGCCCGGCGCTGGCTCTCGAGGCCGTAGGCGTCGAGGTCCTCGCGGGTGAGCCCCCACTTGTCGGCGATCATCTCCGCCGAGATCCCCTGGGGGACGAGCCCGCCGACGTCCTTGTAGCGGTCGGTCACCCGGGGCCCGAAGGGGAAGCCGAACTTGCCGTCGCCGATCGAGGCGCCCATCGGCACCTGGCTCATGACCTCGACGCCGGCGGCGACGACGACGTCGTGGGCACCGGACATGACGGCCTGGGCGGCGAAGTGCGCCGCCTGCTGCGACGAGCCGCACTGGCGGTCGACGGTGGTGGCGGGGATGTCCTCGGGCCAGCCGGCGGCCAGCACGGCGTTGCGGCCGATGTTCAGCGACTGGGCCCCGGCCTGCATGACGCAGCCCATGATGACGTCCTCGACGAGCATGGGATCGAGGTCGTTGCGCTGCACCAGGGCGTTGAGGACCTCGGCGGCGAGGTCGGCCGGGTGCCAGCCGGAGAGCTTGCCGTTGCGCTTGCCCCCGGCGGTGCGGACGGCGTCGACGATCACGGCGGTGGGCATGGGTGGCTCCTTCTGTCTCGCCCCTCCCGGGAGCCCCCGGACGGGGTCACCTGGCCAGCGGGGTGGCGCACTTGACCGTTCGGTCAAGCCAGTCTGCCCAGCAGGGAGGGCCCGCGCAACCGCCGCCCGCACTAGCCTTATGGCGCATGTCACAGGTCGGGAAGGGAGGGCCGATCGTGGAGACCGCACCCCGCACGAGCACCGCCGAGGTCATCGACGCCGAGGTGGCCGGCCAGACGGTCCTCGGCCGCTGGCTCGACACGGTCGACGCCCACCCCGACCTCGTGGCGCTGCGCGAGCGCGACGGCGACGGCTGGCGCGAGATCACCTTCGCCCAGCTGGCCGACCAGGTGGCCCGCACCGCGGCCGGCATGCGGGCGCTCGGCGTCGGCCCCGGCGACCGGGTCGTGCTCATGATGCGCAACATCCCGGAGTTCCACGTCGTCGACCTGGCGGCGCTGAGCTGCGGGGCCACGCCGATCTCGATCTACAACTCCTCCTCGGCCGAGCAGGTCGCCTACCTCGTCGGCCACAGCCGGGCCAAGCTGGCCGTCGTCGAGGACCCGGGCTTCGCCGAGCGGTTCACCGCGGTGCGCGACCACCTGCCCCTGCTCGAGCACGTCGTCGTGCTGCGCGACGCCGGCCGGGCCCCCGGCGACGTCCTGGCCGGCGACGTGCTGACCGACGGGCAGCAGCCGATCGACCTGCGGGACTCGGCGGCGGCGCTGACCCCCGAGTCGCTGGCCACGGTCATCTATACCTCGGGCACGACCGGCCCGCCGAAGGGCGTCATGCTCACCCACCGCAACGTGGTGTGGACGGTGCAGGGCTACTTCCACCTCGTCGGCATCGACCCGGCCGGCTTCCGCACCATCTCGTACCTGCCGATGGCGCACGTCGCCGAGCGGATGGTCAGCCACTACATGGCGGCGATCGGCGGCTTCCAGGTCACCTGCTGCCCCGACCCCGGCCAGCTCGCCGCCTTCTGCCGCGAGGTGCGCCCCCAGACGCTCTTCGGCGTCCCCCGGGTGTGGGAGAAGTTCCACGCCGGCGTGCAGGCGGCGCTGGCCGCCGACCCCGAGAGGAAGAAGCGGTTCGACGACGCCGTCGCCGCGGCCGAGCCGATCGTCGAGCGGCGCACGGCGGGCACCGCCACCGAGGAGGACGAGTCCACCTGGGCCTTCCTCGACGAGGTCGCGTTCCGCCCGGTCCGCGAGATGCTCGGCTTCGACCAGCTGCGCTTCGCCGTGACCGGCGCCGCGCCCATCCCGGCCGAGCTCATCCGCTGGTTCCGGGCCATCGGCGTGCCCATGTCGGAGGTCTACGGCCTGTCCGAGACCACCGGGCCCATGACGTGGGACCCCTACGAGGTGCGCGTCGGCACCGTCGGCCGGGCCTTCCCCGGCGTCGAGGTGTTCCTGGCCGACGACGGCGAGGTGCTGTGCCGGGGCGGCAACGTCTTCGCCGGCTACCTCGACGACCCCGACAAGACGGCCGAGGCGCTCGAGCCCGACGGCACGTTCCACTCGGGCGACGTCGGCGTCATCGACGAGGACGGCTACCTGCGCATCATCGACCGCAAGAAGGAGCTGATCATCACCGCCGGGGGCAAGAACGTCAGCCCCGCCAACCTCGAGGCGGCGATGAAGACCATCCCCGCCATCGGGCAGGCGTGCGCCGTCGGCGACCGCAAGCCGTTCGTCGCCGCCCTCGTCGTGCTCGACCCGGAGATGGCGCCGGGCTGGTTCGCCGAGCGGGGCATCGAGGCCGGCTCGCTCGCCGAGCTCGCCACCGACCCCCGGGCGCAGGCCGAGCTGCAGAAGGCGGTCGACGAGGTGATGACCCGGTTCGCCACCGCCGAGCGGGTGCGGAAGATCGCCGTGCTGCCCGACGAGTGGCTGCCCGACAGCGACGAGCTGACGCCGACCTCGAAGCTCAAGCGGCGCACCATCCTGGCCAAGTACGCCGAGCAGATCGAGGCGCTCTACGCCTGAGGGCCGGCGCCCGCCCCGGCCGGGTCGGCGTCACCGGCGCCCGTCGTGCCGGTGCGCGGGTCGCCGCCGGTGTCGCCGACCCCGCCCACGGCGGTCGGGTCGCGCAGCGCCGAGCGGCACACCTCGGCCTCCGACACCGTCGTCCACGGCGGGTGGGGCGCGCCGTCCTCGCCCCGCACGTGCACGAACGCGACGACGCCGCCGTCCCGGCTCACCTGCACGACCGGGTCCGCGGTGGCGTCGCCCAGCCGCTGGGCCCGGTACCCCCGCACGGCGGTGACGAGGACGTCCCCGCTCCCACCGGCGAGGTGGTCGTCCAGGGCGGCGCGGGCGGCGACGACGATGTCCTGCGTCACCGGCGCCACCGGCAGGTCGCGCAGCACGACGGCGTCGTCCTCCTCGCAGTCCAGCGCCGGCTCGGTGTAGTGGCCGCCGGGGTCGACGAGGTCGACCCGCCGGCGCTGCATGACGCCGTCGATCGAGCACCCGATCGTGAGCTGGCCCGGCGGGACCGGCTGGCGGACGGCGTGGACGCCGGGGTCGAGCACGATCTCGCCGGACGACCACCGGTCGGACTCGACCACGAGCGTCGTCGGGATCGCCTGCGTGTTGTGGACCCGGATGTGGAGCCCGTCGACGCGCGACTGCACCGAGGCGACCGGGACGTCGATGCCCATCGGCGTGCAGTGGACCTCGACGGTGCGCGGCACCTCGACCGTCCGCCCACGGGGCGGCGCCGACTCGGAGGCGGTGACCGACGCGCGGTCGCCGGCCGTGTCCTCCGAGATCAGCGCCGCCCCGGCGGCCAGCACCGCCAGCGCCGCCGCCGCAGCGACAGCTCCACGGCGGCGGCGCAGCCGGCGGTGCCGGCGGTCGGCGACCCGCTCGAGGCCGTCCTCGGGCGGATCGCCGGCGGCTGATGCGATGCGTTCGAGCCGGGACCGGAGGTCGGGGTCATCGCTCACGCTCGCGCTCCGCGTCCACCCCGTCCCGGACGAGCACGGCGCGGGCCTGGCTCACGAGCACCCGCACCGTGGCCGGGCGGATGCGCATGATGCGGGCCGCGTCCTCCGCGCTGCAGTCGAGCAGCTGGGTGAGCACGACGGCCTCCCGCTGGCGGGGGCTGAGCTGGGCCAGCACCCGGTCGACGTGGTCGCGGTCGGCGGCCACGTCGGCCGGCTCGGGCGCCGAGGCGGTGGCGACGTGCGCCACGACCTCGACGAGCCGGCGGGCGGCCCGCACGGCCCGGCGCGCCGCGCTGCGATGGGCGTTGAAGGCGGTGCGGAACAGGTAGCCCGACGGGTCGTCGAGCAGCGCCACGTGGCCCCAGCGCTCCCACACCCGGCAGAAGGCCAGCTGGGCGAGGTCCTCCGCCTCCTGCCGGCTGCCGGTGAGCACGACCAGCGCGCGGAAGAGGCGCCGCTCGTTCGCGAGGTAGAACGCCTCGAACGACAGCGAGGTGGGGGCGCCGACCGCGATCGGCGCAGCGGAGGTGGGACGCTCCCGGGCCACGGTTGCTGCCAACACTGCCCCAAGAACGCCGCGGCCGCACGTGGTGTTTAGGCGCGGGCCCGGATTTCTCCGGGCCGCCCGCCCGCGGCGGTCCGTCAGCGGCCGGTCAGCGCTTGGCCGTCGACTTCTTCGCCGTCTTGCGGGCGGTCGAGGCCTTCTTGGTCGCCGGGCGCTTGGCGGCGGGGCCCTTCGAGGTCGCCTTCTTCGAGGCGGCCTTCTTGGACGTCCGGCTCGACGACGCCTTGGTCGCCTTCTTGGCCGTCGACTTGGCGGTCGACGTGGACGCCGGGGCCGGCGGCCACACCCCACGGGCGAGCTTCGGGGCGAGGCTCGTCTTCGCCACCGCGTCCTTGAAGGCCTTGAGCGGCGTGATGCGCGGCCGCTTGGTGGCCTTGATCCGCACCGGCTCCTGCGTCTGGGGGTTGCGACCCATGCGGGCGGGCCGGTCGACCTTGGCGAACTTGGCGAAGCCGGAGATCGAGACCGGCTCGCCCTTGGCGACGACAGCGGTCACGACGTCGGTGAAACCCTTGAGGACGGCGTCGACCTCCTTGCGGGCGACGCCGGTCTGGTTGGCCACGGCCTGGACGAGGTCTCGTCGGTTCACGGGCTTCCTCCTCGGCACGGGATCGTGCTCAGTTTCCTCAACGCGACCCGCTGTCTCGTGGATGCTCCCGGTATTCTTACGAGTTTCCCCGTCCGGTGTCACCACCCTGTGCGCGCGAAGCCCTTGAAAATCCTGGCTTTTCGCCCGGCGGACCGTGACGGACGGTGCTCCCGTGGTCGGACGCGCGCCGATCGTCACGAGCTCTGGGGGCGCGATCGGCCCCGAGAACGCTGGGTTTTCGCGCCCTCCGGCGGGCCCGCCGCGGTCAGACGCTGGCGAGCCAGCGCTCGGCCTGCTGGGCGCGGCGCCGCAGCTGCTCGACCGTCGCCTCGTCGACCCGCCGGACGCCGACGAGGCGGTTGAGGCGCCCGTTGACCTGCGCGTGGGCGAGGCCGGTCGCCCAGACGATGTCCCGCACGAGCCGGGCGTTGCGCTCGCGCAGCTCCTCCCGCTCGCGCCGCGGGTCGCGCCCGTCGGCGCCGGCGCCGGCCGTCGTGCGGCCGGCCGTGCCGGGCAGGGGCGGCAGGTCGAGCTCGAGGGCGGCGTCGCCGTCGCCCTCCGCCTCGGCCGCGTCCAGGCGGTCGAGCCGGTCGAGGGTGGCGTCGTCGGCCTCGAACACCGACGAGGTGTCCTCGCCCGTCACCACCGCCGACAGCGCGGTGAACATCGAGAGCTGCTCGGCCCGGTCGTCCTCGTGGCGCAGCTCGTCGAGCGCGGCCTCGTCCGCCGGCTCCTCGCCGTCGCGCTCGTGCCGGCGCAGGCTGTGCCGGCGGGCGTCCGCGATCTGCGTGGCGTAGGTGCGCAGCCGGACGTCGTCGGGGATGAACAGGTAGGCCTTCTGGCGGGGGACGCCCGGGGTCCAGCGCACGAGGCGGCCGACCGCCTGGCGGAAGAAGAGCTCGGTCGTCGTCGTCGTGGCGTAGACGCCCACGCGCAGGCGGGGGATGTCGACGCCCTCCGACACCATGCGGACCGCCACGATCCACGGATCGGTCGAGGCGGCGAAGCGGGCGATGCGGCTGGAGGACAGCGGGTCGTCCGACACCGCGACGGTCGCCCGGACGCCGCAGCGGACCCGCAGCAGCTCGGCGATGCCGTGCGCGTGGTCCTGGTCGGCGGCGATCACCAGGCCGCCCGCCTCGGGGTGGGTGCGGCGCAGCGCCTGCAGCCGCTCGTTCGCCTGCACCAGCACCGTCGGCAGCCAGTCGCCCTCGAGGCTCAGCGCCGTGCGCAGCCGCTGCGCGGCCCGGGCCCGGTCGAGCGGGTCGTCGAAGGCGGCGGCCTGGGCGCTGCCGTCGGGGGCGATCCACTCCATGAACCCGTTGATGCGGGGGAAGTAGACGGGCCGCACGATCCGGCCGTCGGCGAGCGCGTCGGCGTAGCCGTACTCGAAGTCGGGCACGGCCTCGTCCCCGACGTAGCGGACGAACGGGATGGCGAGCGTGTCCGACCGGAAGGGCGTGCCCGACAGGGCCAGGCGCCGGGGCGCCACCTCGAAGGCCCGCCGCACCGACTCGCCCCACGCCCGCTCGTCGCCCGCGTGGTGGATCTCGTCGAGGACGACCATCGACCGGGCGGCCAGCGGCCGGAGCGCGTCGGGGTTGGACGCCACCTGCTGGTAGGTGGTGACGATGCCGTGCACGTCCGCCGGCAGGCGGCCCCCGCTCGGCGACCAGCGGGGCTCGAGGTGGAGGCCGAAGCGGGCGGCGGCGTCCGCCCACTGGACCTTGAGGTGCGAGGTCGGCGCCACGACGACGAGGCGGCGGCCCGGGTTCCGGGCCAGGTCCCGCACGGCGGCGCAGAGCGCGAAGGTCGTCTTGCCGGCACCGGGGGTCGCGACGGCCAGGAAGTCGGGCGGGTCGGTGGCCTCGAGCCGGTCGAGCGCGCGCTTCTGCCAGGGTCGGAGACGGATCTTCCGTGCCATGGGGGACGGGAATCTTGGCACGCCGCGAAGCGCCGCCAGGCGGCCGCGAACGGCCCGGTGGGCCCCGGCGCGCGCCCCGGCCGGCGCCTCGGGCAGGATGGTCGGCCGTGGCCCAGCACGAGATCGACCCCGAACGCCTGCCGTACGCGCCCGAGCGCCTGGAGCGCAAGCCGGACGTCGGCGCCGACCACTTCTTCGCCCTCGACCTGCGCGCCGGCCGGGTGACCGCCGTCGAGCCCTTCCCCGAGGCCCGCAAGCCGGCCTGGAAGCTGACCGTCGACTTCGGCCCCGTCGTCGGCACCCTGCGCACCAGCGCGCAGGTCACCAACTACTCGGCCGAGGAGCTGGTCGGGCGCATGGTCGTCGGGGCCGTCAACCTCGGCCCCAAGCGCATCGCCGGGTTCACGAGCGAGTTCCTCGTGCTCGGCGCGCTCGACCCGGACGGCACGGTGCGGCTGCTGGAGCTGCCCGAGGGCGTGCAGGAGGGCGCGCCGATCGCCTGACGGCCCGGCGGCCCGGCGGCGCTCAGTCGAACACCGCGGTCGAGACCCGGACGGGGCGCAGCCGTTGGACGGCCGCGCTCGTGGCGGCGGCGGCCGCCGCCAGCGCGACCGGCAGCGCCACGGCCACGAGCCCGACGGTGCGCCAGGGCACGACCAGCTCCATCGTCCCGTCGTGCACCGCCACGTACACGGCGACCGGCAGCAGCCCGAACGGCACGGCCATCACCGCGCCCAGGCCGGCGAGCAGCCAGGCCCGGGCCCCGGCCGCCCGGGCCAGCGCGCCGGGCCCGGCGCCCACGACGGTGAGGACGTCGCGCTCGTCGCGGGCGTCGGCGGCCGCCAGGGCGAGGCCGGCGGCGACGACGAGGCCGGCCACGACCAGGGCGACGGTGGAGAGGAGCACCTCGATCTGCGCGGGCGTCGGGCCGGTCGGCGCCTCGTGCACCCAGACGTCCAGCCACGCCGGCGACATGGCGTGCTCGAACTGCCAGTCCTCGGCCAGCGCCCGGACGTCGTCGACCTGGTCGTCGGTCAGGGCCGTGCCGGCCACGAGCGCGAGCGCCGCGGGCACCGGCTCGAGGCCCAGGTCGCCGGCGAGCTCGGGGCTGACGAGGACCGGCCAGTGCGGGCCGGCCGAGTGCGCCGCGTCGGCGACGACGAGGGGGCGCTCCGAGCCGTCGGGCAGCACGACCGACGGCTCGCCGGCCAGCGGCCGCAGGGCCACGAGCCCGTGCTCGTCGAGCGCCGAGGTCACGGCGTCACCGAGGTCGAGCGCCGCCACCGTCGCGTCGTCGGCGATCAGCGGCACCCGGCCGCCCGGCCAGTCGCCCGGCTCGCCGGCGGCGTGCAGGGTGAGCGCCTCGGCCCCCGGCAGCAGGCCGGCGAGCGCCGCGGCGACGTCGTCGTCCGGCGGCCGGTGCGCGTCGGCGGACCCGGCGTCGCCCGCCAGGTCGCGGACACCGGCGAGCACGACCCGATCCGACAGGTCGGGGAAGCGGGCCCGGCTCGCCTCGCCGCCGGCGACGAGCGCCGAGACGGTGACGGCCAGGCCCAGCGCCGCGGCCACCGCGCTGACGACCGCGCCGGTGCGCACCCGCTCCCGCGCCAACCCGCGGGCGGCCAGGCGCCAGGTCCCCCGGGCGCGGCCGGCCAGCGGTTCGAGGCGGGCGACGAGCGCCGGGCTGAGGGCGCAGGCCCCGAGGAGCTGGAGGACGCCGCCGACCACGCCGACGAGCGCCCACAGCTCGGTCGAGCCCGAGCCCGCCCGGGCGGTGGCGCTGTTGCCGGCGACCGCGATCCCGAGCAGGGCCAGGCCGACGGCCACCGCGCCGGCGCCCGCGGCCATGACGCGGCGGCGGACCGGCGGCAGCGGTCGCCGCCCGGCCAGCGCCGCCAGCGTGGGGACGCGGGCCACGCTCCGGGCCGGGACGAGAGCCGCCAGGCTGGCCGCCACGACCCCGACGCCGGCCGCGACGGCGACCTGCAGCGGGTCGACGTCGTAGGGGCCGAGGCGGCGGCCGAGCAGGTGCTCGATGCGGTCGCGGCTCGTGGCCAGCACGGCCGCGCCCAGGGCGACGCCGGCCAGCGCCCCGACGAGGCCGGTGACCGTGCCCTGGAGCACGAGGGTCGTGCGCAGGAGCCGCTCGGGGGCCCCGTTGGCCGAGAGCTGGCCGAGGGTGACGAGCTGGCGGCGGGCGCCGGCCGCGAACGCCGCCGAGACGACGATCCCGGCGACGGTGAGGGCCACGCCGCCGAGCACGTAGGGCCACGGCACCGCGGGGCCGCCTGCCGCCGGCTGGTCGGTGACGTCGCGGCGCAGCAGCAGGCCGGTCGCGCCGGCCGGCGCGCCGTCGGGCAGGTCGACGAGCCCGGTCCAGGCGGTCGGGCGCCGGTGGGTGGCGGCGAGGTCGCCGCCGGGGGGCGTGACGGCGAGCGGCCGGGCCAGGGCCTGCGGGTCCTCGACGAGGCCGACCACGGCGAGGTCGACCTCGGCGGGCCGGCGGACCTCGAGGCGGTCGCCCACGCCGAGGTCGAGCTCGGCGGCCAGGGCCGGGGACACGGCGACCTCGTGGGGGGCGGCGGGGAACCGGCCGGCCACGAGGTCGACCATCCCGTCGGTCAACGGGTCGGCCGCGTCGAGCTCCCACACGACGAGGTCCACCGCCTCACCGCCGGCCGTGCGCAGGTGGGCCCAGCCCCACCGGTGGAGGACGACCCGCGCGCCGTCCGGCAGCTCCTCCGCCACGCTCGCCGCGCCCCCCTCGACGCTCGGGAGCACGGCGTCGGCGGCGCCGTGGTCGAGCCGCCACCGCTCGGCCGGCGTGCGGCGGTCGGTCTCGAACAGGACCAGGGCGACGACCATCCCGGCGACGGGCAGGGCGACGAGCAGGGTGACGAGCAGCGTCCGCCCGGGGCGGCGCCGCACCTCCCGCCGGGCGAGGCGGAAGGCGAGGGCGAGCCCGCTCACGGCGCCGACCCCACGGCCGTGCCCACGGGCGGCGCGCCGGCGTCGGCCTCGTCGACGACGCGCCCGTCGCGCAGGAACACGACCCGGTCGGCCCACGAGGCGTAGCGGGGCTCGTGGGTCACGAGGACGACGGCGGTGCCCCGCCGCGCGGGGAGCTCGGCGAGCAGCTCGACGACCTGGTCGCCGGTGAGGGTGTCCAGGGCGCCGGTCGGCTCGTCGGCGAGGATCAGGCGGCGCTCGCCGACCAGGGCCCGGGCCACCGCGATGCGCTGCTGCTGGCCACCGGAGAAGTCGTCGGGGTAGCGGTCGAGCTGCTCGGTGAGGCCGACGGCGGCGAGCGCCTCGCGGGCCCGGTCGCGGCTCTCCCGCCGGCCGACGCCCTCCAGCTCGAGCGGCAGCATGACGTTCTCGAGCGCGGTCAGCGAGGGCACGAGGTTGAGGCGCTGGAACACGTAGCCGACCTCGGTGCGACGCAGCGAGGCCCGCTCGGCCGCGGTCATGGCCGGCACGTCGAGCCCGTCCACCCGGATCGCACCCGCCGTCGGGTCCTCCAGCCCGCCGGCGAGGTGCAGCAGGGTCGACTTGCCGCAGCCCGAGGGGCCCATGACCGCCACCAGCTCGCCGCGGCCGACGGTCAGCGACACGTCGGTCAGCGCCCGGACCTCGGTGGGGCCGCGGCCGTAGACCTTCGTGACGGCGACCATCTCGAGGGCCGGCGACCGGGTCCGGTCCCGGGTGGCGCAGGGGTCGGTCATGGGGAGCCTCCGTTGCTCGGGGCGCGCCCCTGCCGGGCGCGCAGGATCCGCGACTCGCACAGGTCGAGCCACCGCAGGTCGGCCTCGGCCCGGACCACGAGGGCGTCCGTGACGAGCTGCGCCGAGAGCGACGCGTCGCCGGCCGCCTCCCGCTGGGCCCGCCGGTGCCGCTGCAGCGCCCGGGTGAGGGCGGTGCGCTGGCGGGTGATGACGTCGAGCGCGTGCTCCGGCCCCTGCTCGACGGCGAGCAGGACCTTGAGCTGGAGCTCGTCCCGCGGCGGCGGGTCGTCGGCCGGCGTCGCCCGCCACCACGCCCCCAGCGCGTCCCGCCCGCTGTCGGTGAGCGCGTAGCGCTTCTGCTCGCCGGTGTCGTCGACGGCGACGAGGCCGTCGCGGTGCAGGCGGTCGAGCGTCGAGTACACCTGGCCGACGTTGAGCCGCCACACCCCGCCGGTCGCCGCCTCGAAGGCGGTCTTGAGCTGGTAGCCGTGCCGCGGCTCGTCCACCAGCAGGGCCATCAGGCCCTCGCGCACTGCCATGGTCACTCAGTATGCATACTCAGTATGCATCGAACAAGCTGGCGGATCGCCGTCGCCGCACGACACCGCGTCACGGCGACCGCGTACCGTTCCGGGCGTGGGACAGGACGGGCGGGCAGGAGAGGGCTCCGGCGCGGCGGTGCCGTCCGGCGGCACGCCGCCTCCGACCGCGTCGCTGGCCGCACCCGACCCATCGCTGCCGCCCGGGCCGCCGCCCCCGCCACCGGCACCGGGGCCGCGTGGGTCCCGGCACTCGATCGTGGCCGTGCTCGCCGGCATCGCCATCGCGCTGCTCGGCCTGTCCGGCGGCCTGGCCGTGGCCCTGGTGTCGGACCGGGACGAGGACCGCGAGCGGCTCGCCGCACCCGCGCGCACCCCCACGACCGCGGCCGGCGCCGACGGGCCGCTCACCGACGCCGAGCTGGTCGAGCGGTTCGGCGACGCGGTGTGGCGCGTCGAGGTCGAGGGCTGCGGCGTCACCGGCACCGGGTCGGCCTTCGCGATCGACGAGCACCACCTGGTCACCAACGCCCACGTGGTCGGCGTCGACCCCCACCCCCGGCTCGTGTCCCGCGACGGCGAGGTGGCCGAGGGCCGGGTCGTCGGCATGACCCGCGACCCCGACGTGGCCGTGATCGCCGTCGACCGGACGCTGGCCCCGGTGCTGGCCTGGAGCGACGTCGACGCGTTGGCCCACGGCGACCACATCATCGGGCTCGGCTACCCGACGCCCGGCGACTTCGCCGCCACCCCCGGCACCGTCGTCAGCTTCCGGACCGAGGGCGGGGAGCGGGTCGCCATCCGGACCGACGCCGCCCTCGACGTCGGCAACAGCGGGGGCCCGGCGCTCGACCAGCACGGCCGCGTCGTCGGCATCGTGACCCAGATGGACGAGGAGGCCGAGGGCTTCCGGTGGGTGCCGCTCGTCTTCACACCGCACGCCGTGCGCGACGTCGTCGACGACCTCCGACGCTCGACGACGACCGTCGAGCCCGACTGCTGGTGGGCCGAGGCCGTGGTGCCGCCGCCGGGGTGGGAGGTCCCCGACTGGGAGGTCCCCGACTGGGAGCTGCCGGAGTGGGACGAGCACGCCTGGCCCGAGCTGCCACCGCCGCCGGAGCCCGAGCTGCCGGAGCCACCGCCGGCGGCGCCCGTGCCCTGCCCCACCGGCGCACCGAGCGCGACCGTGACCGAGGTCGTCGCGACCCGGTGGGACCCGGAGCTCCTGCCCGAGTGGTGGGACGTGACGGTACGGGGGCAGGTGACCAACGGAGCCAGCGCCGACATCGACGTGTGGGGTGTCGACGTCACCGTCGTCGGCGACGGCAGCGAGGTCGCCTACGGCATCACCGACGTCCTGACGGTGGCCCCCGGGGGCTCGGCGACGTTCGAGGCGTACGCGTCGGTCGCCTCGGCCACCCGGCCCTCCACCGGCGAGGTCAGCGTCCAGTGGGACTGGTCGAGCTGGGAGCACGTCGGCTGCCCGAGGGGCTGAGGCCCGGGGCCCGCACCGGCCCCCGGGTTGGCGTCCGCCCAGGTCAGCGCCCCTACGATGCAGCGATGCGCTTCGACCTGCCGTCCGACGGGATCCCCACCGCGTGGTTCAACGCGCTGCCCCGGCTGCCCGAGCCGCTGCAGCCGCCGCTGCACCCCGCCACCCGGGAGCCGGTCGGCCCCGACGACCTGGCGCCGCTGTTCCCGATGGCGCTGATCGAGCAGGAGGTCAGCACCGCGCCGTGGGTCGACGTGCCCGGCGAGGTGCTCGACATCCTGCGCCTGTGGCGGCCGACGCCGCTCGTGCGCGCCGAGCGGCTGGAGCGGGAGCTGGGCACGCCCGCCCGCATCTACTTCAAGGACGAGTCGGTCAGCCCGGCGGGCTCGCACAAGCCGAACACCGCCGTCGCGCAGGCCTTCTACAACAAGGCCGAGGGCACCGCCCGGCTGACCACCGAGACCGGCGCCGGCCAGTGGGGGGCGTCGCTCGCCTTCGCGGCCGCCCAGTACGGGCTCGAGTGCAAGGTGTACATGGTCCGCACCTCGTACGAGTCGAAGCCCTACCGCCGCGTGCTCATGGAGACCTGGGGCGCCGAGTGCGTGCCCTCCCCGGTCGACGACCCCGACAGCCCCGGGTCGCTCGGCCTGGCCATCAGCGACGCCGTGGCCGACGCCGCCGGGCGCGACGACACCCACTACTCGCTCGGCTCGGTGCTCAACCACGTCCTGCTGCACCAGACGGTCATCGGGCTCGAGGCCCGCGAGCAGCTCGCGCTGGCCGGCGAGGAGCGGCCCGACGTCGTGATCGGCTCGTGCGGCGGCGGCTCGAACCTCGGCGGCATCGCCCTGCCCTTCCTCGAGGACGAGGGCGTCCGCCTGCTGGCCGTCGAGCCGACGTCGTGCGCCACGCTGACCACCGGCCGGTTCGACTACGACTACGGCGACACCGCCGGGCTGACGCCGCTGCTGCCCATGTACACGCTCGGCCACGACTTCATGCCGCCCTCCATCCACGCCGGCGGGCTCCGCTACCACGGCGACAGCCCGATCGTCTCGGCGCTGGTCCGCAGCGGGCGGATGGAGGCCGTCGCCGCGCCGCAGACGAAGGTGTTCGAGGCCGCCGTGCTCTTCGCCCGCACCCAGGGCAAGGTGCCGGCGCCCGAGACCGCCCACGCCATCCGGGCCGCCGTCGACGAGGCGCTCGCCGCCAAGGAGGCGGGCGAGGAGCGGGTGATCCTCTTCAACTACTCGGGCCACGGCTTCCTCGACCTCGCCGCCTACGACGCCTACAACCGGGGCGAGCTCGTCGACGAGTGACGGCCGGGCGACGCCCCGTGTCCACGCCGATCGAGGGGTGGGTCGCGCCCGGCTTCGAGCCGGTCCGGGACGCCTTCGCCGCCAACTTCGCCGAGCGGGGCGAGGTCGGCGCCGGCGTCCACGTCGTCGTGCGGGGCGAGGTCGTCGTCGACCTCGTGGGCGGCTGGCGGGACGCGGCCCGCACCGAGCCCTGGCGGCCCGACACGCTCGTGAACGTCTACTCCGTGGGCAAGGCGCTCCTCGCCCTGCTGGCGCTGCAGCTCGTCGACACCGGGGAGCTCGGGCTCGACCAGCCCGTCGCCGAGCTGTGGCCTGAGTTCGCCGAGGGCGGCAAGGCCACCGCCACCGTCGCCCACGCGCTCACCCACCGGGCCGGCGTGCCGGCGATCCGCCAGCGGCTCACCGACGAGGACCTGTTCCACTGGGACCGCATGACCGCCGCCCTGGCGGCCACCGAGGCGTGGTTCCCGCCCGGCGAGCGGATCGCCTACCACACGAACACCTTCGGCCACCTCGTCGGCGAGATCGTCAGGCGCGCGAGCGGGCAGATGCCCGGCGAGCGGCTGCGGGCGGTCGCCGAACCGCTCGGCGCCGACGTGTGGTTCGGCGTGCCCGAGGACGAGCACCACCGCTGCGCGGAGGTCGTGTGGGCGCACGACCGGCCCGCCCCCGACCCGGCGACCGTCGACGGGCTGGAGGGCGAGCAACTCCTCAACGCCCTCGCCCACTTCAACCCGCCCGGCTACTCCTCGGTGGGCCTGGTCAACACGCCGGCGTGGCGCTCGCTGCCGCTGGGGTCCACCGCGGGGCACGCCACGGCCGCGGGGGTCGCCCGCATGTACGCGGCGCTGCTGGAGCCCGGCCGGCTGCTGTCGCCCACCCTGCTGGCGCACGCCACCCGGCCACAGGCCGTCGGGCACTGCCCGATCCTCGGCGAGGAGGTGACCTTCGGGCTCGGGTTCACGCCGACGACGCCCCGCCGCCCGCTGGGCCCCAACCCCCGCAGCTTCGGGCACTTCGGCACCGGTGGGGCGCTGGGCTTCGCCGACCCCGACGCCGGGCTGGCGTTCGGCTACGTGATGAACCACGTCGTCCCCCGGTGGCAGAGCACCCGCAACCGGGCGCTGATCGACGCCGTCTACGCCGCGCTCGCCGCCCGCTGACCGGCGTCAGGCCGGTCCGCTCGACGCGATCTCGTCACGCTGGACGTCGAACGGCCCGGATCACGTCGGTCACGGCCGCCGGCGGACGTCGCCCCGGAACGCCCCCTCCCGTCGTCGATCGGCGCCGCGGGACGGTCCGTGCCCGCCCCGGCACGGAGCCGAGGGCCCGTCGACCGCAGGGATCGCCGGGCGTATCGTCGACGCCGCGGCATCGATCTCGTCGACACGATGGTGGCGCCACCGGGGCCGCGGCGTCGAGCAGGCGGTCGGCAGGACCGGGCGGAAGGAGACCGACATGACGCAGGCGACGACCCCGGAACCGGACGGGCCGACACGGGTCGAGGAGATCGCCCCCGGCATCCACCGGCTGTCGACGTTCGCCCCGGACGTCAGCCCGACCGGCTTCACGTTCAACCAGTTCCTGCTGGCGGACGAGGAGCCGCTGCTCTTCCACACCGGCCACCGCTCGCTCTTCCCGTCGGTGCGGGACGCGATCGACCGCATCGTGGGGATCGAGCGGCTCCGGTGGATCACCTTCGGCCACGTGGAGTCCGACGAGTGCGGGGCCATGAACCTCCTGCTCGAGGCCGCCCCGCGGGCCGAGGTGGCCCACGGCGCGCTCGGCTGCGTGGTGTCGGTGGCGGAGATGGCCGATCGGCCGCCCCGCCCCCTGGCGGACGGCGAGGTGCTCGAGCTCGGCACGCTGCGGGTCCGGCGGCTGGAGACACCCCACGTGCCCCACGGGTGGGACGCCGGGCTCCTCTACGAGGAGACCACCGGCACGCTGCTGTGCGGCGACCTGTTCACCGCGTGCGGCGACGGGCCGGCGCTGACCGACGAGGACCCGGTCGGACCGGCGATCGAGGCCGAGGACATGTTCGGCTACAGCTCCCTGACGCCGTCGACGCCGGCGACGATCGAGCGGCTGGCCGCGCTGGCGCCCCGCCGGCTGGCGCTCATGCACGGCCCGTCGTTCGTGGGCGACGCCGCCGGCGCGCTGCTCGCCCTGGCGGCCGACTACCGCCGGCGCCTCGACCGGGCGGCCGCCTGACCCCGCCCGGCGGCGTCACCCGCCGGGACCGGTCGGGTGACCGTGGTCGTCCCCGCGCGGGCCCGGCGGCGGCACGTCGAGCAGCTCGCCGTTGGCCGGCGGCGGGCGGCCGTCGATGGTGACGGGGCGGGCGGCCGCGGTCCAGACGCTCGGCCCGTCCATCGCCTGCAGGTGCAGGTGCGGCTCGCTGGAGTTGCCGGAGTTGCCGCACTCGGCCACGACCTGGCCCGCCGCCACCCGGTCGCCCCGGCGGACGCGCAGCGAGCCGCGCCGCAGGTGGGCGAGCACGACGTGGGTGCCGTCGCCGGCCCGGACCACCAGGTGGTTGCCGAGGATGGCGGAGGGCCCGGCCAGCTCCCGCACGCTCTCGAGGACGAGGTACAGGAGGCCCAGCGGGGAGGTGCGGCTCCAGTGGTCGCGCCACCAGCCGACCGCCCGCACGACCTCGCCGTCGACCGGCGACCGCACCGGCCGGCCGAACCCGGGGAAGTCCTCGGGCCGGCGGGCGACCGGGAGCACCCCGATGCCCGGGCGGGCGCCGCCGCCGGGGTCGTGGACGAGGTCGACGGCGTAGGTCTGCGCCCAGGCGTGGATCCCGTGGCTCGGCACCCGGGTGGTCGGGCTGTTCAGCGCCCGCCAGCGGCCGTCGACGGGCGCCGCCAGGGCGACGACCGGCCCGACCGGCGTGGCCAGCCGGGCGTACAGCGCCATCGCCGCGACGAACAGGGCGAGCACGGCGACGAACGCCCAGCCCGACACGTCGGTGACGACGGCGGCCACGAGCAGGGCGACGCTCGCCGCCACGAGCGGCATGCGACAGCGGACGAGCAGCGTGCGCCAGCGGGCGGGTCGTGGTTCGCGCATGGTCGTGAGCTTCCCCGACCCGCCCGGGCCACGCATCGCACGCGGGCCGCCGCCGGACCCGCGGGACCGGGCCGGCCGCAGGTCCGTGAGCCGGGAGCGGGTCCCCGATGGGACCGACCGCTGCTCGCCATGTGACGTGAGACCCGTGAGGGCGGCGCCGAGCGGGGGGAGGATGGGAGGAGCCGAGCGAGGAGGTGGTCGTCGATGCCTCCGCACTGCGACTCCCTGGACGGCCCCGTCGTGACCGCGGCGCGGCAGGCGCTCGCAGGTGCCGACGTCGACGTGGTCCTGCCGTACGTCCACGTCGACGGCGAGGCCGAGGTCCGTGACGCGTTCGACCTCGCGCTGAAGGCCCGCGCCCTCGGGCCGGCGGCCCGCGAGGTGGCCGATCGCTGGTTCTTCGAGACCGTCGTGCGCGTGCACCGTGCCGGTGAGGGCGCCCCGTTCACCGGGCTGAAGCCCGCGGGTCTCGACGTCGGACCGGTCATCCCGAAGGCCGAGCGGGCGCTGGAGACGGGATCGCCCGACGAGCTCGTCGGGTTCCTGTGCGACAGCGTGCGCGACGAGGTCGAACGGCGCCACCGGCACGCCATGGCCCTGAAGGACCACGCGTCCGAGGGCACGGCCGCAGCCCGGGCCTACGTGGAGGCGATGCTCGGCCTGCAGGTCTGGGCGCACGCGCTGCACCGGCAGATCACGGCCGACCCGCACGCCCACGTCGGTGCCCACGACCACGGCTGAGGTGACCTGGACGGGCCGCCACCGGTGCGGCGCTGCGGTGGTGGAGACGATGGGATTCGAACCCACGACCCCCTGCTTGCAAAGCAGGTGCTCTAGCCAGCTGAGCTACGTCCCCGTGTCGCGTGGACGTGCCAGCGTACCGGCCGGCTGACGGCGCGACGAACGCCCGGCGTGACCCGGTGGGTCCACGGTTCGTGACACGCTCGCCCTGCTCCGTGGCGGCCTGAACATCCCGGCGCGACGCGGCCTAGGTTGCGGTGTCGTGAAGGGGTGGATGGTCGGACTGGCACTGGTGATCGTGCTCGTCGCCGCCGGGACGGGCCTGTGGATCACCTGGGACGACACCCAGACGTCCCGAGCCAGCCCGGCCGGCCGGGTCGCCGACCTCGCACCACCGTCGACGGCGGCCGCCGACACCCGGCCGACGACCACGATGGCGCTCGCCCCGCCCTGCCGGTTCGGCGACGACCCCGTGACCACCGACCCGGCGACCGACTGGGCCACGACGATCGTCGACACCCGCTACCGGCTCCCCGAGGACTTCGTCCCGCCGGACCTCGTCCCCGTGACCGAGGCGGGCTTCGACAGCCAGGACCAGGTCCGGGAGGTCATGATCGAGGACCTCGGCGCCATGCGGGCCGAGGCGGAGGCGGCCGGCGCCCCGTTCGTCGTCGTCTCCGGCTACCGCAGCTTCTCGTACCAGGCCCAGCTCTACCTCGAGCGGGTCGCCCAGGTCGGCGAGGAGGAGGCCAACCGGCGGACCGCCCGGCCGGGCCACAGCGAGCACCAGCTCGGCACCGCCATCGACGTCCTCGACCCCCAGGGGGCCGACCTCACGACCGCCTTCGCGGACACGCCCACCGGTCGGTGGATCGCGGACCACGCCCACGAGTTCGGCTTCGTCCTCAGCTACCCGGAGGGCGGCATCGACCGCACCTGCTACGACTACGAGCCCTGGCACCTGCGCTACGTGGGCCGGGACGTCGCCGCCGAGATCCACGAGCTCGGCATCACGCCCCGGGAGTGGATGGCCGCCCAGGCGGCGCGCGACCAGGAGGGGTGACGTCGGGTCCGGCCCGCGCCGGAACCGGTCGCCGCTCCGATTAGCGTCGATCCGGTGTCACGACGCCCCCTCCGCCTGCTGGCCACGCTGCTCACCCTGACGATCGTCGCCGCGTGCGCGCAGGAGGCCGACGAGCCGCTCGCGGGCGGCGCCGGCGCGGGCGGCGGCGCGGCCGGCCCCGACGACGGCTCCGGTGGCGGCACCCTCGAGTGGACGAGCTGCGGCGGTGACGCCGAGTGCGCCGAGCTCGAGGTCCCCGTCGACTACGCGAACCCCGACGGCGACACGCTCACGATCAGCATCGCCCGCGTCCCGGCCGAGGGCGACCGCATCGGCGCCCTGTTCGTCAACCCCGGCGGCCCCGGCGCGACGGCGGCGGACTTCGCCGTCAGCCTCGCCTGGGCGCTGCCGAGCGAGGTGACCGAGCACTTCGACATCGTGGGCGTCGACCCCCGGGGCCTCGGCGCCAGCGAGATCGACTGCGGGGGCGACATGACCGAGCTGTACGGGCTCGACCCCACGATCGACTCGCCCGAGGACGCCGAGGAGCTGCTCGACGTCAGCCAGGACTACGTCGACGGCTGCGAGGCCGACGCCGGCGAGCTGCTGCCGTACCTCGGCACGGAGGAGGTCGCCCGTGACATCGACGCCGTGCGCGAGGCGATGGGCGACGAGCAGCTGAACTACCTCGGCTTCAGCTACGGCACCGCCATCGGCCAGGTGCTCGCCGACCTCTACCCGGACCGGGTGCGGGCCATGGTCCTCGACGGCGTGCTGGAGCTCGGCCCCGACGGCGTCGAGATCGCCACCCAGCAGGCCGCCGGGTTCGAGACCGCGCTGGAGCGCTTCGCCGACGACTGCCGCGACGACCCCTCGTGCCCCATCGCCGACGACCCGATCGGCGCCATCGAGGAGCTCGAGGCGATGGTCGAGGAGGAGCCGATCCCGGCCGAGCCGCGCGACCTCGGCCCCGGCGAGCTGTCCATCGGCCTGGCCATGCCCCTCTACAGCGAGCTGCTGTGGCCCGAGCTGGCCGAGGCGGTCGCCGACGCGCTCGACGGCGACGGCAGCGGCATGGTCGCGCTCGCCGACCAGTACATCGGGGTGGCCAGCTTCGACGTCTACTTCGCCGTCAACTGCATCGACTTCGACTGGCCGGAGGACCCCCAGGAGCTGCTGGACGCGGCCGCCGAGGCGGCGGAGAGCGCGCCGCACTTCGGCGAGGCGATCGTGAACGACTACGTCCGCTGCCCGCTGTGGCCGGTCGAGGAGGAACCGCTGGAGCCGGTCACGGCGCCCGGCGCCCCGCCGATCCTCGTGGTGTCGACGACCGGCGACCCCGCCACCCCCTACGAGGCCGGGGTCCGCACGGCGGAGCGGCTCGAGAGCGGCGTCCTGCTCACCTACGACGGCGACGGCCACACGGTGGTGGCGAACGGGGTCGCGTGCGTCGACGAGATCGTCGCCGACTACCTGGTCGACCTCGAGGTGCCGGAGGACGGCACGACCTGCACCGACTGACCGGCCGCCGGCCTCAGCCCTGCGTGCCCTCGGCCACCAGGCGCTCGAGGGTCAGCTCCGGGTACTCGTCCTCGACCCGGGCCAGCCAGTACGGGCTCTCGAACAGCGCGTACAGCGTGCCGCTGGCCCGCGCCAGCACCCGCACGCCGGGCATCCGGGCCAGCTCGGGCGCCGAGGCCTCGTCGGTGCGGCGGGCGATCGTGTAGGGCGTCGGCGTCAGCTCGGCGGCGGCGCCGAACTCGTGCTCCAGGCGCCACGACGCCACCTCGAGCTGCATCGGGCCCACCGCGGCCAGCACCGGCGCCTGGTCGCCGAGGTCGGGGTCGCGCAGGACCTGCACGACGCCCTCGTCGTCGAGCTGGGCGATGCCCCGGCGGAACTGCTTGAACCGGCCGGTGTCCCGGGCCCGGGCGGTGACGAAGTGCTCGGGGGCGAACTCGGGCAGGCGCGGGTACTCGACCGGGGTGTCGACGTAGAGCGTGTCGCCCACCCGCACGTCGGAGGCGTTGACGAGCGCCACGATGTCGCCCGGGTAGGCCTCCTCGAGCGTCTCGCGCTCCTGGGCGAAGACCGAGTGCGCGTACTTGGTGGCGAACGGCCGGCCCGTCGGCTGGTGGGTGACGACCATCCCCCGCTCGAACCGCCCGGACCACACCCGCACGAAGGCGACCCGGTCGCGGTGCGCCCTGTCCATGTTGGCCTGGACCTTGAAGACCTGGCCCGAGAAGGGGTCGTCCAGCTTACGGGCCGCGCCGTCGACGTCGAGGCGGGGCGAGGGCGGGGGCGCCAGGTCGACGATCCCGTCGAGCAGCAGGCCGACGCCGAAGTTGGTCAGCGCCGAGCCGACGAACACCGGCGACTGCTCGCCGGCGAGGAACAGGTCGAGGTCGACGCCGCCGGCGACCTCGTCGAGCAGCGCCACCTCGTCGATCGCCGCCTTCCAGGCGTCGCCCTCCTCGGCGGCCGCCTGCTCCAGGTCGAGCACCTCCTCGGTCGCCGTGGCGGCGCCGTGGGCGGTCCGCCCGAAGCGGACGAACCGCTCCCGGGGCCGGTCGATCAGACCCCGGAAGTCACCGGCGATGCCGACCGGCCAGGTCACCGGCACCGGCTGCAGGTCGAGCCGGCTCTCGATCTCGTCGAGCAGCTCGAGGGCGTCCCGGCCCGGCCGGTCCCACTTGTTGATGAACGTGAGGAGCGGCACGTTGCGGGCCCGGCAGACCTCGAACAGCTTCAGCGTCTGGGACTCGATGCCCTTGGCCGCGTCCAGCACCATCACCGCGGCGTCGACCGCCGCCAGGACCCGGTAGGTGTCCTCGGAGAAGTCCCGGTGGCCGGGCGTGTCGAGCAGGTTGAGCACGTTGCCCCGGTAGGGGAACTGCAGCACGGCCGAGGTGATCGAGATGCCGCGCTTCTGCTCGAGCTCCATCCAGTCCGACCGGGCGCGCCGCCGCTCGCCGCGGGCCTTGACCTGACCGGCCTCCTGCACGGCCCCGCCGTAGAGGAGGAACTTCTCGGTGAGGGTGGTCTTGCCCGCGTCGGGGTGGCTGATGATGGCGAAGGTGCGCCGGCGCGCGGCGAGGTCGGCGACGGATTCCATGCGACCGACCAGGCTACGGCGCCGCGGCCCGATCGCCGCGATCGGCGCCCGGTCCGCTCGCCCGCGCCGGGGCCCGGGGCCCGCCGGCCGGGAGCGCGGTGCGCCGCCGGTGACCGCCCCGCCGCCAGGGTCGAGAGGGCCCGCCGCCCTCCGACGGCGCCCCGCCGGTCCCCGCCGTGGCCGGGCGCCGCGCGACTCGCTCGTCGACCCCGGGGCGGTCCTTCGCACCGCGCTCCCGGTGTGCCCTCACGGTACGGCCGGGCCGTGACCGGGCCATCGGGGTCACCCCCGGGCGCGGGACGCCGGCCGGGGGAACGTCCTCGGTCGGTGGCCGGCGACTGCGGGGCGGTCGGTCAGGCGAAGGCCGGCTCGACGCCGATGGCGTCGTAGACGGCGGCGACGAGGCCCCGGCTGCGGGGGTCGCCGGAGAGGTTGGCGACCATGCGGTTCATCACGTAGCCGAACCCCAGCCCGTTCTCGGGGTCGGCGAAGCCGACCGACCCACCGGCGCCGGCGTGGCCGAACGACCGCGGCGAGCCGTAGGGCGAGAAGTCCGACGAGAGCATGTAGCCCAGCCCGAACGTCGTCTCGAGGACGAGCACCCGGTCGCTGCCCTCGGTCTGGCGGGCGGTGGCGACGGCGAGCTGCTCGGGCGTGAGCAGCGGTCCGGCGTCCGCGCCCTCCACCGGCCCGATCGTCGCCGCGTACATGCGGGCGAGGCTCCGGGCGGTGGTCACGCCGTTGGCGGCGGGCAGCTCGGCGGCCCGGACCCGGGGGTCGTTGAACACGCCGTCGCCGACCAGCGGCAGGGCGGTCGACCCGCCGAGCGCCCGGAGCAGCAGCGAGTCGGGGCCGAGCAGCGCCTCGACCGTCGCCACGAGGTCGCCGGGCCGCTCGGCGCCGGGCGTCTCGGCGCCCATGCCCGGCGCGTGGGCCTGCGCCTCGGCCGCCGGGACGGCGTCGCGCTCCCGGGCGGGGCGCAGGCCCCGGTTGGTCAGCGGCGCCACCCGGCCCTGCTGGTCGTCGGGCAGCCCGATCCAGAGCTCCAGCCCGAGCGGCCGGGCGACCTCCTCGGCGAAGAACGTCCCCAGGCTGCGCCCGGTGACGCGCCGCACGACCTCGCCCACGAGCCAGCCGTAGGTCACGGCGTGGTAGCCGTGGGCCGTGCCGGGCTCCCACACCGGGGCCATGGCGGCCAGGGCCTCGACCGGTCGCTCCCAGTCGAGCAGCTCCTCCAGCCCGAGCGGCGCCTCGACGTACGGCAGGCCGGCCTTGTGGCACAGCAGCCAGCGGACGGGGATGTCGGCCTTGCCCGCGCGGCCGAACTCGGGCCAGTAGGAGGCCACCGGGGCGTCGAGGTCGAGCTCGCCCCGCTGGGCGAGCAGGTGCGCGCAGAGGGCCGTGGCACCCTTGGTGGACGAGAAGACCAGCTGCAGCGTGTCCTCGGTGTAGGGGGCGCCGGTGGCGGCGTCGGCCACGCCGCCCCACAGGTCGACGACCGTGCGGCCGTCGTGCACGAGCGCGAAGGCCGCCCCGACCTCCCCGTGCTCGGTGAAGTTGCGGGCGAAGGCGTCGAGGACGCCCTCGTAGCCCGGGGCGATGCGCCCGTTGATGCCCAGCCGCCCGCCCGGCGTGTCGACCTCGACGGCGACGTCGTCCATGCTGCGCCCCCCTGTCGGTGTGAACGTCGCCACAGGCTGCCAAGCGTGCACTGCCCGTGCAACGAGCAGCCGGGGGTCAGGGCGTGCGCAGGTCGTCGAAGAGGTCGGTGGAGAAGTAGCGCTCCATCCGGTCGCAGGCGACCGTGGCGACGTGGTGGCCGGGGCCCAGCGCGCGGGCCAGGCGGCGGGCGCCCGCCAGGTTCAGGCCGCTGGAGGGCCCGACCGGGAACCCCCGGGCGGCGAGCTCGCGGGCGGCGGCCATCGCCTCGGCCCGGGGGACGGCGATGGGCGGGTGCCCGCCGAGGGCCTCCTCGTCGAGCAGCCCCGACAGGCAGTCGACGACGCCGGGGATGCCGAGGCACGTCGGCCCGCCCTGCTCGGCGTCGACCGTCTCGCCGGCCACCACGACCCGGGCGACGGTGGCGCCCGGGTTGGCGTCCCGCACCACCCGGCCGACCCCCATGAGCGTGCCGGCCGTGCCCACCGCGGCCACGAACCCGTCGACGGTCGCGCCGGCGGCGCCCACCGCGGCCAGCAGCTCCGGCCCGGTGCGGGCCTCGTGGGCGGCGGCGTTGGCCGGGTTGGTGAACTGCCGGGGCAGGAAGACGTCGGGCTCGCGGGCGGCCAGCCGCTCGGCCTCGGCGATCGCCCCCGGCATGCCGCCGTCACCCGGCGACAGCGCCACCTCCCCGCCGAACCGGCGGATGATCATCACCCGCTCGTCGGACACGCCCTCGGGGAGGACGGCGACGAACCGCACGCCGAGCGCCGCGCACGCCATGGCGAAGGCGATCGACGTCGAGCCGCTTGACGCCTCGACCACCGTCGTGCCCGGCCCGACCCGACCGTCCTCCACCGCCCGGGCCAGGACGTGGGCCGCGAACCGGTCCTTGGTCGACCCGCTGGGCAGCTGGTACTCGAGCTTCAGCCAGATCGTGCAGCCCGAGGGGTCGTCGAGCGGGACGGTGGGCGTCTCGGCCGCCAGCAGGGGCGCGAGCCGGGCCGGGTCGAACGTCCTCGTCGCCGGTCGCAGCTCGGTCACCGGGGAGATGCTCCCACGCACCCGTCCCGGCGGGCGAGGTGGCCGGCCGCGGCGCGGGTCACGCCGCCGGCTCAGTCGTCGTCCACGGGGCCGACGGCCCGGGCCAGCGCGGCCCGCTCGGCCTCGGTGCCCTCCCGCTCGAGCTCGGCCCGGGCGGCGTCGAGGACCGCCCGCTCGACGCGGTAGGCGACGAGCTGGCCGACGATGCCGGCCAGGGCCCGGATGGAGGCCGCGACCCGCTCGGCCCGCTCGTCCTCGTCCGGACCGCCCCGGTCGCGCCCGGCCGGACGCCCCCGGCGCAGGCGGGCGCCGACCAGCGTCGACCAGGCGTCGATGACGTCGCGGGCCAGCGCCTCGGACGCCTCCAGCGGCC
Source organism: Thermoanaerobacterales bacterium (assembly GCA_017577565.1). Lineage (GTDB taxonomy): Bacteria > Actinomycetota > Acidimicrobiia > Acidimicrobiales > VFJN01 > ZC4RG19. Next base: position 22,362 of record PKRH01000004.1, on the reverse strand, counting down.
GGCGGGCGATGCGCATGAGGTCGTCCAGCGACAGCCCGACCCCCAGCAGCACGAGGACGTTGCGGACGACGCGGACGTCCGCGTCGGTGTAGCGGTCGCCCTCGTCGGTGTGGTGGGGCCGCAGCAGCCCCGAGGCCTCGAAGGCCCGCAGCACCTCGACCGGCACGCCGCTGCGCTCGGCCACCTCGTCGAGGCGCAGCACCTCGCGCTCCTCCACCAGCGCGACCGGGGCCTCGGCGCCCTCGTCGAGCGCCTCGGCGATCATCCGCAGGGTGAAGCCCCGCTCCTTCAGGTGGCGGATGTGCAGCAGCCGCTCGCGGTGGTGGTCGCCGTACCAGGCCCGGCGGCCCTCGTGCCGGGGTGGGGGCAGCAGGCCCTTCGACTGGTACGACCGCAGCAGCTGCACGCTGATGCCGACCTCGGCCGCCAGCTCCTCGGCGGTGTAGCGCGCCCCCGGCGGGCGCTCGTGCCCAGACCCCTCGACCACGGCCACGACCTCGTCCACTCGTCCCCCTCCCGCGCCCGGTGCCGCGCCCCGGGGCCCGACCGGCCGGTCCCGCCGGCCGGTCGACTTCGACGAAGTTCTAGAAGCTTTCCACGGATCCGTGTAACCATCGGGACCACGGCGGGTCAGATCCCCTCGGTTCTCGCCCCTTCGCGACCCGCTGGAGGATCCCACACGTGTCGTTCGCCGCGATCTTTCCCGGCCAGGGTGCCGCCGTCCCCGGCGCCGGCGCGGCCTGGGTCGACCACGCCGCTTGGCGCGTGGTCACCGACGCCGAGGCGGCGGTCGACCGCCCGCTGGCCCGGCTGCTGCTCGACGCCGACGCCGACGAGCTGTCGACCACCTACGCCAGCCAGCTCGCCGTCCTGCTCACCTCGCTCGTCGCCTGGCGGGCGATCGAGGACGCCCTCGGCCGGCCGGTGCCCGTCGCCTTCGCCGGCCACTCGCTCGGCCAGATCACGGCGCTCCTCGCCGCCGGAGCCGTCGACCCGGCCGACGGGTACCGGCTCGCCGTCCGCCGGGCCGAGCTGAGCCAGCGGTCGGCCGACGCCCGCCCCGGCCGCATGGCCGCCCTCGTCGGCGCCGACCCCGAGGTGGCCGCGGCGGTCTGCGCCGAGGTCGACGACGTGTGGGTCGCCAACGACAACGCCCCCGGCCAGGTCGTGATCGCCGGCACGCCCGCCGGGCTCGAGGCCGCGGCCGAGCGGGCCCGGGCCGCCGGCGTCCGCCGGGTCATGCCCCTCGACGTCGGGCACGCGTTCCACACGCCGCTGCTCGCCGACGCCGCCGCCGACCTGCGGCCGCTGCTCGACGAGACCGCCTTCCGCGAGCCCACCGCCCCGATCGTCGCCAACACCGACGCCGCCGCCCACACCGACCCGGCCGGGTGGCCCGAGCGCCTGGCCCGCCACCTGACCGAGCCCGTGCGCTGGCGCGAGTCCCAGCGCACCCTCGCCGGGCTCGGGGCCACGACCTTCGTCGAGGTCGGCCCGGGCAAGGTCCTGGCCGGGCTGGCCAAGCGGACCGTCCCCGACGTCACCGTCGTCAACGTCGCCACCCCCGACGACGTCGAGACGCTGGCCGAGGCCCTCGCCCCGACGGGAGCGGCCCGATGACCGCGCTCGAGATCGACCGCGGCGACCACCGGCGCGACCCCGGCGGCCCGCCCCCGGTGCACGACGTCGCCGAGCTGACCACCGTCTGCGCCGAGGAGGTGCACGTGCCCGAGCGACTCATCGCCGCCCCGGCGGCCGGGGTGTTCCAGGCCGCACCGCCCGAGGTCGTCACCGCCGAGGGCGAGATCGTGCACGCCGGCCAGGTCGTCGGCTCGATCGTGCTGACCGACGGGACGGTCGAGGTCACGAGCGCCCACACGGGGTTCCTCATGGGCCTGCTCGCCATGCCCGGCGAGCGGGTCCGGGCCGACCAGCCGCTCGCCTGGGTCCGGGTCGTCGCGTGAGCGTCCTCACCGCGGGCGCCGCCCACCCCGCCACCCCCGCCCTGGCGCCGAGCGGGGGCGTCCGGGTGATCGGCTGGGGCGCCGCCGTCCCCGAGCACCGGGTGACCAACCACGACCTCACCCGCCACCTCGACACCTCCGACGAGTGGATCGTCGAGCGCTCCGGCATCCGCGAGCGCCGCTGGGCCGGCCCCGGCGAGTCCACCGGCCACCTGGCGGTCGCCGCCTGCCGGGCCGCGCTCGACCGGGCGGGCACCCGGCCCGACCAGCTCGACGCCGTGCTGCTCGCCACGACGACGCCGGACCACCCGGTGCCGTCGACGGCCGCCGAGGTGGCGGCCGCGCTGGGCACGACCGCCGGCGCCTTCGACATCAACGCCGCCTGCGCCGGCTTCGTCTACGGGCTGACCGTCGCGGCCGGGCTGATGACGGCCGGGGTCGCCCGCACGGTGCTGGTCGCCGGCGCCGACGTCATCACCAGCATCCTCGACAAGGGCGACCGCCAGACCGCCGTCCTCTTCGGCGACGGCGCCGGCGCGGTCGTGCTGGCGGCCGGCGACCCGGCCGAGACCGGCGACCCCGGCGAGACGGGCGCCGGCCCGACGGTCGCCGGGCCGCCCGGCCTGGTGGCCTGCGACCTGGCCGGCGACCCCGGCGGCGTCGACCTGCTGGTCGTGCCGGCGGGCGGCAGCGCCCGGCCGGCGTCGGCCGAGACCGTCGCCGCCGGCGAGCACCACCTGCGCATGGACGGCCGGGAGGTGTTCCGCCGAGCCGTGCGGGCCGTGGAGGCGTCGATCGAGCGCACCCTCGCCCGGGCCGGCTGCTCGCCGGAGGACGTGGCGCTCTTCGTCCCCCACCAGGCGAACGCCCGGATCGTCGAGGCCGTGCTCGCCCGCACCGGCCTCGACCCGGCGCGCACGCTGTCGACCATCGACCGCTACGGGAACACCTCGGCCAGCTCGATCCCCATCGCCCTCAGCGAGGCCGCCGACGCCGGTACGGTCGCGCCCGGCGATCTCGTGCTCATGTCCGGGTTCGGTGCCGGCCTGACCGTCGGCACCGCGCTCTGGCGCTGGGGCACCCTCACACCTGCGGGAGGCGACGATGTCTGAGCGAGTCGCGTTGGTCACCGGTGCCTCCGGCGGCATCGGCTCGGCGTGCGCCCGCGCGCTCGCCGCCGCCGGCCACCGGGTCGCGGTCGGCTACGGCGCCTCGGCCGGCGCGGCCGACAAGGTGTGCGAGGCCATCGCCGCCGACGGCGGGACCGCCATGAGCGTGGCGATCGACGTCACCGGCCCCGAGTCGGTCGACGCGGCCTTCGCCGCCGTCGAGGAGGCCTGGGGCCCGGTCGAGGTCCTCGTCAACGCCGCCGGGGTCAACCGCGACAAGCTGGCGGTCCAGCTGCGGGACGAGGACTGGGCCCGCACGCTCGACACCGACCTCACCGGCCCGTTCCTCACCACCCGGCGGGCGCTGCGCCCGATGATCAAGGCCCGCTTCGGCCGCATCGTCAACGTCTCGTCGATCGTCGCCGCGACGGGGTCGGCCGGCCAGGCCAACTACGCCGCCGCCAAGGCCGGCCTCGTGGGCCTCAGCCGCTCGCTGGCCCGCGAGGTCGCCACCCGCAACATCACGGTCAACGTCGTCGAGCCGGGCCCCATCACCACCGCCATGACCGACGCGCTGCCCGAGCAGCGCCGCGAGGCCCTGGCCGCCGCCGTCCCCATGGGCCGGTTCGGCACGCCCGACGAGGTCGCCGCCGTCGTCGCCTTCCTGTGCAGCGACGCGGCCTCCTACGTCACCGGCGCCGTCGTGCCCGTCGACGGCGGCCTCGGCATGGGCCGCTGACCCCGAGATCGTCCCACCCGTCCCCGAACAGCAAGGAGACAACGGAACATGGATCGTGCAGCTGCGCTCGAGGCCCTGACCAAGGCCGCGGTCGAGGTCCTCTCGGTCGAGGCCGACCAGGTGACCGAGGACGCCTCGTTCGCCGACGACCTGGAGGCCGACAGCCTCGACCTCGTCGAGCTCGTCATGCAGCTCGAGGACGCCCTCGACATCACCATCGACGAGGACGACCTCGGGGACGTCAAGACGGTCGGGGACGCCGTCGACCTGATCGTGGCGGCCACGGCCGCCAAGGCATGACGGGCGCCGCCGGCGGGACCGGTTCGCCGACCGACCACCGGGGGCGGCGGCGCGTCGTCGTCACCGGCGTCGGGGTCAAGACGCCGTTCGGCCAGACGGTCGACGACCTCTGGGACGGGCTGCTCTCCGGGCGCAGCACGGCCCGGCCCATCACGCTGTTCGACGCGTCCGAGCACTCGGTCGGGTTCGCCTGCGAGGTGCCCGACTTCGACCCCGTGCCCTACGTCGGCCCCAAGGAGGTGCGCCGGACGGACCGCGCCGCGCTGCTCGGTGTCACCGCGGCCGCCGACGCCATCGCCGCCGCCACCGAGGCGGCGCCCTTCGACGTCGAGCCGCTGCGGTGCGGCGTCGTCGCCGGATCCGGCATCGGCGGCATCCGCACGCTCGAGGACCAGGTCGTCGGCTACGCCCACAAGGGGCCGTCGAAGGTCGGGCCCTTCCTCGTGCCGATGATGATGTCCAACGCCACCGCGGCGCTCATCGCCATCCGCCACGGCTTCACCGGGCCCAACACCTCGGTGTCCACCGCCTGCGCCACCGGGGCCCACGCCATCGGCGAGGGGGCCCGCCTGGTGCGCGAGGGCATGGCCGACGTCGTCGTGTGCGGCGGCACCGAGTCGTGCATCACCCCGGTGACCATCGCGGCGTTCGCCCGCATGGGGGCGCTGAGCCGCAACCCCGAGCCCGAGCGGGCCTCCCGGCCCTTCGACCGCGACCGGGACGGCTTCGTCATGGGCGAGGGCGCCGGGTTCGTCGTCCTCGAGCCCTACGAGGCCGCGGTCGCCCGCGGCGTGCCGATCCTGGGCGAGGTCGCCGGCTACGGCATGACCTGCGACGCCCACCACATCACCGCGCCGGTCGAGGACGGCTCCGGCGCCGCGGCGGCCATCGAGATGGCGCTGGCCGACGCCGGCCTGCCCGCCTCGAGCATCGGGCACGTCAACGCGCACGGCACGTCGACGCCGCACAACGACAGCGCCGAGGCCGCCGCCGTCGCCAAGGTGTTCGGCCCCGGCGCCGTGCCGGTCACCTCGAACAAGGGCGCCATCGGCCACCTCATCGGGGCCGCCGGCGCCGTCGAGGCCATCGCGGCGCTGCTGGCGGCCGACCGGGGCGTCGTGCCCCCGACCGCCAACCACGAGGGCACCGACCTGCCGGTCGACGTCGTGGCGGGCGAGCCCCGCGAGATCGGACGGGCGCCCGCCGTGTCGACGTCGTTCGCGTTCGGCGGCCACAACGTCGCCCTGGTGCTGAAGCCGCTGTGATGGCCACGGTCGCGACCGCCCCCGTGCCGCACCTGCCGATCGGCCGGGGACGGCCCGGCGGCGTCGTGGCCGGGCTCGGCGTCGCGCCGTGGCTGCCGTCCGACACCCCGGTCGCCTGGTTCCGCGGCGACCCGGCGCTGGCCCACGACGCCGACACCCAGGTGATCGCCCGCACCGTGCGCAGCGGGGTCGACGCCGGCGTGCCGGTCGTCGGCGTCCTCGGCCAGGCCGGGGTCGCCCCGCAGACCGGGCTCGACCCGCTGTGCGGCTGGGGGGCGGTCGCCCGGGAGCTGACCGCGGCGTCGGGCCAGGTGCCGATCGTGCTCGTCGTCGCCGGGCCGTTCCTGGGCGGCCCGGCGCTCCTGCTCGGGCTGGCCGACGTGGTGGTCATGACCGCCGAGGCCCGGGCGTTCGTCAACGCGCCGGCCAGCGTCGCCCGCATCACCGGCTCCGCCGTGCTGGACGCCGAGCTGATCGGCGGCTCGTGGGTGCACGCCACCCGCACCGGCGTGGCCGACGTCGTCGTCGACGACCTCGACGCCGCGCTGGACGTCGTCGCCGACCTGCTCGACCTGCTCCCGCCCAACACGGGCGAGCTGCCGACCCGGGTCGCCCCCGACGACCCGCCCGACCGGCCGACCCCGGTCGCCGCGGCCGCCGTCCCCGCCGGCGAGCGGCAGTCCTACGACGTCCGCACCGTCATCGGCGACCTCGTCGACCACGGGTGGTTCCTCGAGCTGCGGTCCCGCCACGCCACCAGCCTCGTCACCGGGCTCGCCCGCATCGCCGGCATGCCGGTGGGCATCGTCGCCAACCAGCCGAGCCAGCTGGCGGGCGCCCTCGACATCGAGAGCTCGCAGAAGGGCGGCGCCTTCGTCCGCTTCTGCGACGCCTTCAACCTGCCGCTCGTCACGCTGGTCGACACGCCCGGCTTCCGCCCCGGCCGCGACCAGGAGTGGCGGGGCATGATCCGCCACGGCGCCAAGCTCGCCTTCGCCTACGCCGAGGCCACCGTGCCCCGGGTGTGCGTCGTGCTGCGCAAGGCGTACGGCGGGGCCTACATCGTCATGGACTGCAAGTCGATGGGCAACGACTGCGCCCTCGCCTGGCCCGGCGCCGAGATCGCGGTCATGGGCGCCCGGGGTGCGGTCGAGATCCTGGCCCGGCGCGAGCTCGCCGCCCTGCCCGAGGGCCCCGAGCGCGACGCGCGGCGGGCCCGGCTGGAGGACGAGTACGCCGCCACCCACCTGTCGCCCGAGGCGGCGCTCGACCGCGGCTACGTCGACGAGGTCATCGACCCGGCCGACACCCGCCGGGCCGTCGCCGGCGCGCTCGCCGCGCTCACCACCAAGCGCGAGCGGCTGCGGCCCCGGCGCCACGAGAACATCCCGCTCTAGGAGGCGAGGGACGACATGCTGCTCGAGGGCAAGAAGCTGGTGATCACCGGCGTGCTCACCAAGGACTCGATCGCGGCGGCCGTGGCCCGGCTGGCGCAGGAGCAGGGCGCCGAGCTGGTGCTCACCTCCTTCGGGCGGGGGATGCGGCTGACCCAGCGGGTGGCCCGCACGCTGCCCGCGCCGCCCGACGTCGTCGAGCTGGACGTCACCGACCCGGCCCACCACGCGGCGCTCGCCGAGGAGCTGACCCGGCGCTGGGGCCGGGTCGACGGCGCGCTGCACGCCATCGGCTTCGCGCCCGAGGCCTGCCTCGGTCAGGACGACGGCCTGCTCGCCGCGGGCTGGGACGACGTCGCCACCGCCCTCCACGTGTCGGCCTACTCGCTGAAGTCGCTGACCCAGACCCTGCTGCCGCTCATGCCCGAGGGCGGCTCGGTGGTGGCGCTCGACTTCGACGCCGCCCAGGCCTGGCCGGCCTACGACTGGATGGGCGTGGCCAAGGCCGCGCTCGAGGCCACCACCCGCTACCTGGCCCGCGACCTCGGGCCCCGGCGGGTGCGGGTCAACCTCGTGGCGGCCGGGCCGCTGCGCACGCTGGCCGCCCGCTCCATCCCCCACTTCGACGCCATGGAGGACGCCTGGGCCAAGCGGGCGCCCCTCGGCTGGGACGTGCGCGACCCCGAGCCGGTCGCCCGGGCCTGCGTCGCGCTGCTGTCGGACTGGTTCCCGGCCACGACCGGCGAGATCGTCCACGTCGACGGGGGTGCCCACGCGATCGCCCTGTCGCCCGCCGAGGCCCGGGCGTCGCTCGACGCCGCGGCGGGCGGCGGCGCCGGCGCCCCGGCGGCCACGGAGGTCGGCGCGGGATGACGGCGGCGCCGGCGCCCGACGCCGACCGGCCCGCCGGCGACCCGGTCGGGCTGCTGCCCCACCGGCCGCCGTTCCGGTTCGTCGACGCCGTCGACGAGCTGGTGCCCGGCGAGCGCGTCGTGGCCCGCTACCGGGTCACCGGCGAGGAGGCCTTCCTGGCCGGGCACTTCCCCGGCAACCCCGTGCTCCCCGGCGTGATCCAGCTCGAGGCCCTCGCCCAGGCCGGCGCCATCGCCGTGCTGTCGCTCGACCGCTACGCCGGTTCGCTGCCGCTCTTCGGCGGGGTCGACGAGGTGCGCTGGCGGCGCCAGGTGCGCCCAGGCGACGAACTGGTGCTGACCGTGGAGCTCGAGCGGCTGTCGGGCCGGGGCGGCTGGGGGCGGGCGACCGCGACGGTCGACGGCCGGCCCTGCTGCCAGGCCCGCCTGTTCTTCGTGCTCGCGCCCCGCTCCTGACCGGCCGGGACCGCGGTCGCGCCGCCGGTCCCGTCGGGCCGGCCGGATCCGGCCCGCCCGTCTCGCCCCGGGCGACGGGCGGCTGCCAGCATGGCGGCCGTGACCCCCGCCGACACCGCCACCGCTCCCCCCGTCGACCAGGCGCTGCTGGACGCCGCCGTCGAGATCGCCCGCGAGGCCGGCGAGGTGACCCTGCGCTGGTTCCGCGCCGCCGACCTGGCCGTCGACAGCAAGGCGGACGGGACGCCGGTGACCGCCGCCGACCGGGCCGCCGAGCGGCTCGTGCGGGAGCGGCTGGCCGAGCGCTTCCCCGACGACGGCGTGCTCGGCGAGGAGGAGCCCGAGCACCACGGCACCTCCGGGCGGCGGTGGATCGTCGACCCCATCGACGGCACGAAGGCCTTCACCCGCGGCGTGCCGCTCTACTCGACGCTCCTCGCCCTCGACGACGAGCACGGCCCGGCCGTCGGCGTCATCGTCCTGCCCGCGCTCGGCCAGGCCGTCTACGCCGGCCGGGGCCGGGGCTGCTGGGCCGACGGCGTCCCCGCCCGGGTCAGCACGACACCGGCCCTCGACGGCGCCTACCTCATGAGCAGCAGCTACTCGCACTGGGACGACGAGGCGCTGCTGGCCGTGAAGCACGCCGGCTGCCACCTGCGCACCTGGGGCGACGGCTACGGCTACGCCATGGTGGCCACGGGCCGGGCCGACGCCATGGTCGACCCGACCGTCGAGGTCTACGACGTCGCCCCGATGCCGGTCATCCTGGCCGAGGCCGGCGGGCGGTTCACGAGCCTCGACGGCCGCCCGGGCGCCGCCGGGGGCAGCGGCGTCGCCACCAACGGCGCCATCCACGACGAGCTGCTCGCCCTGCTGCGCCGCTGACCGCCGGGACGCCGTGCGGCGTGCGGCGGCGGGTCGTGGGGGTCAAGATCGGGGCGTGGACCGCACCCGGTACCTCGACAGCCTGCGCGCCGACGCCGACCTGCTGCTGCGCACGGCCGGCGGCGCGCTCGACCGGCCCGTGCCCACCTGCCCCGGCTGGAGCTGCGAGCGCCTCGTCGGCCACGTGGGCCGGGTCTGGCGGTGGACGGCCGCCTGGGTCCGGGGCGAGCGCGACATCCAGGTCGAGCGGGCGCCGGCGGGCGACGCCGTGGTCGCGTGGGCGCGCGCCGGCCTGGACGAGCTCGTCGCCGCCATCGAGGCGACCGACCCCGAGGCCGAGGTCGACACCTGGGCGGGCCCGCAGCCGGCGATGTTCTGGCCCCGGCGCATGGCGATCGAGGCCGCGCTGCACCGGGTCGACGCCCAGCTGGCCGTCGGCGAGCGGACCCCGGTCGACACCGCGCTGGCGCTCGAGGCGATCGACGAGCTGTTCACCGTCATCCTGCCCTGGCGCGGCACCCCCGACCTGCGCGGGGACGGCGAGACCATCCACCTGCACGCCACCGACGACCTCCCCGCCGGCGAGGGCGAGTGGCTGGTCACGCTGGGGGCCGACGGCGTGGCGGTCGAGCGCACGCACGCCAAGGGCGACGTCGCCGTGCGAGGGCCGGCCTCGGAGCTGGTGCTGCTGCTGTGGAACCGGACCGGCCACGAGCGCTGCGAGGTGTTCGGCGACCGCAGCCTGCTCGACCGCTGGCGCCGGGCCGTGACGGTCTGAGCGACGCCGGCGCCGGCGCGGCGGTCAGGCCGCCGGTGCCGCGACCGCCGGCTCGCCGGCGCCCTGGCAGGCGGCGTACGGCTCCGGGGCGTTGCCGCTGTTGCGGTAGAGGTCGATGAACTGCTGCAGCCGGGGGTCGGCGACGTCGTCGAGCTCGAGCTGGCGGCCCCAGGCCGACACGACGAGCGGCGCGTCCAGCCCGTCGTGCGGCGTGGCGATCACCTTGGCCTGCTGGGCGACCAGCGACGACAGCGCCTGCCGGGCGCCCTCGTCGAGGTCGGGGTCGTAGGCGACCCACACGGCGCCGTGCTCGAGCGAGTGGACCAGCATCTCCTCGGGGGGCTCGGTGCCCTCCTCGTAGAAGCCGCAGGTCGCCGGCACCGGGAAGTGGTCGCCGCCCACCGGAGGCGAGGGGTCGTAGCGCAGGTCCTCCTCGGTGTGCTCGTTGCTCGCCACCCGGAAGGCCTCGACGCCCTCGATGCCCTCGTCGGCCGGACCGACGTGCTCGCCCCCGCTCGTGGGGCGCCCGGCGCCCGTGGGCTCCGCGTCGGCCGTCTCGCCGTCGTCCCCGCAGGCGGCGAGGGCCAGCACGAGGGCGACCAGGACCAGGGATCGACGGTGTCCGCGCACGGCGCAGGACCCTAGTGGTCGGCGGCGACCCGGCCCCAGGCGTGCCGCGCCCACGGGCGCCCGGTCAGGCGCCCTCGAACACCGCCGCCCGCACCCCGGCGCGGGCCAGCTCGTGCAGGAACGGCAGCGGCTCGACCAGTGACGCCAGGCCGGCGGCGCCCGTCACCAGCGTGCGCCCCGTGGCCACCCACACGGCCGTCACCGCGGCGACCGTGCCGGCCGCCACCGCCGGGCGGTCGACCGCCCCCAGCACCACGGTGGCCCGGGCGCCGCCGCGGCGGCCCCGCACCTCGACCCGCAGGCCACCGATGCGCCCCTCGGCGTGCGGCGGGCGCAGCATCGGCAGGCCCGCGGTCAGGCGGTCGCGGCGGGTCGCCGCCAGCCGGGCCGTCACCCGGCTGACCGTCGGGAAGGCCGGCACGAGCAGCAGCGCGTCCGGCAGCGCCGCCCGGTAGCAGTCGGCGCCGCCGATGGGGTCGGGGAAGAAGCACAGCTCGCGCCCCGAGCCCGGCGGGCGGCGGCGCCACGTGTGGTCGCGCCAGTCGAGCCCCGTGTGGCGCAGCGCCCGGTGGTGCTGGCGGGCACAGGCCGGTCCCCCGGTGCCGTGGTGGGCGACGTGGATCTCGTCGACCGCGTCGAGCTCGGCCGCGGCGTGGCGGGCCAGCACGCACGAGAGGCCGGGGCCGAAGCCCGCGCCGGCCGCGACCACGACGCCCCGCTCCCGGGCCTCGGCGTCGAGGTCGAGGAGCTGCTCGACGAGCGGGATGCTGTCGCCGACCGACACGACGTGGCGGCCCGCGGCCACCGCGGCCCGGGCCACCGCGGCCTGGCGGGCGGCCGGCGAGGCCAGCAGGACCAGGTCGGCGGCGTCGGGGTCGGGCTCGTCGATCGGCTGCGCCCGCTCGCCGAGCGACCGCACGACCGCGTCGCGCCGCTTGCGATCGGTGTCGTGGACGAGGACCTGCTCGGTGGCGCCGTCGGCGACCAGGTACCGGGCGGCACGAGCACCGACGGCCCCGACGCCGGAGACGAGGACGCGCACGGCGCTACCGCAGGTCCGGTCCGCTGAGCTCGCGCCACCCGCCCGACTGCGGCGGGGTCCCGCCCGAGCCGCGCAAGCGGAGGATGGCGGCGATGATGCCGGCGATGCCCACGGCGGCGAGCGCCCTGCGGAGGAAAGCCATGGCCCGCACCTTAGAGCCTGGCCTCGTGGCTGCCCGCCGACCACCCCCGGGGCGGCGGTTGCGTGGGGCTAGCTGGAATCGAACCAGCGACCTCACCCTTATCAGGGGTGCGCTCTAACCGACTGAGCTATAGCCCCGTGGCAGGTCCCTGAGCCTACTGCTGCGGTGGCTCGTCGGGCGAACCCGCTGGTCCGGCCGCATCCGGCGCCGAGGCCGGGCCGCCGGCCGGCGGGCCGCCGGCCGGGTCGGGGTTCGCGGATCCCGCCGGGTCGCCCGCGACCGCCCCGGCGCCGGGGGGCTCGCCGGCACCCACCGGAGCGGCCGGGACGGGCTCGCCGACCGCCGGGTCGGGCCCGTCCCCGGGCGCCCGGGGACGGCCGTCGCCCCGGCGCCGCCCCACCGGCTCGCGGACGATCGTGTGGCGCAGGCCGCCGGTCAGCTCGGTGAGCAGGTTGAGCAGCACGACCAGCAGGACGTTGCCGATCGACCCGGCGACGACGAGGATGCCGCCGCCGACCGCGGCCACCCGGAACAGCGTGCCGTCGTCGATCTCGAAGCCGCCGACGAGGACCTCGCCCTCGCCGCAGTCGTCGTCCTCCTCGAACCGGGCCCCCTCGGGCACCTCGGTCTGGGGGACGCACTCGCCGTACGCGGCCATGCGGCTGACGAAGCTCTCGAACTGGTCGATCGTGCCGATGCGGCGGCCGGCGTTGTAGAGCAGCGTGCCGGCGACCAGCACGATCAGCGCCAGGCACAGGTAGAAGAGCGCCGAGATCTTGAACACCGACCACACGTCGATCGACCAGAGGCGCTGCGTCACCCGCAGGCCGCGCCGGTCGGCCCGGCGGGCGCGGCGGGCCCGCAGGGGACGGGCCCGGCCCCGGGCCCCCCGCCGGCGTGCCGGCGGCTCGGGTGCGAGCACCGGGGGCGGCGGGACGCCGTCGTCGCCGGCGGGCAGCGGTGCGGTCGGGTCGACCGCGGTGGCGTCCGGCGCCGGCGCCAGGGTGGGGTCGTCGGCCTCCGGTGCGACGCCGTTGCCGTGGTCACCGGCCGGCGGTGGCGCCGGGCTCGACGGGGCGGGGTCGGTCGAGCTGCCCGCCCCGGTTCGCCGACCCTCGTCCCCCCGCTGCGGTCGGGACTGGTCGTCGGTGGTGACTCCGGGCACGTCAGCCGGCATCGGTCGGAGTCTACGGCAGACCGCCGGGTGAGCCGAACCGCCCGATCACGGGTCGCACAGGACGAAGTGGACCGGGTCGGTCTGCGGCAGCGGGCGGCACAGGCCGACCGCCGGGCCGATGGCGGCGAGCTCCTCGGCGACGGCGCGCGGCACGTCGATCGCCACACCGCGCTCGTGGTCCGAGGTGCCCGGCCGGGCGACCGGGTAGGGGTTCGTGTGGCGCCGGCGCCACAGCTCCTCCTGCTCGACCCGGGTGCGCAGGCCGGAGACGACCTCGACCGGCCGCCCCAACAGGCCGTCGGCCCGGGCCAGGGCGGCCAGCATCGCCGGGGCGAGACCGGCCCGGTCGCCGCCCGGGCCCGTGGCCGCCCCGCCGGCGGTGACCCGCCGGGTGCCCCGGGCGCGGGCGTAGGCGTCCACGTCGCCGACCTGCACCCGCACGACGACCTCGTCGCCGTCGGACTCGAGCTCGAGCAGGCGCGCCCCGTTGGCCTCGGCCAGCTCGCGGGCGGCCGGCTCGCCGCCCGCCGCGCCGGCCAGGGCGGCGGCGTCCGCGGCCGTCCGGGCGCGGGCCCGCTCGGCCAGCGCCCGACCCACCGGCACCAGGGCGACGAGCGCGACCCCCACCAGCGCCAACATCGCCGCCGCCAGCGGCACGGCCTGGCCGCCGTCGCCGGCCCGTCCGCGACCTCCCTCGCCCCGGGCGGCCCCGGGCCGCCGATCGGCGTCCGGTGCGGACGCCGCCCGCTGCCGGCCGCCCACCGCGGCCGCGCGCCGGCCACGCCGGTCGGGCATGGCACCACCTCCCCGCGCCCCCAGGGGCGCGCCTCGCCGGGTCGTCGGGGGAAGTGGTCAGGGCCGGCCGGTGGCCCGGCCGGCCGATCGGCGGGGTCGGTCGCCTCAGTCGTCGACCGAGAGCACCGGGGCGACGGCGGCCACCGTCTCGCCCTCGGCGAGGTTCATCACCCGCACGCCGGTCGCGTCCCGGCCCTGCGAGGAGATCTGCCGCACGGGCACCCGGATGAGCGTCCCGCCCGAGGAGACGACGAAGATCTCGTCGTCGATGCCGACCATGAAGGCGGAGACGACGACGCCCTTCTTCGCGGTGATCCGGATGCCCCGCACGCCCTGGCCGCCCCGGCCCTGGGCGTTGAACTTGTCGAGCTGGGTGCGCTTGCCGTAGCCGGCGTCGGTGACGATCAGCAGCGAGGCGTCCGGGCGGACGACGTCGCACGACACGACCTCGTCACCCTCGCGCAGCTTCATCCCCCGCACGCCGGCGGCGGCCCGGCCCATCGGGCGGACGTCGTCCTCGGAGAACCGGATCGTCATGCCCGAGCGGGCGACCATGAAGATGTCGCTGCCGCCGTTGGTCGGGATGACCCGGACGAGCTCGTCGTCGTCCCGCAGGTTGATGGCGATGAGGCCGCTGCGCAGCGACGAGTCGTACTCGTTGAACTTCGTCTTCTTCACCTGGCCGCGCTTGGTGGCGAAGAAGAGGTAGCGGTTCGTCTCGTAGTCCCGGGTGTCGATGACGGCCTGGATGCGCTCGTCGGGCTGCAGCGGCAGCAGGTTGACGATGGCGGTGCCCCGGGCGGTGCGGTCCTTGCGGGGGATCTCGTGCGCCTTCAGGCGGTAGACGCGGCCGCGGTTGGAGAAGAACAGCAGGTAGGCGTGCGCGGTCGTCGTGAGGATGTGGGTGACGTAGTCACCGTCGCGCAGCTTGGCCCCGGCGACGCCCCGGCCGCCCCGGCCCTGCGACCGGAAGGCCGCGGCCGGCACCGTCTTCACGTAGCCCCGGCGGGACAGCGTGAAGACGAGCTCCTCGTCGTCGATGAGGTCCTCGATGTCGAGCTCGCCGACGTCGTAGGTGATCTCGGTGCGGCGGGGGTCGGCGTACTGGTCCTTGACCTCCCGCAGCTCGTCCTTGATGACCTGGAAGAGGCGGGCGTCGTCGGCGAGGATCGCCTCGAGGTCGGCGATGTCGCTGCGGAGCGACTCGAGCTCGGTCTCGAGGTCGATGCGGGCCAGCCGGGTGAGCTGGCCGAGGCGCATGTCGAGGATGTGCTCCGCCTGCTCGATCGTGAACTCGAACGGCTCGGCCATCAGGCCGGCGCGGGCCGCCGCCCGGTCCTCCGAGCCCCGGATCAGCGCGATGACCTCGTCGATCACGTTGATGGCCTTCAGCAGGCCCTCGACGAGGTGGGCCCGCTTGCGCTTCTTGTCGAGGCGGAAGCGGCTGCGGCGCCGGATGACGTCGACCTGGTGGTCGATGTAGGCCTGCAGCACCTGCACCAGGTTGAGCGTCCGGGGCACGCCGTCGACCAGCGCCACGGTGTTGATGGCGAAGTTCGTCTGCAGCGGCGTGTGCTTGTAGAGGTTGTTGAGGATGACGAGCGCCGGCGCGTCCTTCTTCAGCTCGATGACCAGCCGGGTCTGGCCGCTGGCCGACTCGTCGTTGACGTCCGCGATGCCCTCGAGGGTGCGGGACTCGACCAGGTCCTTGATCTTGCTGGCCGTGGCCGCGATCGAGGTCTGGTAGGGCATCTCGGTCACCACGATGCGGTCGCGCCGGCCCTTCTCGCCCTCGATGATCTCGGCCCGGGCCCGCACCCGGATCGAGCCCTTGCCCGTCCGGTAGGCGTCGATGATCCCGGCCCGCCCCATGATGAGCCCGCCCGTCGGGAAGTCCGGGCCCTTGACGAACTGCATCAGGTCGTCGGGCGTGGCGTCGGGGTGGTCGATGAGGTGGATGACCGCGTCGATGGTCTCGCCCAGGTTGTGGGGCGGGATGTTGGTGGCCATGCCCACCGCGATGCCCTGGCTGCCGTTGACCAGCAGGTTCGGGAACCGCGCCGGCAGCACCGTCGGCTCCTGGAACTCGCCCGAGTAGTTGTCGACGAAGTCGACCGTCTCCTCGTCGATGTCCTGGAGCATCACCATGGCCAGCTGGGCGAGCCGGCATTCGGTGTAGCGGCTGGCGGCGGGGCCGAAGTCGGGCGAGCCGAAGTTGCCGTGGCCGTCGACCAGCGGGTGGCGGAGCGAGAAGTCCTGCGCCATGCGCACGAGCGCGTCGTAGATGGCCGCGTCGCCGTGGGGGTGGTAGCGCCCCATGACGTCGCCCGTGACGCGGGCGCACTTCATGTAGCTGCGGTCGGGGCGGGCGCCGATGTCGAGCATCCCCCACAGGATCCGGCGGTGCACCGGCTTGAGCCCGTCGCGCACGTCCGGCAGCGCCCGGGCCGTGATGACCGACATGGCGTAGTCCAGGAAGGAGCGCTCGACCTCCTCCTGGATCTCGATGGGCTCGATGGCCAGCCGGCCGCTCGTGGACGGCTCCTCGCCGTTGGCGCCGGCGTCGGCGGGGGGTGTCGTGTCGTCAGACATGGGTCATGCGGGGGCAGGGTGCGCGGCGCCGGTCAGATGTCGACGAACCGCGCGTCCTTCGCGTTGGTCTGGATGAAGTGCTTGCGCGACTCGACGTCGTCGCCCATGAGGATGGCGAGGACCTCGTCGGCCAGCGCGGCCTGCTCGACGGTGACCTGCAGCAGCGTGCGGGTGGCCGGGTCCATCGTCGTGATGCGCAGCTCCTCGTGGTCCATCTCGCCGAGGCCCTTGAGGCGCTGGAAGTCCTTCTTGTGGTTGGGGTGCTCGGCGAGGAAGCGGGCCTTGGCCGCGTCGTCCTTGAGGTAGACCTTCTCCTTGCCGACCTCGGTCGAGTACAGCGGCGGCTCGCAGATGTAGACGTGGCCCTGCTCGACGAGGGGCTTCATCTGCCGGAAGAAGAACGTCAGCAGCAGCGTGCGGATGTGGGCCCCGTCGACGTCCGCGTCGGTCAGGATGCAGATCTTGTCGTAGCGGCGCTTCTCGATGTCGAAGTCGTCGCCGATGCCGGCGCCGATGGCCGAGATGAGCGTCTGCACCTCGGCGTTCTTCAGCATCTTGTCGACCCGGGCCCGCTCGACGTTCAGGATCTTGCCCCGGATGGGCAGGATCGCCTGGGTGGCCGGGTTGCGGGCCTGCACCGCCGAGCCGCCGGCGGAGTCGCCCTCGACGATGAACAGCTCGCGCTCGGACCGGTCCTTCGACGAGCAGTCCTTGAGCTTGTCCGGCATGCCCGCCCCGTCGAGCAGCGTCTTGCTGCGCACGAGGTTGCGGGCCTTCTTCGCCGCGTCGCGCGCCTGGGCGGCGGCGATGCTCTTGCGGACGATCTTGTTGGCCTCGGTGGGGTTCTCCTCGAGCCAGTCCGAGAGCTTCTCGTTGGTGGCCCGCTGGACCAGCGTCTTGATGGACGTGTTGCCGAGCTTGGCCTTGGTCTGGCCCTCGAACTGCGGCTCGCGGAGCCGCACCGAGACGATGGCGGTGATGCCCTCGCGGATGTCCTCGCCCGTGAGGTTCGGGTCCTTCTCCTTGAGGAGCCCCTTGGCCCGGGCGTACTTGTTGACCGCCGAGGTGAGCGCCGCCTTGAACCCCTCGACGTGGGTGCCGCCCTCGACGGTGTTGATGCCGTTGGCGAAGCTGTGGATGCCGTCGGTGTTGTAGCCGGTGTTCCACTGGAACGCGATCTCGACCTCGGAGTTCGCGTCCGAGTCGGCGAAGTAGCCGACCTTCGAGAACAGGCTCTCCTTCGTCTTGTTGACGTGCTTGACGAAGTCGACGATGCCGCCGTTGTACTTGAAGGTGACCGGCTCGTTGTCGTGGCCCGGCCGCTCGTCGCGGAACCGGATCTCGAGGCCCTTGTTGAGGAACGCCATCATCTGCAGGCGCTCGAGGATGGTGCGGGCCGAGAACTCGACGGTCTCGAAGATCTCGGGGTCGGGCCAGAACGTGACCGTCGTGCCCCGGCGCCGGCCCGAGCGCCCCACGCGGGGCGCGTCGCCGACGACCTTCAGCTTGCCCGTGGGCTTGCCGCCGTCGACGAAGGTCATGGCGTGCCGCTTGCCGTCGCGGTCGACCTCGACGACCAGCTTCTTGGACAGGGCGTTCACGACCGAGACGCCCACGCCGTGGAGGCCCCCGGAGACCTTGTAGCCGTTGCCCCCGAACTTGCCGCCGCCGTGGAGCTTCGTGAGCGCGATCTCGACGCCGGAGAGCTTGTACTGGGGGTTGATGTCGGTGGGGATGCCGCGCCCGTTGTCGACGACCCGGCAGCCGCCGTCGGCCAGCAGCGTCACGTCGATGCGGTCGCAGAAGCCGGCCATGGCCTCGTCGACCGAGTTGTCGACGACCTCCCACACGAGGTGGTGCAGACCGCTGGGACCGGTGGAGCCGATGTACATGCCCGGTCGCTTGCGGACCGGCTCCAGGCCCTCGAGGACCTGCATGTCCTTGGCTCCGTACGAGGTGCTTCCCTGAGGCAAGGCGCGCGCCCTTCGATCGACGGGGGAGTTCCTTAGCGGGCCACCGGCGCTGCGAGTGTCGCACCCCGAGCTGCGGCCTGGTCGAACCCGCAATTCACAACGGATGCAGTCTACCAGAGGGGTGTGTCGATCCCGCTGATCCCGGGCGCCCCCGTCAGCCCCGCGCCGGCCGTCCCCGCCGGCCCCCGCCGGCCCGCCGCCGGTCGACCCGCACCTCGACGCGGCTGATCCGCCGATCGCCCGACAGCTCGGCCACGCGGGCCACGAGCTGGGGCTCGAGGAAGCGCACGTGGGTGGTGACCGCCGGGTCGTCGCACGCCACGACGAGCGTGGCGCCGTCGATGGCGACCGGGCGGGTGCGCGCCGCCATGCCGTCGCCCACGACCTCGGCCCACCGCTCGAACACCACCTCGACGCCGGCGCGCGACGGGGTGCCGAGGCGGGCCAGCACGCGATCCAGCGTGTCGGCCAGCCGCACCGGCGCGGCCGGCTCGCCGGGGAGGGGCCGCCATCCCATGGCCGCCAGTCAACCAGACGCCGCGGTCCCCTGCCGCACATGCCGGTCCCGGCCCGGGCCGGGGCCGGCCCTCACGCCGGCTCGATGCGCCCGCCCGCCAGCCGCAGCACCCGCTCCGGGCTCGCCTCCGGCGGCAGGCCCGACGCGGTGGTGAGCAGCGCCTGCCCCGGCGGCAGGTGGGCGAGCAGCGCGGCGCTGCGCTCCGGGTCGAGCTCGCTGAACACGTCGTCGAGCAGCAGCACCGGGGGCGTCGACACGGCGGCCCGCACGACCTCGTGCACCGCCAGGCGCAGCGACAGCGCCAGGGTGCGCTGCTCGCCCTGGCTGGCCTCCGTCCGGGCCGGCCCGTCCCCCACCGTCAGCACGACGTCGTCCCGGTGGGGCCCGACGGTCGTGACGCCCCGGCGCACGTCCTCGCCCCGGGCGTCCGCCAGCGCACCGGCCAGGGCCTCCCGCAGCGTGCCGGCGTCCGCCGCCGCCAGGGCCTCCGGCCCGGCCCACGCCGACGCGTAGCGGGCCGCCACCCGGGCCGGCCGGCGGGCCAGGGCGTCGTAGGTGGCGCCGAGCACCGGCCCCAGGCGGGCGAGCAGGTCGAGGCGGGCCGCCGTCAGCGCCGCCCCGGCCTCGGCCAGCTTGGCGTCCCACACGTCGAGCGTGAACGCCGCCGACTCGTCGAGGCGCCCGCCGGCGCCCCGCAGCAGGGCGTTGCGCTGGCGGATCACCCGGTCGACCTC
Source organism: Thermoanaerobacterales bacterium (assembly GCA_017577565.1). Taxonomy (GTDB): domain Bacteria; phylum Actinomycetota; class Acidimicrobiia; order Acidimicrobiales; family VFJN01; genus ZC4RG19. Next base: position 2,998 of record PKRH01000004.1, on the reverse strand, counting down.
CGCCCGCACCGCGTCGTTGCGGGGGTGCAGGCTGACGAGCGCCTCGTCGAGGAACCGCCGGCGCTCGGCCGGGCCCTCCTTGACGATCGCGAGGTCGTCGGGCGTGAACACGGTGACCCGCAGCGACCCCAGCAGGTCCCGGGGCCGCCGCAGCGGCTGGCGGTTGACCAGCACCCGGTTGCGGCCGCCGGGCTGGATCTGCGCCTCGATCAGCAGCTCCCGCCCCTCCCGCTCGACCTCGGCCCGCACGACCGCGAACGGGGCGCCCCGGCGGACCAGCGCCTCGGTCGGCGCGCCCCGGAACGACGACAGCGTCGCCAGCCAGGCCAGGGCCTCGAGCAGGTTGGTCTTGCCCTCGCCGTTGGCCCCGACGAGCACGGTGAGGCCCGGGGCCAGGTCGAGCCGGGCCGAGGCGTAGCTGCGGAAGTCGGTCAGCCAGAGGGTGCGGACCTGCACGGGGGGACGCGTCCGCGGCCGACCGCGGTCAGCTCACGCGGACGGGCATGAGCAGGTACAGGAAGTCCGCGTGCTCGGGGCTGCGGACCAGCGCGGGCTTCAGGGCGTCGACCGTCTCGATGAGCACCTCGTCGCCCGCCAGCACCTCGATGCCCTGCAGCAGGTAGTCGGGGTTGAACGCCACGGTGAGCTCGGTGCCCTCGTACTTGGCGTCGAGCGACTCGTGGGCCTGGCCGACGTCCTGCGTGACCGCCACCAGGTCGAGCCCGTCGCTCGTCATCGCCAGGCGCACCGGCGTGGCCTCCCGGGCCAGCAGCTTCACCCGCCGCAGGCCCTCGAGCAGCGCCTCCCGGCTGACCGTCAGCCGGTTGGGGTGCGAGGTCGGGATGAGCCCCTTGTAGTTCGGGAACTCGCCCTCGATGAGCATGGTCGTGAGCCGCACGTCGCCGGCCTCGAAGCTGGCGTCCCGCTCACCCAGGCGCAGCGTGAGCTGGTCGACGCCGGCCAGCACCTTGGTGAGGTCGTTGAGCGCCCGCGACGGCACGAGCACCGACTGGCCCTCGGCGAGGACGCTGCGGCCGGGCAGGTCCCGCACCGCCAGGCGGTACGAGTCGGTGGCGACGAGCCGCAGGCCGCCGGCCTCGGCCGCCACCAGGACGCCGGTCAGGATCGGGCGGGCGTCGTCGCTGGAGGCCGCCGGCACGACCTGGCGCAGCGCGCCCGCCAGCTCGGCGGCGTCGAGGGTGACGGCGTCGCCCGTCGGCTCGGGCAGGCGCGGGAACTCGTCGACGGGGAACACCCGCAGGGTGAACTCGGAGCGCGACGCGGTGATGCGGGCCTGGTCGCCGTCGACCTCGACCTCGACGGCGCCGGGCGGCAGCGCCTTGACGACGTCCGAGACCAGCCGGGCCGGCAGGATCGCCACGCCGTCGCGCTCGCCCCGCACGCCGTCGCGCACCGCCACCGTGATGGTCAGCTCGAGGTCGTGGCCGGTCAGCGTCAGCTCGTCACCGGTCAGCTCGGTGCGGATGCCCGCGAGGACGGGCAGCGCGCCGCCGCGACTGGCGGTGGCCCGGCCGGCCGTGCCGAGGGCCTCCACGAGGACGTCTCGCTCGCATCGGAACTTCACGCCGTCGCTCTCTTTCTCTGCGGTGCGTTCGTGATGTCTCGAACCAGAGGTTGTAGTAGGGCCTGTGGATTGTGGAAGACCTGCCGTCGTCGCAGGTCAACCGCCCGACAGCGATCCCCGGGACATCCCCAGGCTCCCACAGCCGGGGCCTGTTGCGCGGGATCTCGCTGGGGATCCCGGCCGGGTGGTCCACCCCGACGGGCCAGCGATCCACAGGTCGCCCCCGGGGTTCTCCACCGGGGCGTCCGACCTGGGGACGAACCTGTGGTCAGTCACCCTGGCGGACGGCCCGCATGAGGCGGGTCACCTGGTCGTAGATCTGGCGGTCGCGTGACATCTGGGCGCCGATCTTCTCGACGGCGTGGATGACGGTCGTGTGGTCGCGGCCGCCGAACTCGCGGGCGATGTTCGGGTAGGAGAGCTCGGTCAGCTCGCGCATGACGTACATGGCGATCTGCCGGGCGGTCACGAGCGGCCGCTGGCGGTGCTTGCTCTGGAGCTCCTCGACGGAGAAGCCGAACTGGCGGGCCGCCTCCTCGAGGATGAGCTGCGGGGTGATGGGGCGGGGCTGGTTCTCGCCGAGCAGGTCGCCGAGGACCTCCATGGCCCGGTCGACGGTGATCGGCTCGTGGGTGAGGCTGGCGAACGCCGAGACGCGTATGAGCGCCCCCTCGAGGACCCGGATGTTGTCCTTGATGTTGGCGGCGATGAACTCGAGCACGTCGGCGGGGATGCGCGCCTGCTCGAGCTCGGCCTTCTTGTGGAGGATGGCGAGCCGGGTCTCCAGCTCGGGCGGCTGGATGTCGGTGAGCAGGCCCTGCTGGAACCGGCTGCGCAGGCGGTCCTCGAAGCCGATCTGGTCCGGGGCCCGGTCGGAGGACAGGACGATCTGCCGGTTGGTCTGCTGGAGGTGGTTGAAGGTGTGGAAGAACTCCTCCAGCGTCTCCTGCTTGCCCCGGAAGAACTGGACGTCGTCGACCAGCAGCACGTCGACGTCGCGGTAGCGGCGCTTGAAGCCCTCGCGACTGCCCGACTGCATCGACTCGATGAACTCGTTGAGGAAGGTCTCGGACGTGACGTAGCGCACCCGGTACGCCGGGTAGTTCACCGTCACGTAGTTGGCGATGGCCTGCAGCAGGTGGGTCTTGCCGAGGCCGGCGCCGCCGTAGATGAAGAGCGGGTTCCAGCGGCGGGCGGGGATCTCGGCCACCCACTGGGGGGGCGCGTGGGCGAAGCGGGTCGACCCGCCGGTGACGGAGGTCTCGGAGGGGGAGCGGGGGGTTAGCTCCACGTCGCCCCCGGCGGGGGCCAAACCCGTGGCGGGCCGGGGGGGGGGCGGCGGGGGGGGGGCGGGGGGCTCGCTGGGGTGCCTGGGTCTTTTTCACAACTGAACGGCGCCGACGAAGGGGGGAG
>PKRH01000049.1 GCA_017577565.1 Thermoanaerobacterales bacterium | reverse complement strand
CCGCGGCGCCGTCCGCCGCGGGCGCGCCGGGCTCGGCGGTGTCCGCCACCGCAGCACCACCCGCGGGCGCGCCGGGGTCGGGGGCGGGCGCGACGGCCTCGGGCTCGACCGCGGACCCCTCGGACGCCGCCGCGTCGACCTCGGCGTCCGGTCCGGCGGAGGCCTCCGCCGCCGGCGACGGCTCCCCGCCGGCGTCGCCCGCCGCGCCGGCCTCGGCGGTCGCCGCCTCCTCGGCCGCGTCCGTGGCGGGCGCCGGCGCCGCCAGCCCCTGCTCGTCGACGTGGGCGGCCAGCTTGTCGCGCGCCCGCTGGAGCAGGCGCTGGAGGGTGCCGGGGGTCTGCCCCAGGATGCGGGCGGCGGAGGACGGCGAGAAGCCCTCCCGGTCGACCAGCACGACCGCCACCCGCTCGGGAGCCGACAGCGACGCCAGGCCGGCGGCGATGCCGGTGAGCTCCTCCCGGGGCCCGCCGGCCGCCGGCTCGCCCTCGGACGCCGCTCGGGCGGCCGCCGCCTCGAGGTGGCGGAGCCGGTCGATGCAGGCGTTGTAGGTCACCCGGTAGAGCCAGGTGGCGACGTCGTCCTTGGGCTTGATGCGCACGACGTCGCGCCAGGCCCGCACGTAGCCGGTCGTGACGGCGACGTCCATCTCGGCCCGGTCGAGCAGGAGCGCGTAGGCCAGGCCCCGCAGGCGCCAGTCGTAGCGCCCGAGCAGGGCGCGGAACGCCCGCCGGTCCCCCTGCTGGGACCGGCGGACGAGGGTGGCGTCGGTCAGTCGCTTGGTCCTCGGCACGGTGGTGGCACCACTGGTCGCTCGACGCTGCCCAGTCTGGGGGAGAAGGCGCGCGCCCTGGGGGATTTCACCACACGACGGCGGTCGGCGTCCTCCCCCGCCCCGGCCCGGGCGTGCGCCGCCGGGCATGGTCCGGGGGTGGCCGGCGGCGCCCACCTCAGCCCACGGCGGCCAGGACCGGGACGGCGTCGCGGGCGGTCTCGGCGATCGACCCCGGCCACACCCCCGCCACCAGCGTGACGGCGACGCACAGGGCGAGCGCGATGCCGGCCGCGACCGGCACCCGCAGGCGCGGCGCCCCCTCCTCCGTGGGGTCGCTCATGTAGAGGCTGACCGTGATCCGCAGGTAGAGGTAGGCGGAGATGACCGACGAGAGCATCGCCACCACCGCCAGCACGGTCGACCCGGCGTCGACCGCGGCGACGATGACGTAGAACTTGGCGAAGAACCCGGAGGTCAGCGGCACGCCGGCCTGGGCGAGCAGGAACAGCGTCAGCACGAGGGCCAGCCCCGGCTGGGTGCGGGCCAGGCCCCGGTAGTCGTCCAGCCGGTGGTGGCCGTCGCCCCGGCGGCCGACGAGCGTGATCACCCCGAACGTGCCGGCGATCAGGAACGTGTAGGCGGCCAGGTAGAACAGCGCCGCCTCGACGCCCTGGTCGGTGGCCGCCTGCACGCCCACGAGGACGAAGCCGGCGTGGTTGATCGAGCTGTAGGCCATCATCCGCTTGACGTCGGTCTGGACGACGGCCAGCACCGCGCCGACGAACAGCGTGGCGACGGCGAGGGCGAAGACGATCGGCTGCCAGTCGACCGCGTAGGCGTCGAAGGCCAGCACCAGCACCCGGATCAGCCCGGCGAAGCCGGCCGCCTTCACGCCCGAGGCCATCCAGGTGACCATCGGCGTCGGCGAGCCCTGGTAGACGTCGGGCGTCCAGAAGTGGAACGGCACCGCCGCGACCTTGAACCCGAGGCCGACGAGCATGAGCGCCAGGCCCGCGAGCACGAGGCCGTCGTCGGTGACGACGGTGGTGCTGAAGTACTCGAGGATCTCGATCAGGTTGGTCGTGCCGGTACCGCCGTAGACGAGGGCGATGCCGTAGAGGAAGAAGGCCGACGAGAACGCGCCGAGCACGAAGTACTTGACCCCCGCCTCCTGGGAGGTCACCCGCCGGCGGTGGGAGGCGGCGAGCACGTAGACCGCGATCGACAGGATCTCCAGGCCGAGGAACAGCACGATGAGGTCGTTGGCCTGCGACATGATCACGCCGCCGGCCGCGGACAGGAGCACGAGCACGAACGGCTCGACGCTCTCGAGCTGCTCACGGCGCAGGTAGTCGTCGATGAACAGCGCGGCCAGCGCGACGGCGACGGCGATGACCACGGTCATGAACAGCGAGAAGCCGTCGACGCCCACGGCGCCGCCGAAGGTGGAGAACGGCCCCCGGTCCGCGTCCTGCACCTCGCGCCACAGGGGCACGACCGCCCCGATGGCGCCGACCGCCACCAGGCAGGTGAAGGCCGTGTAGAGGTGGGTCGCCCGGCGCGACCGCACGAACGACGACCACAGCATGAGCACGAGCGCGCCCCCCACGAGGACCAGCAGGGGCGCAGCCGCCGCCCAGTCGACGCTCGGCGTCTCCACCGGGGTGGGGTCGGCAGGGAGCGGCTGGGAGAGGGAGCCGAACACCGCCATCACTTGCCTGCCTCCGCGTGCTCGTCCGCACCGGCGTCCGCGGCCTCGGCGCCGCCGGCGTCGTCCTCATCGGCCGGCTGCTCGCCCCGCCGGCCCACCTCGGGTGACACGAAGTCGCTGTTGCCCTCGACGTGCTCGATCAGCCGGTCGACGGCCGGCTGCATCCGCTCCAGCACCGGCTTGGGGTAGACGCCGAGGAACACGATGAGCGCCAGGAGCGGCGCCAGCACCGCCCCCTCGCGCCAGGTGAGCTCGGCGAAGCCCCGGTTGTCCTCGTCGACCTCGCCGTGGAAGACCCGTTGGTAGGCCCACAGCAGGTAGAGCGCCGCCAGGATCACGCCGGCCGCGGCCACGACCGCCCACCACCGGCGGGTGAGGAACGACCCCACGAGCACGAGGAACTCGCCGACGAAGCCGTTCAGCCCCGGCAGGCCGATCGACGACAGCATGACGACCGTGAACACGGCGGCGAAGACCGGCGCGACCTTCTGCAGGCCGCGCAGCGCCGCGATCTCCCGGGTGTGGCGCCGGTCGGAGATCATCCCGACGAGGAGGAAGAGGGCGCCGGTCGACAGGCCGTGGTTGATGTTCTGCAGCAGCCCGCCCTGCAGGCCCTGGCTGGTGATGGCGAACGTGCCGAGCACGATGAAGCCCAGGTGGGCCACCGACGAGTAGGCCACCAGCCGCTTCAGGTCGCGCTGCATGGCGGCGACGATCGCCCCGTAGATGATCCCGATCACGCCGAGCGTGACGAGCGTCGGGGCGAAGAAGTTGGCGGCGTCGGGGAACAGGTAGAGCCCGAAGCGCAGCAGGCCGTAGGTGCCGAGCTTCAGCAGGACGCCGGCCAGGATGACCGACCCGGCCGTCGGCGCCTCGGTGTGGGCGTCCGGCAGCCAGGTGTGGACCGGGAACAGCGGCACCTTCACCGCGAAGGCGATGGCGAAGGCGAGGAACAGCCACCGGGCCGCCGACCAGTCGACCGGGTTGGCGCTCTCGGAGTCGTCGACGATGGTGCGGGACTCGGCGATCTCGACGACGTCGAAGGTGAGCGGCACGTCCGCCTCGAGCTCGGCGATGCGCGCCTCCTCGGCGGGCGTCGGCTCCTCGCCCTCGAGCTCGGCGAGGATCTCCTGCCGCTCGGCCCGGTTGGCGTCCTCGACGGCGTCGCGGTGCAGGAACGCCGTGGCCACGATGCCGACCAGCATGAAGATCGAGCCGAACATCGTGAACAGGAAGAACTTGAGCGCCGCGTAGACCCGGTTGCCGTAGCCCCAGCCGCCGATGAGGAAGTACATCGGCACGAGCACGATCTCGAACATGACGAAGAACATGAAGAGATCGAGGGCCACGAAGACGCCGAGGCAGCCGGCCTCGAGGAGGAGCAGCCAGGCGTAGTACGGCTTCGGGTCGTGGGCGGGCGTGGCGCCGAGGATCGCGATCGGGAACAGCAGGGCCGTCAGCACGACGAGGAACAGCGAGATGCCGTCGACGCCGACGTGCCACGCGATGCCGAAGTCCGAGATCCACTCCCGGTTGGTCTCGAACTGGTAGCCGGCCTCGCCCACCTCGAAGGCGGCGAGCAGCCAGAGGGCGAGCGCCCCGGTGGCCGCGGCCGCGAGCACCGCGACGCCCCGGAGCAGCTCGGCCCGAGCCCGGGGCACCAGGACGACGAGCAGCGCGCCCACCGCCGGCACCAGCACGAGCGCGGTGAGGACGTCGAAGCCGGGGGCCGAGTGCCCCGCGTTCTGGCTGGCGAGCAGACCCGGGATCATCAGACGTAGAGCCTCGCGATGAAGTAGCCGAGCAGGACGACCACGCCGGCCGAGATGCCCAGCGCGTAGGAGCGGACGAACCCTGACTGGACGGCGCGGAGGCGGCGGCCCCCGGTGCGCACCAGCGCCGCGACCCCGTTGACGGCGCCGTCGACCACGTGGGCGTCGAACCAGGCGACGGCCTCGAAGAACCGGGTGCCCGGCCCGCCGGCGAAGCGGGTGATCGCCTCGTCGTAGTACCAGGCGTGGGCCAGCACCGACGGCTCGACGGCCCGGACCCGCCGGCGCAGGTAGACGGCGGCGGCGACGAGGATGCCGACCAGCGCCAGGACGGCGGCGCCGACGGCGAGCGCCCACTTCGTGCCGGTGGCGACGTCGATGTGGGCTTCGTTGGCCCCGACGACCGGGTGCAGCCACCGCTCGAGGAAGTGCAGGTCGTCGGTGAAGGGCAGGTTGATCACCTCGCCGACGGCCGAGAGCACGGCGAGAACGACGAGCGGCACGGTCATCTGCCACGGCGACTCGTGCGGGCGGACCTCGGCGTGGCCGGCCTCGCCCGCCGTGCCGTCGCCGGCCTCCCCGCCGTCGGCGGCCGCCGCGCCGGCGCTCGCGGCGACCGGCTCGTCCCAGCGCGGCTCGCCGAAGAAGACCATGAACACCTGGCGACTCATGTAGTAGGCCGTCAGCAGGGCGGTCACCAGGCCGATCGCCCACAGCGCGCGCCCCTGGGCGCCGCCGCTGCCCCAGGCGTAGAGCAGGATCTCGTCCTTCGAGAAGAAGCCGGAGAACGGCGGCACGCCGGCGATCGCCAGCCAGCCGACGATGAAGGTCGCCGCGGTGACCGGCATGACCTTGCGGAGCCCGCCCATGCGCCGCATGTCCTGCTCGCCGCCCATCCCGTGGATGACCGAGCCCGACCCGAGGAAGAGCAGCGCCTTGAAGAAGGCGTGCGTGATCATGTGGAAGACGGCGGCGACGTAGGCCCCGACGCCGACGGCCAGGAACATGTAGCCGAGCTGGCTGATCGTCGAGTAGGCGAGGACCTTCTTGATGTCGTTCTGGGCCACCGCGATGGTGGCGGCGACGAAGGCGGTCACCACGCCCACCCAGGCGATGACGTCCGGCGCCCAGTCGTAGCCGGCGGCCAGGATGGGGTTGACCCGGGTCATGAGGAACACGCCGCCGGTCACCATCGTCGCGGCGTGGATGAGCGCCGAGACCGGCGTCGGGCCCGCCATGGCGTCGGGCAGCCAGATGTACAGCGGGATCTGGGCCGACTTGCCGGTGGCGCCGAGGAAGAGGAGCAGCGCGATGGCGGTGGCCGTCACGCCCGCCAGCTCGCCGGCGCCGGCGGCCAGCTCGCCGTAGTCGACGGTGCCCAGCGTGGCGAAGGCGAGGAAGATGGCGAGCAGGAAGCCCCAGTCGCCGACCCGGTTGGTGACGAACGCCTTCTTGCCGGCCGAGGCGTTGGCCTCGTCGGTGAACCAGAACGAGATGAGCAGGTAGGAGCAGAGGCCGACGCCCTCCCACCCGACGAAGGTGACGAGGAGGTTGCTGCCCAGGACGAGCAGCAGCATCGAGAAGACGAAGAGGTTGAGGTAGACGAAGAACTTGGGGAAGTCGGCGTCCCCGTGCATGTAGCCGATCGAGTACAGGTGGATGAGCGTGCCGACGCCGGTGATGAACAGCGCCATGGCGATCGACAGCGGGTCGGCCAGGAAGCCGACGTCCACCTGGAGGTCGCCGACCGGCATCCACTCGAAGAGGGTGGTGACCGACGACCGGGAGTGCTCCTCCTCGCCCAGCAGCCCGGCGTAGACGACGAGCGTGGCGAGGAAGCTGCCGCCGCAGGCCGCCGTCGCCAGCCAGCCCGCCCCGGGCTCGCCGAGGCGCCGGCCGGCCACCAGGAGCACGAGGAACCCGGCGAGGGGCAGCGCGGGGATCAACCAGACGACATCAGTCACGGGTGCCTCTCAGCCCTCGAGCAGCGCCACGTCGTCGGCCGTGGCGTGGGGTCGCTTGCGGAGCAGGGCGACGATGATGGCCAGGCCCACCACGACCTCGGCCGCGGCGACGACCAGCACGAACACGACGATCGACTGGCCGCCGGTGTCCCGCAGCATCCGCGAGAAGGTCACGAAGGTGAGCGTCACGGCGTTGAGCATCAGCTCGACGCACATGAACATGACGAGCGGGTTGCGCCGCACCATCAGGCCGTACGCCCCGATGGAGAAGATCAGCGCGCCCAGCACCAGGTACCAGGCGGGGGTGACCTCGAGCGCGACCATCATCGGGTGACCTCCTCGGCGGCGGCCTCGCCGGCCGCCCCGGCCTCGGCGCCCTCGGCCTCCTCGGCACCCTCGCCCTCGCCGGCGCCGTCGCCGCCGGCCCGGGCCTCGGCCTCGGCCATGCGGCGGGCGAGCTGCGCCTCGCGCTCGGCCTGGCCGGGGTCGACGATCTCCTCGCCCCGGGGCCGGCGGGCCAGCGTGATGGCGCCGACCACGGCGATGACCAGCAGCACCGAGGTGATCTCGAAGGCGAACAGGTAGTCGGTGAACAGCGACTCGCCGAGCCGGTTGACGTCGGCCACCGTGACGTCGAGCTCGCCGACCGGCCCGGTCACCTCGTAGCCGGTCGAGGCGAGCGCCCCGACGACGAGCGCCAGCACGCCGAGCGACAGGACGGCCGCGGCGGCCCGCTGCCCGACGAGCGGCTCGACCCGCAGGTTCTCGACCCGGTCGACGCCGAGCAGCATGAGCACGAACAGGATGAGGACGACGATGGCGCCGGCGTAGACGATGACCTGCACGGCGGCCAGGAAGTTCGCCTCCTGGGCCACGAACAGCACGGCGATGCCGAACAGGGTGCCGACGAGCGACAGCGCCGCGTGCACCGGGTTCTCGCTGAAGACGACGCCCAGCGCGCCGACCAGGCAGGCCGCGGCGGCGACGGCGAAGACGACCAGCTCGACCATCAGGCGCTCCCCCCGGCGTCGCGGTGGCCCTCGCTGCCCGGGGGCGGGTCGTGGGCGGCCCGGCCACCCGGCTCGCCGGGGTGGGCGAAGATGGCGTCGGCCTCGCCGGTGTCGACCTCGCCCTCCTCGGCCGACTGCCCCCGCTCGGGCTCCTTGACCCCGAAGCCCAGCTCCCCCGACCAGGCGACGCGCCCGACGAAGTCGGCGTCGCCCGACGGCGCCGTGGCCCGCATCCACGCCGAGGTCATCGGCGCGACCCGGTCGATGTCCGACCAGTCCTCCCACGGGAGCTGGCGGGGCTTGCCGTCGTCGCCCACCACGAGCTCGGCCTTCGTGTAGATGGCGTCCTCGCGGCTGGTGAAGCTGAACTCGAACAGCTTCGTCTCGGTGATGGCCTCGGTGGGGCAGGCCTCCACGCACATGTCGCAGTGGATGCAGCGGAGGTAGTTGATCTCGTAGATGTAGCCGTAGCGCTCGCCCGGCGAGACCGGGTCGTCGGGCGGGTTGTCGGCGCCCCGCACGTAGATGCACCGGGCCGGGCAGACGCCCGCGCACAGCTCGCACCCGATGCACTTCTCCATGCCGTCCTCGTAGCGGTTGAGGACGTGCCGGCCGTGACGGCGGAGCGCGGTGGGGGCCTTGGCGTCGGGGTCGGGGTTGTGCTTGGAGTAGTCCCGCGTCAGCCGCTCCTCGAAGAGCTTCTTGAAGGTGACGCGGAAGCCGTCGAGGTAGCCCATCAGAACAGCACCTCTTCGTCGTCGGTGGAGAGCCGGCGGCGCTCGGCGACGTCGATCGCCCCGGTGAGCGCACCCCAGGCCACCACGATCACGAGGAGCGTCACGGCCACCACCGCGGCCATGTTCCAGCCCTCGTCCCGGCCGATGTTGATGGCGCCGAGGAGCAGGAGCCAGGCCAGGGCGAGCGGGATGAGGACCTTCCAGCCGATGCCCATCAGCTGGTCGTAGCGGAACCGGGGCACCGTGGCCCGGGCCCAGACGAAGGCGAACAGGAAGACCAGCAGCTTCAGCGTGAACCAGACGATGCCGGACAGCCAGCCGGGGCCGAACCAGGCCGGGCCGGCGGGGCCGCCGAAGAACAGCGTCACGATGATCGCCGACATCGTGATCGTGTTCATGAACTCGGCCAGGTAGAAGAGCGCGAAGCGGAACGACGAGTACTCGGTGTGGAACCCGCCGACCAGCTCCTGCTCGGCCTCGACGAGGTCGAACGGCGGCCGGTTCAGCTCGGCGGTGGCGCCGAGCAGGAAGATGACGAACGGGACGACCCCGGTGGCGATCAGGTTCCAGCGCGGGATCGGGATGGCGCCGAACAGCTCGTAGCCGTCGCCGGCCTGGGCCACGACGATGTCGTGGGTCGACAGCGAGCCCGACAGCATGACCACCGCCACCACCGACAGGCCGATGGCGGCCTCGTAGCTGACCATCTGCGCGGAGCCGCGCACGGCGCCGAGCAGCGGCCACTTCGACCCCGACGACCAGCCGGCCAGCATCACGCCGTAGACGGCGATCGACGACATGGCCAGCACGAGCAGCACGCCGACGGGCGGGTCGGCGAGCTGGAGGTAGGTGTCCCGGTCGAAGACGCGGATCGCGCCGAACCGCTCGCCGTCGAAGCCGCCGCCGACCGGCACCACCGAGAAGGTGACGAAGGCGGGCACGGCCGACAGGAACGGGGCCAGGATGAACACCCGGCGGTCGGCCTTCGCCGGGATGATGTCCTCCTTCATGATCAGCTTCAGGCCGTCGGCGAGGGTCTGGAGCAGCCCCCAGGGCCCCGCCTTGTTGGGCCCGACCCGGTTCTGCAGGTCGCCGAGGACCTTGCGCTCGAACCAGATCATGAAGATCACCGACACCAGCAGGAGCCCGAAGGCGATGAGCGTCTTGACCAGGACGATCAGCACCTCGGGCAGGCCGATGTCGCCCCGCAGCAGCGGGTCGGTGGCGAGGATGGCCACGTCGGTCATGGCAGCTCGATCCGGACGTCGGTGACCGGCGACTGGCCGTCGATCAGCACGTTGGCCCGGCCCCCGGCCAGGTTGGCGTGCACGAGCGCGATGCCCTTCGGCACCCCGGCGTCGGGCACGGTCGGCACGGTGACGTTGCCCCGGGGCGAGGTGATGCGGACGTCGTCGCCCGCGGCCACCCCCAGGCGCTCGAAGTCCTGGGGGTTGAGGCGCAGGGTCGCCGGCTCGGCCAGCTCGGCGAGCGACGGCGAGCTGCGCACCAGCGTGCCCCGGTCGTAGAGCTTGCGGGCGACCACGAGGCGCAGAGAGTAGGCGTCCGGGGACGGCGGCTCGATCACCGTCCACACCGGGACCGGGACGCCGGTCTCGGGCGGCAGGACCCCGGTCGGCTGCTTCTCGGGCGAGGCGCCCTCGGCCGACTCGGCCGCCGTCTCGGCCCGCTCGACCACGGGCTCCTGCGCCGTCGCCCCCTCGGCACCGGCCTCGCCGTCGCCGGCGGCCTCGTCCCGGGCCTCGTCGCCCTCGCCGGCCTCGGCCGCCTCCTCGCCGTCGGTGTGCACGCGGGGCAGGCCGACGACGACGCCGTCGTGCCCGGCGGGCCGGCTGAGCACGTCCCAGGTCAGCCCGGCGAAGGCCGGGGCCACCCGCTCGATCTCGGCGGCGATCCGGTCGGTCGACTCGAGCCCGAGGTCGAGGCCGAGGCGGGCGGCCAGCTCGGCCGCCACCACCCAGTCGGGCTGGGCGGTGCCGGGCGGGGTGACCTTGCGGCCGACGGTGCTCACCCGGCCCTCGAGGTTGGTCGTCGTGCCCTCGACCTCGGCGTAGCCGGCGGCGGGCAGCACGACGTCGGCCTGCTTGACCGACTCGGTGAGGAACTGGTCGACGGCGATGACGACCCGGGCGCCCCCCAGGCCTCGCTCGGCGAGCTCGCGGTCCGGGTGGTCGGCCAGCGGGTCGGCGCCGAGCAGCACGAGCGTGTCGACCTTGCCGTCGGCGGCCGCCCGCAGGATGCCGGTCGTGTCCAGGCCCTTGGCCTCGGGGAGCGTCGGCCAGTGCTGGCCGTACCAGTCGCGCCCGGCGTCCAGCGTGACCCGGCCGGGCAGCAGGCCAGGCGACAGGCCCAGCTCGAGGGCGCCGTGCACGTTGGCCCGCCGCAGGGCGCTGAGGAAGCGGACGCCGGGGCGGGTGTGGTGGATCGCGGCGGCCGCCGCCGCGATCGACCGCGGCGACTCGGCGAGGTTGGCCCGGCCGACGACCACCGTCAGCGGGCCGTCGCCCAGCACCCCGGCCGCCGCCCGGATGGCCTCGGGGGTGACGCCGCCCACCTCGTCGTCGGCGTCGCCGGCCAGCAGCGCCCGCACGACGGAGAGGGCGTGGCCCGGCCGGTAGCGCAGCGAGGCCGCCGCCAGGCCGTCGGTCAGGCTGGTCGCGGTCGACGCCATCTCGACGACCTTGACCCCGTCGTTGACGACGGCGTGGCGCAGCCGCAGGTAGAGGACCGGCAGCTCCTCCTTCAGGTCGGGCCCGAGCAGGAGCACCGTCCCGCCGGGCCGGCAGGCGTCGTCGATCGTCGCCCGGGGGAGGCCCAGGACCGCCTCGGCCGGCAGGCCGTCGCCGAGCTGGGCGTCCATGTTGTCGGAGCCGATCAGGCCCTTGGTGAGCTTCACCCAGGCGTACTGGCTCTCGTTGGTCAGCCGGGCACCGCCGATGACGGCGAAACCCTCGGGGCCGCTGCGCTCGAGGCCCTGGCGGATGGCGGTCGCGGCCCGGCGCAGGGCGTCGTTCCAGGTCGTCGTCTTGAGCGTCAGCCCCTCGTCGCGCACGAGCGGGTCGCCGAGGCGGTCGTCGCTGTTGATCGCCTCGAAGTCGAACCGCCCCTTGTCGCACATCCAGCCCCAGTTGACGGCGTCGCTGTCGACGCCCATGTAACGGAGCACCCGGTTGCGGCTGGACTGCACGACGACCCGGCAGCCGACCGAGCACGAGGTGCAGGTCGACTCGACCTCCTCGAGGTCCCACGGGCGGGCCTTGAACCGGTAGGGCACCGCGGTCAGCGCCCCGACCGGGCAGATCTGCACCGTGTTGCCGCTGAAGTAGCTGGCGAACGGGTGGTCGGGGAACGTGTTGACCTCGGTCGTGCTGCCCCGCTCCATGAAGTGGATGAAGGCGTCGCCCGCGACCTCCTTGGCGAACCGGGTGCAGCGGTCGCAGAGGATGCAGCGCTCGCGGTCGAGCAGCACGAGGTCGCTGACCGGGATCGGCTTCTCGAAGTGCCGCTTCTCCTCGACGAAGCGGCTCTCGCCCGGGCCGTAGGCCAGCGTCTGGTCCTGCAGCGGGCACTCGCCGCCCTTGTCGCAGACCGGGCAGTCGAGCGGGTGGTTGATGAGCAGGAACTCGAGGACGCCCTCCTGCGCCTTCTTCGTGACCGGGTCGTCGGTCGTGACGACCATGCCGTCGGTGCACTCGAGCATGCAGGAGGGCTGCAGCGCCGGGCCCCGGCCGGTGTCGACCTGCACGAGGCACATCCGGCACATGCCGACCGGTCGCATCCGCGAGTGGTAGCAGAACCTCGGGATGTAGATGCCGTGGCGCTCGGCGGCCGCGATGAGGAGCTCGCCCTTCGCGGCCTCGATCGTCTTGCCGTCGACGGTGATCGTGACCGTCGGCGGGGCGGAGGTGTCGGTCACGGGTTCGCTCCGACTGTCGGGGGCGTCGAGAGGTAGGCCTTGCCGTTGACGGGGACGGTGATCTCACCGCCGCCGCAGTAGGCGTAGAACTCGTCGCGGAACCGCATGATCGCCGAGGCGATCGGCGACACGGCCGAGGGGCCGAGCGGGCAGATCGTCGTCTGCTTCGGCGGGAACGTGATCGACGGGCTGATGTTGTCGCAGATGTCGAGCAGCTTGTCGACGTCGGCCGGCCGGCCGTGGCCGTCGAGGATGCGGCGCAGGATCTTCTCCAGCCAGGCCGTCCCCTCCCGGCAGGGCGTGCACTTGCCGCACGACTCCCGGGCGAAGAACCGCACGATCCGCCAGGCGGCCTTCACCGCGTCGGTCGTCTCGTCCATGACGACGATGGCGCCCGAGCCGAGCATCGAGCCCGCCGCGCCCACGGCGCCGGCCTCGAGCGGCAGGTCGAGGTGCTCCTCGTAGAACCACGGCGCCGAGGCGCCCCCGGGGATGAAGGCCTTCAGGCGGTTGCCGTCGCGGATGCCGTCGGCGTACCGCTCGCCGAAGATGACGTCGCGGAAGGTCGTCGTGCCGAACTCGACCTCGAAGACGCCCGGGTTGCGCACGTGGCCCGACACGGCGAACAGGCGGGTGCCCTTCGAGCTCTCGGCGCCGAGGTCGGCGAAGGCCGCGCCGCCGTTGGCGACGATCCAGGGCAGGTTCGACAGGGTCTCGACGTTGTTGACCACCGTCGGCTGCATGTAGAGGCCCTTGGCGGCCGGGAAGAACGGGGGCTTCAGCCGGGGCATGCCCCGCAGGCCCTCGAGCGACTCGATGAGGGCGGTCTCCTCGCCGACGATGTAGGCGCCGGCGCCCCAGTGGAGGACGACGTCGACCGAGAAGTCGGAGCCGAGGATGTTGCGGCCGATCAGCCCGGCCGCGTAGGCGTCGTTGAGCGCCTGGGCGAGTCGCTCCTGGGCCAGGGCCATCTCGCCCCGCACGTAGAGGAAGGCCTGGGCCGCACCGATCGCGTAGCAGGCGAGCAGCACCCCCTCGATGAGGAGGTGCGGGTCGCGCTCCATGATGATGCGGTCCTTGTAGGTGCCGGGCTCGGACTCGTCGCCGTTGACCACGAGGTAGCGCGGGAACACCCCGGGCGGCGTGAAGCCCCACTTCACGCCGGCGGGGAAGCCGGCGCCGCCCCGGCCGAGCAGGCTGGCCGCCTTGACCTCCTCGTGCACCTGGGCGGGCGTCATGGTGGTCACGGCCTTCTCGAGCGCGGCGTAGCCGCCGGTCTCCCGGTAGCGCTCGAGGGTGTGGCCGTCGGCCAGGTCCCAGCGCGCCGAGACGATGCGCGGGATCTCGCGGTCGGTCACGTGTCGCCCTCCGTCGCGGTCTCGTTGCGGGCGAGCCAGGCCGGCTCGACGTTGCGGTCGGGCGGCGCCACCCCGGCGCGGTTCTCGGGCAGGACCTGGCGGACCCGGCTGAGGACGCCGTGGCGGGGGACCTCGTGGGACAGCTTCCCGGCGCGGAGGTCCTCGACGAGCTGGTCGGCCCGCTCGGGGGTGACCCGGTAGAAGTAGCGGTAGTTGACCTGCAGGCAGGGCGCCTCGGTGCAGGCCGCGATGCACTCGACGTCCTCGAGGGTGAACTTGCCGTCGGGCGTCGTCTCGCCCGCCTTGATGCCGAGCCGGTTCTCGAGGTGGTGGAGCAGCTCCTCGCCGCCGAGGAGCATGCAGGAGATGTTCGTGCAGACGTTGACGAGGTACTCGCCGACCGGCTCCCGCTTGAACATCTCGTAGAACGAGGCGGTGCCGAGCACCTCGGCCGGCGTGATCCCCACGAGCTCGGCGATGTGCTCCATCGCCTCCTCGGTGACGTAGCCGTCCTGCTCCTGGGCCAGGTGCAGCAGCGGGATCAGCGCCGAGCGCTTGCGGGGGTAGCGGGCGATGATCTCCTCGGCGATCGCCACGTTCTCGTCGGTGAAGCGCGCCATCAGCGGTCGACCTCGCCCATGATCGGGTCCACCGAGGAGATGACCGCGACGGCGTCGGCGATCATGCCGCCGCGCAGCATGTGGGGCAGGGTCTGCAGGTTCACGAACGACGGCCCTCGGATGTGCATGCGGTAGGGGACGCTCGAGCCGTCGGAGACCAGGTAGCAGCCGAGCTCGCCCCGGGGGCTCTCGACGGCGACGTACACCTCGCCCTCGGGCACCTTGAAGCCCTCGGTGAAGAGCTTGAAGTGGTGGATGAGGGCCTCCATCGACTCGTCGATGCGGGCCCGCGGCGGGGGCGTGACCTTGCGGTCCTGGATGCGGTAGTCGCCCTTGGGCATCTTGTCGAGGATCTGGCGCACGATGCCCATGGACTCGCGCACCTCGGCCAGCCGGATGGCGTAGCGGTCGAAGCAGTCGCCGTGGGCGCCCACGACGACGCCGAACTCGACCTCGTCGTAGCGCAGGTACGGCTGCTCCTTGCGCAGGTCCCACGGGACGCCGGTCGAGCGCAGGATCGGGCCGGTGGCCCCCAGCGCGATGGCCTCCTCGGCGGTGATGACGCCCACGCCCTGCAGGCGCTCGCGCCAGATGGGCTGGCCGTTCATCAGCACCTCGTACTCGTCGAGCCGGGGCTCGACGAGGTCGAGGACGCGCAGCACGGCGTCGCGCCAGCCGTCGGGCAGGTCGGCCGCCACCCCGCCGGGCCGGATGAAGTTGTGGTTCATCCGGAGGCCCGTGATCATCTCGAGCAGCCGGAGGGTCTCCTCGCGCTCCCGCCAGCCGTAGATCATCATCGACACGGCGCCGAGGTCCATGCCGTTGGTGGCCAGGAACAGCAGGTGCGAGGACATCCGGTTGAGCTCGCACAGCAGCATGCGGATCCACTGGGCGCGCTCGGGGATGTCGTCCTGGATGCCGAGGAGCGTCTCGGTGGCCAGCGAGAAGACGAGCTCGTTGAAGAGCGGCGACGCGTAGTCCATGCGCGTCGTGTTGGTGGCGCCCTGGGCGTAGGTGAGCACCTCGCCCGTCTTCTCCATGCCGGTGTGCAGGTAGCCGATGACCGGCTTGGTGCGCAGGATCGTCTCGCCCTCGAGCTCGAGCATGAGCCGCAGGACCCCGTGGGTGGAGGGGTGCTGCGGGCCCATGTTGAGGATCATCGTCTGCTCCTGCTCCTCGGGCGGGAGGTCGGCGAGCCTCGCCGCCTCGGCCTCGGACAGGCGCAGCACGGCCCCGGACTCGCGCAGCAGCTCGGCCGCGCTCGCCCCCTTGCGGGGCCCCATCTCCTGGGTGCCTTCGGAGAAGTAGGACTCGGTCGCGGTCATGGGGTCACCGCCTCACCGGGCGTTCTGCACGCCCTTGAACTGGACCGGGATCATGCCCACCGGGTAGTCCTTGCGGAGCGGGTGCCCCTCCCAGTCCTCCGGCATGAGGATGCGCGACATGTCGGGGTGGCCGGTGAAGGTGATCCCGAACATGTCGTAGACCTCGCGCTCCATCGCCTCGGTGCCGGGGTGCACGTCGAACAGCGACGGGCACGTGGGGTCGTCGGCCGGCACCTGCACCCGCAGGCGCAGCCGCTCCCGCCGGCGGTGCGAGAGCAGGTTGACCACCACCTCGAAGCGCTCGCCGGTCATGCCCGGCGGCAGGTCGCGGTGGGCCTCGTAGGTGAGGTAGTCGACGGCGGTGACGTCGACGCAGACCCGGAAGTCCTCGTCGTCGCGCAGCATGCGCACGAGGTCGACGAGCTGCTCCCGGGTCGGGTGCAGCACCACTTGGCCGCGGCTGTGGGTGACGGGGACGCCGTAGCGCGTCTCCGGCTCGTCGCGGCCGCCCTCCTCGGGTGCGGCCGCCTCCTCGGCGTCGGGGACCTCGGCCACGTCAGCGGCTCCCGGGGGTGGCGACGGTGACGGGCTCGGCGATCCCGTCACGCTGCTCGATCACGAGGCCCGCCCCGCCGCCGTTGGCCTGGCGGCGGCGCAGCAGCTCGCCCGACTCGATCTTGTCGCGGAGCGTCTCGATCGCGTGGATGAGCGTCTGCGGCCCGGGCGGGCACCCGGGGGCGTAGACGTCCACCGGCACGATCTGGTCGACGCCCTGGACGAGCGCGTAGTTGTTGAACATCCCGCCCGAGCTGGCGCAGACGCCCATCGAGATCACCCACTTGGGCTCGACCATCTGGTCGTGGATCTGGCGCAGCACCGGCGCCATCTTCTGCGACAGCCGGCCGGCGACGATCATGATGTCGGCCTGGCGGGGCGAGGCGCGGAAGACCTCCATGCCGAAGCGGGCGAGGTCGTAGTGGGCGCCGCCCGCCGCCATCATCTCCAGCGCGCAGCAGGCGAGGCCGAAGGTGACGGGCCACGACGACCGGGCCCGCGCCCACTGCACGAGGTCCTCGAGCTTCGCGGTGAGGAAGTTGTGCTCGAGGCCCTCGAAGCCCTTGGACAGGTCCCAACCCATCAGACAGCCACCTCGTCCACGTCGTGCGGCTCGCGCCCCTCGAGCCCGACGATCCGGATGGTCGACCGGGTGGTGCGCTCCGGCGAGACGAGCGGCGTCACGGCCCGGTCCCGGCGGCGCGGCCCCCACTCGAGGGCGCCGTTGCTGATCAGGTAGACGAAGCTCACGAAGATGGCGACGGCGAAGACGATGACCTCGACCAGCCCGAACACCCCGAGGTCCCGGTACCGGACCGCCCAGGGGTAGAGGAAGATGATCTCGATGTCGAAGACGACGAAGATCATCGCCACCAGGTAGAAGCGCACCGGGAAGCGCTCGGGGACGTCACGGGCCGGCACGATGCCCGACTCGTAGGGGGCGTACTTCGCCCGCGTGGGACGGCGAGGGGCCAGCAGCCTCGACATGAGGAGGCTCACGGCGGCGAACACCACCGCGAGCGCTCCCATCGTCACGACGGGCAGGTACTGACCCATGACGTCAACCTCCGGTGGGGGCGGGCAGAGGCGCCGAGCGGTGGACCGCCGCCAGGCGGTCCCGCTTGTGAAGCATGACGCACAGCAGCCCGAAGATCAGCCCCGAACCGCCGAGGACGAGGCCGGCGGGGAGGCGGCGCTGCCCGAGGTCGCGGACCAGCACGACGGTCACCGTCTGCGAGCCCTCGATGGCCTCGGGCTGGTTCGGCGGCATGCCGGGCTCCGAGGGCTCGACCTCGGCCGGCTGCAGCTGGACCAGCATGTAGTGCGGCGGGTGGGTGACCCGCAGGGTGTTGGTGACCTTGTTGGCCACCCGATCGAACACGCTGTCGCTCTTGCGCTCGGGCTTGCCGCCGGTCTCGAGGCTGTAGGTGAAGACCCGCGAGTCGGTCGACTCCAGGCCGGGCACGACGCCCTCGGCGAGCACGGCGTCGACCGCGGTCTGGGCCTCGCCGCGGGCGGCGTCCGAGGCCGCGAGCAGCTCCCAGCCGGCGAGGTCGTCGGCGTACTGCTCGCTGAGCTCGTCGACCTGCTCGGCCGTCAGCTCGTCGATCTCCTCCGGCGGCGGCAGCGACGAGGTGTCGACGCCGTGGGCCTCCTCGAGCATCGAGTTGGAGAGGTCGCCGAAGACGATCTCCTCGACCTCCCACGACGGCGCCCGTCCCGCCGGGCCCTGGCCCGGCGGGTAGATGAGCCAGACGGCCGAGTGGACGATCATCCAGCCGAAGACGGCGGCCAGGGCCACGAGGAAGCCCAGCCGGTGGGCGAGGTTCGTCGCCAGCAGCAGGTAGACGGACCCCATGAGCACCACCACACCCACCGCGAACGAGAGGATGCCGCGGATCTCGGGGTCCCAGGCGATGCCCGCCAGCGTCGGGACGAAGCTCATCGTGGTCAGCCCTCCTCGTCCTCGGCGGTGAGCTCCTCCACCGAGGGAGCGTTCGGATCCGGCACCGGGCCCTCGCTCGTCAGGCTCGCCGCGTAGCGGGCGATCGCCGCGAGCATCTCCTGGCTCATCATCCCGTCGTCGCTGACGTCCTCGGTGTTCGGGTTGTCACCGAAGCCCGGCATCTTGCCGCTGCCGATGCCGTTGTTGCCGTACGGCTCGCCGTCGACGCTGCCGGTCGTGATGAACTCGAGCAGCTCCTCGTAGGTGGCGAACTGCCGCGGGACCAGGCCGCCGGTCAGGTTGGGGCCGAGGGCGCCGCTGCCGTCGGGGAAGCCGACGTAGTCGCTGAGGTCGGCGTCCGGCGGCTCGACCGAGTCCTCGCCCTCGGTGATGATCGACCAGCCGCGGGTGTGGCACCGGGCGCAGGCGTAGGCGCCGCCCGCGACCTCGAGGTTGAACAGCGCCTCGCCGGTGGCCGGGTCGTCGTAGTCGATCTGCTCGATCGCCTCGTCGAGCTCCTCCTCGGAGGCGCCCTCCTCGGCGAGGCCGAGCTCGACGGCCAGCGCCTCCTCGGCCTGGCGGCGGGCCTCCTCGGGGCTGAGCTGGATCGACTCCAGGTAGTCGACGAGGTTGGTGACCTGCTGCGAGCTGAGCGGGCCCTTGCCGGCGTCCGCGCCCCAGCCCGGCATCGGCGAGAAGGGACGGCCGTAGTTGATGATGTACTCGACCTCCTCCCGCGTGTGCCGCAGGAGCACCGTGTTCAGCGCCGGGGCCCGCCAGTTGACGGTGGCCACGAACTCGCCGTCGGCGTCGGTGATCGTGTACGCGGCCTGGCCGCCCGTGCCCTCGGGGCCGTGGCAGTTCTGGCACTGCGAGCCCTCGACGTAGAGCTGCTCGCCCCGCCGGACGAAGGTCTCCTGGAAGGCCTCCTCGGCGCCCGACTGCCGGCTGGGCTCGTTGAGCCAGTACAGCGGCAGGGCGACGGCGATGACCACGAGGAGGACCAGCGCCGTCCGCAGCGTGCGGTTCAGGACGCGGGTCTCGAGCTCGTCGTCGTCGTAGTAGGGCTTGCGGTTGGGGGCCAGCTCGATCTCGGAGCCGACCTCGGCCCGGCTCGCCCGCACGTTGACCCAGGCGTAGACGAGCAGGCCGATGATCAGGAGCACCACCAGGGTGGCGCCGATGGTGGTGACCGTGCTGGCTGCGAGCACGGTCGCAGGACCGGGCAGAAGGTGCATCAGTGGCCGCCGCCTCCGGAGACGCAGTGCGGGCCCTCGGCCTCCTGGCCGGTGGTGTTCGTGCCGATCGGCGGGCCCTCGATGATCTCGCCGGTGTTCACGATGAAGGTGTCACCGCTCACCTCCATGGCGAAGCGGTCCATGCCACGGGGCGCCGGCCCGCCCTTCTTCTCGCCGACCCGGTTGTACTGCGAGCCGTGGCAGCCGCACTCGAACCACTGGGAGGTGACGCACTCGGGCACCCGGCACCCGAGGTGCGGGCACTTCTGGTACAGGGCGATGAGCCCCGCCTCCATGCCGGTGAGCTCTGCGGGCGAGTACACGGCCCGGGCCTTCTCCAGGGCCGAGGACGGGTACTCGGTGATCCACATGCGGCCCTCGGGGTAGTAGGCGAAGCCGTTCCCCTCGGCGATGGCCGCCTTGATGTCGTCGATCTTGCCGACCGTGATGCGCGAGCCGAAGCCGCCGACGTTGCTCGGCCACAGGAAGGCGAGCACGCCCGCGCCGAAGCCCGACAGGCCCATGGCGAACGACACCACGATCGAGCGGTTGAAGAACTGCCGGCGGGTCATGCCGATCGTGTCCTCGTCCGGGGGCACCCACTCGACCGGCGGCTCGGCGACCTTGACCGTCGCGGGGGTCGAGGCCTCGCGCCGGGCCAGCGCGGCGGCCCGCTCGACCTCGCGGCCGCTCACCGGCCGCTCGCCCTCGCCGAGCCGCACCGGACCGCGGTCGCGCTGCAGCGTCTCGCTGCTCAGCACGCCCTGCGCCGAGTCCGTGTCGCGCCGCCGGGCCGCGGCGAACAGCAGCACGCCGGCCAGCACGACGAGCACGGGAACGGCGATGGCGATGATCGTTCCAGGACTCATCTGGTCTCCCTTGCGATCACAGCTCGAAGAACAGGCCGTCCTTCCAGGGGAAGATGAAGTTCTGCCCCGGGCCCCGGAAGAACGAACCGATCAGCACCAGCACCGCCCACCCCATCAGGAAGATGGTGAAGAGCGAGATGGCGAACTTGCGATCCTCGGGCTTGTTGGACGGGTTGCGGTCGGTGTACGGCGCCAGGATGAGGCCGATCAGGCCGATGCCCGGCAGGGTCACGCCGGCGACCATGGGGTGGAACATGGTCAGCAGCTCCTGCAGGCCGAGGAAGTACCAGGGCGCCTTCGACGGGTTGGGCGTCTCGTTGACGTTGGCCAGCTCGAGCAGCGGCGCGTTGACGAACACCGAGAAGATGAGCAGGAACGCGGTGCAGGCCAGCGCGGCGACGAACTCGATGCCGAGCAGGTGGGGCCAGACGTGGACCTTGTCCTGCGGGGTGGCCTTGACGTCCTGGATCGAGCCCGACTTGACGACGGTCAGCAGGCGCTGGGTGTGACCGCCGGGCCCGGTGGCCACGGGCGCGGCCGCCGCGGCCGGCGCCGTCGCGGTGGCCACGGCCGTCGCGGTGCCGCCGCCACCGCCCGAGCCGCCGGCGTCGCCGCCCCCGCCGCCGGTCGCCCGGGCCTTCGCCGCCCGCGACCGCTCGAGCAGGTGGGCGGGGATGCGGCTGGCGGCCTCGCTCTTGGGCGCCTCGCCCCCGCCGCCGGCACCGGCGTCGCCCGCGCCCTCGGCCGCGCCCGCGCCCTCGGCGGCGCCGCCGGCCTTCTTGGCGGCCGCCTTCTTGCGGGCCTCTTCCGCTCGCTTGCGGAGGTGTTCGGGGATCTCGGTCATGGGTCGGTGCCTCGCTCGTCAGATCACAGCGGGCCGGAGATGCCGCCGTCCTTGCGGACACGCCAGAAGTGGATGGCCATGAAGATGACGATGGTGAACGGCAGCAGCAGCACGTGGAGCACGTACCAGCGCAGCAGCGTGTCCGTGCCGATCTCGGCGCCGCCCAGCAGCACGAACCGCACCTGGTCGCCGAAGACGGGGGTGTACCCCATCATGTTCGTGCCCACGGTGACGGCCCACAGGGCGAGCTGGTCCCACGGCAGCAGGTAGCCGGTGAAGCTGAGCAGCAGGGTCAGCGTGAGCAGCACCACGCCGATGACCCAGTTGAACTCCCGGGGCGGCTTGTAGGCGCCGTGGTAGAAGACGCGCGCCATGTGCAGGAAGACGGAGAGCACCATGAGGTGCGCCGCCCACCTGTGCATGTTGCGCACGAGGAGCCCGAAGGTGACCGACGTCTGCAGCGTGTAGATGTCGTCCCAGGCCTGCGCCGCGGTCGGCCGGTAGAAGAACATCAGGAAGATGCCGGTGACCGTCAGCAGGATGAACAGGAAGAAGCTCAGCCCGCCCAGGCAGAGCGTGTAGCTGACCTTCACCGCGTGCCTCTTCACCTTCACCGGGTGGAGGTGGTAGAGGACGCTGTTCATGATCACGTAGGACCGGTTCCGGGGGCTGTCGGTGTAGCCCTTCCGGAAGATCGACCCGGGCCGGAAGATCGAGTTCCAGGCCTGCGAGCTCTGCACCGTGTCGGGCAGGCTCTTCACGAACGCCTGCGCCCGCTCCTTGAGCGGGGGCTTGGATTCCATCGTCTTGGCCACTCAGGACTCCTTGACGCGGTCGGCGATGGGGTGGGCGGTCATCCCAGGCGCATCCCGTAGCCGTAGCCGTGGTTGTTGGTGCGCTGGTGGGGGTCGCCACCGGGGACGGGGTCACCCACCTTGCCGAGGATGATCACCCCGGTGGGGCACCGGTCGACGCAGAGCGCGCAGCGGGTGCACACGTCGTCGTCGATGGTGAAGATCACGTGGTCGGAGGGGTCGACCCCGGGCTGGTCGACGCCGATCGCCTCGGCGACGGCCGACGGCGACACCATGTGGATGCACTTCCACGGGCAGATGTCGACGCAGCCCTCGCAGAGGATGCACTCCGACTGGTCGATGTGGATGAACTGCTTCGGCTTGACCGCCTTCGAGAGCCACGCCGCGTCGACCTCCTGCAGGACGTAGTCGTCGCGGAACTCCGGCATGGGCGGGTTCGCGTCGGTCTTGGCCACCGCGCTACCCCTTCCTCACCAGCGGACGGCCGTAGCGCGAGGCGGGCACCTCGGCCGGCTTCTTCTTGCCCCGGTCGTTCCACACCGCCCACAGCCCGATGTGGAGCGCGATCCCGACGCCGTAGATGACGACGGCGATGATGTCGGCGAGCGTCTTGTAGCTGACCGTGAGCGGCTGGTTGCCGGTGGGCTCGGCCAGCAGGCGGTCCGACCGCCAGCCGAGCTCGCCCTCGGCCCAGGTGAGCCACTGGTGGGGGATGACGCCGTACCACCAGAGCAGGAGGAACATGGCGAACATCGCGGCCGCCATCGCCTCGCCCCACGAGAGCGGCGCGCCGACCGGCCGGCGCCGGCCGTAGAGGATGACCCCGGCGACGCCGGCGAAGCCGACCAGGAGAGTGCAGATGAAGGCGACCAAGGACCAGCGACTCCTCGTGAAATCGCTCACATTGGAGGTCGCCGGCCGGCTGCGACCGGCGACGTGGGCAGGTTTAGCACGGGGGTTCCCGGAGGTTCACATCCGCCCCCCGGCCCCCGGCGGGGCCCGGCGGTCCTGGTCGCCGGGCTTGGTGGCGGCCGCGGGGACGTGCGTAAAGTGGCCCGTCGAGTGAGGACGGGGACCGTCCGACCGCCGTCCGGCAGCCGGACCTCGGGCGCCGGGCGGGCGGGGGCCACCCGCACTCAGTCCGACCGCGGAGGCTGCGTTGACCGAAATCCCCGAGCACCTGCTGAAGCGCTCCCGCGAGCGCCGTGCCGCCCTCGGCCTGGGCGGCGACGCACCCGCGAGCGCCCCGGCCGAGGCCGGCGAGGCCGAGGAGGCACCGGCCCCCGCGGCGGCCGCACCGACGCCCGCGCCGGCCGCACCGGCCGAGGTCGAGAAGCCGAAGCCCCCGCCGCCCGAGCCCGTGTACGTCCAGGCGGCGAAGCGCCGCAAGCGCATCCCCTACTGGGCGGCGTCGGTGCTCGTCGCGCTCCCCCTCTGGGGCTACATGTACGTCCGCACGCTGGAGCCGCCGCCCGCGGGCGACAGCGACCCGGTCGCCATGGGCGCCGAGATCTACAGCGGCAACTGCGCCTCCTGTCACGGCGCCAGCGGCCAGGGAGCCTCCGGCCCGGCCCTCGCGGACGGCGCTGTGGTCGAGACCTTCCCCGACTGGCGCGACCACGCCGCCTGGGTGCGGCTCGGCACCGACGGCTGGCCTGCCGCCACCTACGGCGCCACCGAGAAGCCGGTGGGCGGGGGCGGCCTGATGCCGGCCTGGCCCACGCTCACCGACCAGGAGCTCGCCCAGGTCGTCCTCTACGAGCGGCAGCTCTCGGGCGAGGACGTGTCCGAGGCCAACGAGGACTACGCCGACCTGCGCGCCGTCGCCCTGGGCGAGATGACCCTGGCCGAGGCGGGCCTCGGCGAGCTGTCCGAGGCCGCCGGCGTCACCGAGGCCGACCTCGGCGGCTGACCCGGCCTGCGGCGCCGGCCCGCCGGCGCCCTAGGCTCGGGCCCCATGGCCACGGAGCGGCACGACGTCCTCGTCATCGGCGGCGGCCCCGCGGGGGCTGCCGCCGCCTTCTGGCTGGCCAAGGCCGGCCACGACGTCTGCGTGCTCGAGCGCAAGGCCTTCCCCCGCGACAAGACCTGCGGCGACGGGCTCACCCCCCGGGCGGTCCACCAGCTGCGCGCCATGGGGCTCGAGCCGGCGATCGCCGCGCACCACCACCGCCACGAGGGCCTCCGGGCCGTCGCCCACGGCATCACCCTCGAGCTCCGGTGGCCCGAGCACCCGGTCTTCCCCGACCACGGCTACGTCGTCCGCCGGTGCGACCTCGACCGGTTGGTCGCCGACCACGCGGCCGCCGCCGGCGCCACCGTCCTGCAGGCCACCGAGGCCAAGCGGCCGCTGCTGGC
>PKRH01000048.1 GCA_017577565.1 Thermoanaerobacterales bacterium | reverse complement strand
TAATAATAGATGAAAATCTCACGCAGAAATGAGGAATGTATATGATGAACGTGACCAGAGGCACTTATAATATAGCATTATTTGATATATTCAGCCAGCAGCTCCAGAGATACACCCTATCCTCTTCATCGGCAGCGCCAGATGTGTAAAAGAGACGGCGCCCCCACCGAGCACGGGCCCGGCGGCCCGCCACCCCCGCCGAGCCGCCGGCCGCCGGTCGTGCCGGTCGGGACCGTCGCCGGGCCCGGGGCCGGCCGGCTGCGGCCGGTCCCGCGGGTGGCCGCGCGGGCGCGTCCCGGCGACGAGCCGGGACCGCAGCGAGACCGCGACGAGCAGCACCACCACGCCCGCCCCGTACGCCACCAGCCACACGGGCGCGTCGATCGCGGCCGCCCCGGCGGCGTGGGCGAACACCGGGGCGATGCTAGGTCCGAGCGCCGGACGGGAACACGCCGGCCCCGGCGGGTGTTGCTCCTCGGCGGCGGGCTCTGACAGCATCGGTCGGCGCTGCCGCGACACGAGGAGACCAGGTGGTCGAGACCGAGAAGGTGCGCGAGGTCATCGAGCTGATCCGCCCCGCCATCCAGGCGGACGCGGGCGACATCTTCCTGCGCGGCGTCGACGAGGAGACCGGCGTCGTCACCGTCGAGCTCGTGGGCGCCTGCGTCGCCTGCCCGGCGTCGACGGTCACCCTCAAAGCCGGCGTCGAGCGCATCCTCAAGGACCGCGTGCCGGGCGTGACCGAGGTCGTCGACGTCAGCACCCCCGCCGAGTCCTCGGTCAGCCTCTGACCGCCCGCGGCGGTACCGTCCGACGCGTGCCGCGCCCCCGCCCCGCCGAGCTGCTCGACGCCGCCCGCGCCGGTGACCGTGCCGCGCTGGCCCGGCTGCTGTCGATGGTCGAGCGGGGCGGCGAGGATGCCCGCGCCGTCGGCCGGGCCGGCCACGGCCTCGGGCGGGACGCCTACACGGTCGGCATCACCGGCGCCCCCGGGGCCGGCAAGTCGACGCTGACCAGCGCGCTGGTGGGCGTCGTGCGTCGGCGGGGCGACCGGGTGGCGGTGCTGGCCATCGACCCGTCGTCCCCCTTCAGCGGCGGGGCCATCCTCGGCGACCGTGTGCGCATGGGCGAGCACGCGCTGGACGAGGGCGTGTTCATCCGGTCGATGGCGACCCGGGGCCACCTCGGCGGGCTGGCCGTGTCGGCGCCCGAGGCCGTCCGGGTGCTCACCGTCGCCGGGTTCCCCTGGGTGCTGCTCGAGACCGTGGGCGTCGGCCAGGTCGAGGTCGAGGTGGCCGGGCACGCCGACACGACGATGGTCGTGGTCAACCCCGGCTGGGGCGACGCCGTGCAGGCCAACAAGGCCGGGCTCATGGAGGTCGCCGACGTGTTCGTGGTCAACAAGGCCGACCGCCCCGGCGCCGACGAGACCGCCCGCGACCTGCGGCGGATGCTGGCGATGGCCCAGCCCCGCAGCGGCTGGCAGCCGCCGGTGCTCTGCGCCACGGCCACCACCGGCGAGGGGGTGGAGGAGGTGTGGCAGGCGGTGCTCGACCACCGGGCGCACCTGGAGGCGACCAGCGAGCTGGTCGAGCGGCGCCGGCGCCGGGCGGCCGAGGAGGTGACCCGCCTCGTGACGGCCCGGATGCTCGAGCGGGCCCGGGCCGTCAGCGCCGGCGCCCGGGCGGCCGAGCTGGTCGCCGCCGTCGCCGAGGGCGACCTCGACCCCTGGACCGCCGCCGACGAGCTGCTGGCCGAGGACCGCCGGCCCTGACCCCACGGGCGCCCGCCCCCAACCCCCCGGGTTCCGGCGTCCGTCAGGTGCACGACACGACGTGAGGGACGCCGGAAGGCGGGGTGGTGGACCGGGCCCAACTAGGGTCCCGGCGATGGCCGACGCAACCCTCGTGCACCTGGAGCGGCGGGACGACGGCGTCGCGGTCGTCCGCCTCGACAACCCCAAGGTCAACGCCCTGTCGACGGCCCTGCTGGGCCAGCTCGAGGCGGTGGCCCGGCGCCTGACCGACGACCCGCCGGGCGCGGTCGTCGTGACCGGCGGCGACCGGATCTTCGCCGCCGGCGCCGACATCGGCGAGTTCGACGGGCCGGAGGAGGGCCGGGCGGTGGGCGCCGCCTTCCTGCGGGCGCTCGACGCCGTGGCCGCCATCCCCCGCTGCGTCATCGCCGCCGTCTCCGGCTACGCCCTGGGTGGCGGCTGCGAGCTGGCCCTGGCCTGCGACCTGCGCATCGCCTCCGAGCGGGCCCGCTTCGGCCTCCCCGAGATCCTGCTCGGCATCATCCCCGGCGGCGGGGGCACCCAGCGCCTGGCCCGGCTCGTCGGGCCCGCCAAGGCCAAGCAGCTGATCCTCACCGGCCGGCAGGTCGACGCCGCCGAGGCCCTGGCCATGGGCCTCGTCGACGAGGTCGTCCCACCCGAGCAGCTGCACGACCGGGCGCTGGCCCTGGCGGCCGAGCTGGCCTCGGGCGCGGTGGTGGCGCAGGGGCTGGCCAAGCGGGCGATCGACGAGGGCCTGCAGGGGAGCCTGGCCGACGGGCTCGCCCTCGAGCAGCGGCTGTTCGCCCAGGTGTTCGAGACCGAGGACGCTCGCATCGGCATCGCCAGCTTCCGCGAGCACGGCCCGGGCAAGGCCCGGTTCGTGGGGCGGTAGGGCACGCCGATCTCGCGGGAGGGGGGCGACATGACCAACACCTTCGGGGACCCCGCGCGCCTGCCGGAGCCGCCGCCCGCCGGGCCGTTCTCGCACGGCCGGTGGGCGTCGCCGATCCACCCCCTGCCGCCCGAGCGGTCGGCCCGGGGCGTGGCCACCGGCGCGCTGGTGACGCTCTCGCTCATGGCGCTGCTGTCGCTGGCCCTGGCCGCGGCGCGCCTCAACCGTGCCACGGTCCTCGACGACGTGCGGGACGGCAGCGCCGGGTTCTCGGCGGTGCGGCGGCTCGAGGACGCGGACGGGCTCGTGAACCTGGCCTCCACGGGCTGGGCGATCGGGGGCGCGGCGACGGCGATCGTGTTGTCGCCTGGCAGCACCTGCACGCGCTCAACGCCCGGGCGCTGGCCCGCGGCGCGGACGGGCTCGGCCCCGGCTGGGCGATCGGCGGCTGGTTCATCCCCGTCGCCAACCTCGTCATCCCCGCTGCCCAGATCGCCGGGGCGAACCGGGCGGTCGAGCCCTACGTCCCGGTCGGTCCCCAGCACCGGCCGGGCGCCGGCACCGGGCTCGTCGTCTGGTGGGCCGTGCCGTTCGGGCTGGCGACCGTCGTCGACCGGGTGGCGTGGATCCTCCACCCGGACCTGTGGCGGGCGGGGCCGCGCGACGTCCGGCGCGTCCTGTCCGAGGCCGCGGGCGCCGACCGGTGGGCGGCGCTGGCCGCGCTCCTGTTCGTGGTGGCGGCGATCGCGGCGATGGTCATGGTCTGGCGGCTCACCGCCCGCCAGGACGCGGCCATCGGCAACGTCCAGCACCTCGTCCTGGCGCCGCCGCCGGCGGACGGGTGGCGGCCGCCCGCCCCGCGGCCGCCACGCGGCCCGCGCCGCCACCGCCGCCCGCCCCCGGGCGGCCGGGGGCGTGGGCGCCGCCCGGCGGCGAGGCGGGCGGCTAGCGGTCGGCCCAGGCGGCCAGGCCCATCTCGGCCGAGCTGGCGAGGTCGGGGTGCCGGGGCACGACCCGGACCGTGAACCCGTAGCGGCCGGCGTGCCGGGTCTCGAACTCGCCGGCGTAGCGGACGTGGCCGTCCTCGGCCGGCCCGGCGACCGACATCGACACCACCTCGCGCGAGGTCAGCTCGTCGCTCTGCCCGACCGGGCCGTGGATGAGCTGGACGTCGACGTCGTCGGCGGACAGCGCCCCGAGCGACACGACGGCCTCGACCCGCCGGGTGCCGCCCAGGTCGGCCACCGTCTGGTCGCCGTCGACCCGGTCGATGTGGACGCCGTGCCACTCCTCGCGCACCCGCTCCTTCCAGGCGGCGAGCGCCTTGGCCCGGGCCATGCCGTCGGCCCACAGCGCGTCGGCCCGGGCGGCGGTCGGCTCGTACAGCTCGGTGACGTAGTCCCGCACCATGCGCGACGCCGTCACCTTGGGGCCGAGCGACGCCAGCGACTTGCGGACCTTCTTCAGCCACCGGCGGGGGACCGGGCCGCCGTAGCGCTCGTAGAACAGCGGGACGACCTGCCGCTCGAGCAGGTCGAACAGCGCGCCGGCCTCGTGCGCGTCGCGCCGGGCCAGGTCCTCGATGCCCTCGGCGGAGCTGATGGCCCAGCCGTTCTCGCCGTCGAACATCTCGTGCCACCAGCCGTCGAGGATCGACAGGTTGAGCCCGCCGTTCAGCGCGGCCTTCATGCCCGAGGTGCCGCAGGCCTCCTGGGGCCGGCGGGGGTTGTTCAGCCACACGTCCGAGCCCTGGTAGAGCGCCCGGGCCACGGCGATGTCGTAGTCGTCGACGAACACGAACCGGTGGCGGATCGCCGGGTCGGAGGCGAAGGACACGATCTGGCGGATCATCTCCTTGCCCTGCTCGTCGGCCGGGTGCGCCTTGCCGGCGAAGACCAGCTGGACGGGGCGGTCCGGCGACAGGAGCAGGGCGCGCAGCCGGTCGGGCTGGGAGAGCAGCAGGGTGGCCCGCTTGTAGGTGGCGAAGCGACGGGCGAAGCCGATCGTCAGCACCCGGGGGTCGAGGACCTCGTCGATCCAGTCGACGTCGGAGCCGGTCAGGCCCCGGGCGACCGCCGACTCCTTCAGCCGGCGCCGGACGAAGGAGACCATGCGCTCCCGGGCCTGCTCGCGGGCGCGCCACAGCTCGTCGTCGGGCGCCTCGTGGATGCGCTGCCACATGTCGGGGCCGGCCTCGTCCCAGTCGGGCAGCACGTAGCGCGACAGCAGGTCGGCCATCTCCGGCGACACCCAGGTGTGGGCGTGCACGCCGTTGGTGATCGAGCCGATCGGCGCCTCGTCCCGCTCGAGGTCGGGCCAGAGGTCGCCGAACATCTCGCGGCTGACGGCGCCGTGGAGCTGGGCGACGCCGTTGCTGCGCCCGGCCAGCCGCAGGCCCATGACCGCCATGTTGAACGGCTCGTCCGGCGGGTCGGTCGGGCGGTGGCCGAGGGCGATCAGCTCGTCCATGGTCACCCCGACCTCCTCGGCCCACGAGCTGAAGTACTTGTGCATCAGCTCGAGCGGGAACCGGTCGATGCCGGCCGGCACCGGCGTGTGGGTGGTGAAGATGCACCCCGCCCGCACGGCCTCGATGGCCTCGGGGTAGCTGAGGCCGTGGTCGACGACGAGCTGGCGGATGCGCTCCAGCCCGAGGAAGCCGGCGTGGCCCTCGTTGGTGTGGAACACCTGGGCGTCGACGCCCACCGCCTGCAGGGCCCGGACGCCGCCGATGCCGAGCAGGATCTCCTGGCGCAGCCGGTGCTCGACGTCGCCGCCGTAGAGGCGGTCGGTCACCTGCCGGACCTCGTCCGGGTTGTCCTCGATGTCGGCGTCGAGCAGGTACAGCGCCACCCGGCCGACGCACGCCTTCCACACCTGGGCCTGCAGCGGCACGCCGGCCAGGTCGACCTCGACCCGGGCGCCGTCGCACAGGGTGAGGGCCATGACGTGGGGGTCGAGCAGCGGGTAGCGCTCCTGCTGCCAGCCGTCGGCGTCCAGGCTCTGGCGGAAGTAGCCGTTGCGGTAGAGCAGGCCGACGCCGACGAGCGGCACGCCGAGGTCGCTGCAGGACTTCAGGTGGTCGCCGGCCAGCACCCCCAGCCCGCCCGAGTACTGGGGGACGGCCTCCGCGATGCCGAACTCCGGCGAGAAGTACGCGACCATCCGCAGGGGGCTCTCGCCCCGGGTCTGGAACCACCGGTCGCCGTCGAGGTAGCGGGTCAGCTCGCTGTGGACCTCGTCGAGGAAGCGCTTGAAGCCGGCGTCCCGGGCCAGGGCGTCGAGGCGCTCGCGGGACACGAGGCCGAGCAGCCGCACCGGGTCGTGGACGCTCGCGTCCCACAGGTCCGGGTCGACCCACCGGAACAGGTCACGGGTCTGGTCGTCCCACGACCAGCGCAGGTTGAACGCGACCTCCTCGAGCGCCGCGAGCTCGCGGGGCAGGGTCGGGCGGACGGTGAAGCTGCGGAGGGCCTTCATCGTCCGCGCACCGTAGCCACCCGGGCCCCCCGGCGCGCCACGCCGCGGCCCCTGCGTAGCCTCTAGGCGTGCTCGGACGCATCACGATCGACGACGTCCGCCCGGCCACCCCCTCCCGGCAGTTCCCGCCCAAGGCGGTGGTGGGCGAGGAGGTCCGGGTGTCGGCCGACATCTTCAAGGACGGCCACGACCTGCTCGCCGCCCGGGTGCGCTGGCGCCGCGCCGGCCGGTCCCGGTGGCAGACGGCGCCGATGCGGGCCGAGGTGAACGACCGGTGGTCGGGCACGATCGTGCCCGACGACGTCGGCCGGCACGAGGTGGTGATCGAGGCGTGGCGCGACCGGTTCGCCACCTGGCGCCACGACGTCGAGATCAAGGCGGCCGCCGGCGACGACATCGAGGTCGAGCTGGAGGAGGGGGCCCGCATCCTCGAGGAGCTGGCCGAGAAGCTCCGCAGCCGCCCCCGCAAGCGGGTGCTCGCCGCGGTGGCCGGCCTGCGCCGGACCTCGTGCAGCCTGCACGTGCGCCTCAACGCCGGGCTCGACGACCAGGTGGCGGCGCTGGTCGCCGGCGTGCCCGACGCCGACGTGACGACGACCGGCTTCCAGCTGTGGGTCGACCGGCCGCTGGCCGGCTTCGGCGCCTGGTACGAGATGTTCCCCCGTAGCGAGGGCGGCTTCGCCGGGGCCGCCAAGCGGCTGGCGGCGATCGCCGAGATGGGCTTCGACATCGTCTACCTGCCGCCCATCCACCCCATCGGCGTGACCAACCGGAAGGGCCCGAACAACACGCTGCACGCCGGCCCCGACGACCCCGGCAGCCCCTGGGCCATCGGCTCGGCCGAGGGCGGCCACACCGCCGTGCACCCCGAGCTGGGCACGCTCGAGGACTTCCGGCGCTTCCGCGAGGAGGCCGAGGCCCTGGGGCTCGAGATCGCCCTCGACTACGCGCTGCAGTGCTCGCCCGACCACCCCTGGGTGAAGGAGCACCCGGAGTGGTTCTGGCGCCGGCCCGACGGCAGCATCCGCCACGCCGAGAACCCGCCGAAGAAGTACGAGGACATCTACCCGCTCAACTTCTGGCCGGAGCGGGAGGCCGACCGGGCCCGGCTGTGGAAGGCGTGCCGGGACATCCTGAGGTTCTGGATCGACCAGGGGGTGCGCATCTTCCGGGTCGACAACCCGCACACCAAGCCCATCGCCTTCTGGGCCTGGCTGATCGAGCGGATCCACCGCGACCACCCGGACGTCATCTTCCTGTCCGAGGCCTTCACCCGGCCGAAGGTGATGGCCAAGCTCGCCGAGGTCGGCTTCACCCAGAGCTACACGTACTTCACCTGGCGCACCGAGCCCTGGGAGCTGCGGGCCTACGTCGAGGAGCTGGCCCACGGGCCGACGGCCGACTACATGCGGCCCAACTTCTGGCCCAACACACCCGACATCCTCTCCGGCCCGCTGCGCCACGGCCCGCCCGCCGCCTTCATGATGCGCTTCGTGCTGGCGGCGACGCTGGTGCCCAACTACGGGATCTACAGCGGCTACGAGCTCTACGAGAACGAGCCGGCCAGCGAGACCAACGAGGAGTACCTGGACTCGGAGAAGTACCAGCTGCGGCCCCGGGACTGGTCGCGCCCCGACTCCATGGCGCCGTTCATCGCCAAGGTCAACGCCATCCGGCGGCGCCACCCGGCGCTGCGCTGGCTGCGCAACATCCGCTTCCACGGCTCGGCCAACGACCGCTTCCTCGTCTGGACCCGGGGCCACCGGGCCGAGGGCGACCTCGTGCTGGTGGTCGTGAACGTCGACCCCCACCACCCCCAGGAGACGCTGCTCGACCTCGACCTCGGGGCCGTGGGCCTGCCCTGGCACGGCCCCTACGAGGCCACCGACGAGCTGACCGGCGACACCTACATCTGGGAGGGCAACCGGCCCTACGTGCGGCTCGACCCCACCCAGGGCCAGGTGGCCCACATCATCAGCTTCGGCCCCTGAGCCGGCCGGCGGGCTGCGGCGCCGCGGGTGGCACCCGGGTAGCGTGCCGTCGGGCCGCGCCCGGCGGGGGGCCGGGCGCGGGGAGGGAGGAGCACAGCACGTGGACGCCGCCACCGCCGCCCGAGCCGTCATCGGCCCGACGATCGCCGAGTCGCGCCCCGCGTTCACCCCGGTGCCGCGCCCCGGGCCGGACGCCCCGAACGTCCTCGTCATCGTGTTGGACGACCTGGGCTTCGCCCAGCTGGGCTGCTTCGGCGGCGACGTCGACACCCCGGCGATCGACGCGCTGGCCGCCGGCGGTCTCCGCTACCGCCGCTTCCACGTCACGGCGCTGTGCTCGCCCACCCGGGCCTGCCTGCTCACCGGCCGCAACCAGCACCGGGTGGGCATGGGCTTCGTCGCCGACGTGCCGATCGGCTTCCCCGGCTACGACGGCCGCATCCCCCGCTCGGCCGCCGGGATGCCCCGCCTGCTGCGCGACGCCGGCTACAGCACCTTCGCGGTGGGGAAGTGGCACCTCGCGCCCCGCTGGGAGCAGAGCGCGTCGGGCCCGTTCACGCAGTGGCCGCTGGGCCAGGGCTTCGAGCGCTTCTACGGGTTCCTCAACGGCGACACCAACCAGTGGGTGCCCGACCTCGTCTGCGACAACGGCTTCGTCGAGCCGCCGGCCGGGCCCGAGGACGGCTACCACCTGACCGAGGACCTCGTCGACCGGGCGATCCGCTTCATCCAGGACCAGCACGAGGCGACGCCGACCAAGCCCTGGCTGTGCTGGTTCGCCACCGGGGCGATGCACGCGCCCCACCAGGCGCCGGCCGAGTACATCGACGCCTACCGGGGCCGCTTCGACGACGGCTGGGAGGCCTGGCGGGACCGCACCTTCGCCCGCCAGCTCGAGCTCGGGGTCGTCCCGGAGGGCACGACGCCGACCGAGCGGCCGCCGTGGGTGCCGGCCTGGGACGAGCTGCCGGCCGGGCAGCGGCGCGTGTTCGCCCGGATGATGGAGGTCTACGCCGGCTTCCTCACCCACACCGACGCCCAGATCGGCCGGCTGCTCGACTTCCTGCGGGCCACCGGCCAGCTCGACGACACGCTCGTCCTGCTGCTGAGCGACAACGGCGCGAGCGGCGAGGGCGGGCCGCACGGGTCGCTGAACGAGCACCTCTTCACCCACGACATGCTCGACGACCCCGAGGCCCTGGCCGCCCGGGTCGACGAGCTGGGCGGGCCCCGGGCCTACAACCACTACGCCTGGGGCTGGGCCTGGGCGGGCAACTGCCCGTTCCGGCTGTGGAAGCGGTACTCGTGGCTGGGCGGCGTCCGCACCCCGCTGATCGTCCACTGGCCGGCCGGCATCCCGGCCGGCGAGGCGGGCGCCGTGCGGGACCAGTTCTGCCACGCGGTCGACGTCCTGCCCACGGTGCTCGACGTCGCCGGCGTCGAGCCCCCCGCCACCGTCGACGGCGTCGACCAGCTGTCCCTGGACGGCGCCAGCCTGCGCCCGACCTTCGCCGACCCCGACGCCCCCAGCCCCCGCACGACGCAGTACTTCGAGGTCGTGGGGTCCCGGGCCATCGTCCACGACGGCTGGAAGGCGACGACCGACCACGTCGGCCCCCAGATCACCGTCGAGCGCGAGCGGGTCCCCGGCAGCCACGACTTCGCCACCGACCGCTGGGCCCTCTTCCACCTCGACAGCGACTTCGCCGAGGCCCACGACCTCGCCGACCGGCACCCCGAGAAGGTGGCCGAGCTCGAGCGGCTCTGGTGGCACGAGGCCGGGCGCAACCAGGTGCTGCCGCTCGACGACAGCCTGGTCGGGCGGGCGGTGGCGATGGAGCCGCGCCCGCACCCGGCCCCCTCGCCGGGCGTCTACCGGCCCGGTGGCGGCGGGGTCGCCGAGGACTTCCTGCCCCCGATGGGCGGCGGCTTCCGCCTGACCGCGGCGCTGGAGGTGCCGGAGGGCGGCGCCGAGGGGGTCGTCTGCGCGCTGGGCGACTGGAACAACGGCTGGGCGGTCTACGTGGTCGAGGGCCGGCCGGCCGTCGCCTTCAGCCTCTTCGGCGAGGCCCACGTGGCCGGGGCCACCGCCCCGCTGCCGCCGGGGCGGCACGAGCTGGCCGTCGCCTACGAGCGCACCGGCGCGGGCGGTGGCCCGGTCCGCCTCGAGGTGGACGGCGAGGAGGTGGCCGGCCTCGTGCTGCCCGCCGACCTGCCCTTCCGGTGGCAGATCGGCGGCGCCCGCCTGCTCGTCGGCCGCGACGCCGGCCTGCCGGTCGTCGACGCCTACCGGCCGCCGTTCCCGTTCACCGGCACGATCGACCACGTGGCCATCGCGCCGGGGCCGCCGCCGCCCCGCCCGTCCCGTGCCGACGTCGAGCGGGCCGTGGCGCAGCTGCAGCGCCACGAGTGAGAGCCACCGCGCGGTCGGCCGGGTTGCGTACCATGCCCGCCATGGCACCCGACGAACTCGACGACCCGGGCGCGAACACGGCCATGTTCCGGGCCTACGTGGAGGAGGGGCAGGCCCCGCCCGAGCGCTCGAGCACCCCGCTCGTCATCGGGTTGGTCGTGGCGATCGTCGTCCTTGCCGCGATCGGCCTCGTGCTGCTGCTCGGCTAGCCCACCGGCCGAAACCGCCCGCCGCGGCGGCGGGACCGGCGGCACCCGTGGTCGCTCGCGTGTGCAACTCTGTGCGCGATGCCGACCCCGATCGACCCGAGCGACCACCGCTGGTACCAGCGCGCCGTGTTCTACGAGGTCGCCGTACGCGGGTTCATGGACTCCAACGCCGACGGCTTCGGCGACTTCCCCGGCCTGAAGCAGAAGCTCGACTACCTCGAGTGGCTCGGGATCGACTGCCTCTGGCTCCTGCCGTTCTACAAGTCACCCCTGCGTGACGGCGGCTACGACATCTCCGACTTCTTCTCGGTCCTGCCCGAGTCGGGCACGGTGGACGACGTCGCGGACTTCCTCGACGAGGCCCACCGCCGGGGCATCCGGGTCATCGCCGACCTGGTGATGAACCACACGTCCGACCAGCACCCGTGGTTCCAGGAGTCGCGCCAGAACCGCACCAACCCGCGGGCCGACTGGTACGTGTGGGGCGACGACCCCGAGCGGTGGAGCGAGGCCCGCATCATCTTCGTCGACAGCGAGCCGTCGAACTGGACCTGGGACGCCCAGCGCGAGCAGTTCTACTGGCACCGCTTCTTCCACCACCAGCCCGACCTCAACTACGACAACCCGGACGTCGCCGAGGCGATGCTCGACGTCGTCCGGTTCTGGCTGAGCCTGGGGCTCGACGGGTTCCGGCTGGACGCCGTGCCCTACCTGTTCGAGCGGGACGGCACGAACTGCGAGAACCTGCCGGAGACCCACGAGTACCTGAAGCGGCTGCGCAAGACCGTCGACGCCGAGTTCCCCGGCCGGGTGCTGCTGGCCGAGGCCAACCAGTGGCCCTCCGACGTCGTCGACTACTTCGGCAACGGCGACGAGTGCCACATGTGCTTCCACTTCCCGCTCATGCCCCGCATGTTCATGGCGGTCCGCAAGGAGCAGCGGCACCCCATCACCGAGATCCTGGCCCAGACGCCGGAGATCCCCGAGGGCTGCCAGTGGGGCATCTTCCTCCGGAACCACGACGAGCTGACGCTCGAGATGGTCACCGACGAGGAGCGGGACTACATGTACAGCCAGTACGTCACCGATCCCCGCATGAAGCTCAACCTGGGGATCCGGCGGCGGCTGTTCCCCCTGCTCGACAACGACGAGCGCAAGGCGGAGCTGTTCCACGCCCTGCTGTTCTCGATGCCGGGCAGCCCGATCATGTACTACGGCGACGAGATCGGGATGGGGGACAACATCTACCTGGGCGACCGCGACGGCGTGCGCACGCCCATGCAGTGGAGCCCCGACCGCAACGGCGGGTTCTCGCGGGCCGACTTCGCCCAGCTGTTCCTGCCCCCGCTCATGGACCCGGTCTACGGGTACCAGGCGGTCAACGTCGAGGCCCAGCAGCGCGACCCGTCGAGCTTCCTGCACTGGCTGCGCCGCCTGATCAAGGTCCGCAAGCAGCACCCGGTCCTCGCCATCGGGGACTTCGAGATGCTGCACGCGCAGAACCCGTCGGTGCTCGCCTACCTGCGGCGGGGGATCGGCGAGGACGGCGAGGAGGACATCGTCCTCTGCGTCAACAACCTGTCCCGGTTCCCGCAGCCGTGCGAGCTGATGATGGAGCAGCTGGCCGGCAAGGTGCCGATCGAGCTGATGGGCCGGGTGCCGTTCCCGCCCATCGGGGAGCTGCCCTACTTCGTCACCCTGCCGGGGCACGGGTTCTACTGGTTCGAGCTCGTCGACCAGCCGCCGGAGGAGGCGGCGAGCTGAGCCGCCCCCGGCGGCGGCCGGTGGGCGGCCGCCGCCGCGCCCGGGTGCGGTCCCGCCGGCGCCGCCGCCGTACCCTGGCCCCGTGGCCGAGATCCAGGGACACCCCAGGCTGCGGCGCCGGCTCCTCGACGCCATCCTCACCGTCGGGTCGGGGCTCGACCTGCCGACGATCCTGCGCCGGGTCGTCGAGACGGCGACCGACCTCGTCGACGCCCGCTACGGGGCCCTCGGCGTCCTCGACGAGTCCGGCACCCGCCTCACCGAGTTCCTCACCGTCGGGGTCGACGAGGAGGTCCACAAGGCCATCGGGCACCCGCCCGAGGGCCACGGCATCCTCGGCCTGCTGATCGTCGACGCCAAGCCGCTGCGCCTGCCGGACCTCACGCGCCACCCCGACAGCGCCGGCTTCCCGCCCGGCCACCCGGAGATGCGCTCGTTCCTCGGGGTGCCGATCGTCGTGCGGGGCCAGGTCTTCGGGAACCTCTACCTCACCGACAAGACGACCGCCGACCAGTTCACCGACGAGGACGAGGAGCTGGCGGTGGCGCTGGCGGCCGCGGCGGCGGTCGCGGTCGACAACGCCCGGCTGCACGCCCGGGTGCGCGACCTGGCCCTCATCGAGGAGCGCGAGCGCATCGCCCGCGACCTGCACGACACCGTGATCCAGCGGCTGTTCGCGCTCGGCCTGTCGCTGCAGGGCGCGACCCGGCTGGTCGAGAGCGACCCGGAGCAGGCGATCGGGCGGATCAGCAGCGCCGTCGACGACCTCGACCTCACCGTCAAGCACATCCGCTCGGTCATCTTCGAGCTGGAGTCCGACACGCTCACCGCCGACCAGGGGCTGCGCAGCCGGGTGCTGGCGCTGGCGCGGGAGTCGGTGCGGGCGCTGGGCTTCGAGCCCCGCGTCCTCCTCGACGGGCCGCTCGACACCGCGGTGGGCACCGAGCTGGGCGAGGACCTCCTCGCCACCCTGCGCGAGGCGCTCAGCAACGTCGCCCGCCACGCCGCGGCCAGCCGGGTCGACGTCGCGGTCGAGGCGACCGGCGGTGAGCTGCGCCTGACGGTGGCGGACGACGGGGTCGGCCTGCCCGCCGACCCGGCGGCCCGGGGCGGCCACGGCATCCGCAACATGGCCGCCCGGGCGGAGAGGTGCGGCGGGTCGTTCGAGCTCACCGAGGCCGAGCTGGGCGGCACGCAGGTGACCTGGCGGGTACCGCTGCCGCAGGTGTGACCTTCGGCCCTACCGGGCGGCCGTGGCGATCGCCACACTGGCCCCGGTGAAGCGCGCCATCGAAGCATCCACCACGATGTCGGCCCCGTTCGAGCAGGTCCGCGAGGTCCTGGCCGACGACCCCGGCGCGATGGTGGCCGAGATCGTGACGCCCGAGGACCGGGCGGCCCGCCGCTTCCGGTCGTCCCTGGGCGTCGAGCTGGGCGGCGGTGGCGCCGTCCGCCAGGCGGTCGAGATCACGATCGGGTCGCCGCACGTGACCGACGCCATCCTGTCGCTGCCGCTGCACTGGCGCGCCACCGGACGGGACCGGCTGTTCCCGGTCTTCGAGGGGCACCTGACGGCCAGCCCGGCCGACGGCGGCTCGACGCTGCTCATGGTCGCCGGCACCTACACGGTGCCCCTCGGCCCCGTCGGGCGCTTCGGCGACGGCCTCATCGGGCGCCGGCTGGCCCGCCAGTCGCTCACCTCGTTCGTCGAGGACGTGGCACGCCGCATCGATGCCGAGGTGCACCGGCGGACGACCTCGGTCGACTGGCGCCCCGCCCACCACCCGGTGTCGCTGCGCGAGTCCGCGGCGGAGCCGGCCGCCGAGCCCTCGCCGGGGTGAGCCGGCGGGTGGCGGGTCGGCGCTGGTCACCCGCCCGGGGCGGGGGAACCGTCGGCTCGGGCCGCCGGGAGTGCTAGGCAGGTGTCGTGCCACACCTCGACGACCTGTCCGAGACGTTGGCCCCCTTCCTGGTGGCGTACCTGCCCCGGCAGCGGTGGTTCGCCGGCCAGGACCCGCCCCGGGACGTGCGGATCACGCCCCTGGACGTCCGTCAGGGCGACACCGTGCTGGCGTGGCTGCTCGTCGAGGCCACCCACGCCGACGGCGGCACCGCCGTCTACCAGGTCGTGCTCGGCGGCCGCCCCGCACCCTGCGACCTCGACTTCCTGCAGGGCAAGGAGCGCTCGACGGTGGGCGAGGCCGACGGGTGGGTGTTCTACGACGCCCTGGTCGACCCCGAGCTGGCGCTCGAGGTGCTGGCCAGGGTGGCGCCGGACGAGTCGGCCGAGATGGCCCGGCCGCTGCCGGTCGAGCAGTCGAACACCTCGATCGTCTACGACGAGCGGCTCATCCTGAAGCTCTTCCGCCGGGTCCACGACGAGCCCAACCCCGACGTGGAGATCACACGGATCCTCGGCGACCGGGGCTTCCCCCACGTCGTCCCCCAGCTGGCCGAGCTGCGCCACGGCAACGCCGACCTCGCCGTCGTGCGCCAGTACCTCCTGGGCTCGACCGACGGCTGGGACCTGGCCCACACGTCGCTGCGGGACATGCTCGGGAACCGGCTCGCGCCCGAGGACGCGGGCGGCGACTTCCGGCCCGAGGCCCACGCGCTCGGCGTGGTCACCGGGCGCCTGCACGTGGCCATGGCCGACGCCTTCGGCACGACCGAGGGCGACCCCGCGGCCTGGCTCGACGGCTTCCGGGCCCAGCTCGCCCGGGTGCCCAGCGGGGAGGTCGACCTGGGCGGCGAGCGGGTCTCCCCCCGGTCGCTCATCGACACCGCGGCGGTCGAGGCGACGCTGCGGGAGCTGCTCGCCGTCGAGGACCCGGGCCCGGCCTTCCGCATCCACGGCGACCTGCACCTCGGCCAGTTCCTGCTCGCCGACGCCGGCTGGTTCGTCCTCGACTTCGAGGGCGAGCCCGCCCGCCCGCCGAGCGAGCGGACGGTCGTGTCCTCGCCGCTGCGGGACGTGGCCGGGATGGTGCGGTCGTTCCACTACGCCGCCCGCACCGCGCTGGCCGAGCGGGGCCGCGACATGGACATCGAGCTGGTCGACCTGGCCTCCGCCTGGGAGGCCCGGGCCGTCGAGGCGTTCCTCGACGGCTACCACAGCGTCGAGGGCGTCGAGGGCCTGCTGCCGGCCAGCCACCGGGACCGGGAGGACGTGCTGCGGGCCTTCGCCCTGGACAAGGCCGTCTACGAGGTGCTCTACGAGCTGGCGCACCGCCCGGACATGGTCGACATCCCCGCGTCCGCCGTGCAGCGGGCGCTCAGCCCGACGCCGTGACCGCCACCGACCACGGGGGCCAGGTGGCCGCCGCCGTCCACGCGCTGGTCTCCGGCACCTGCCGGGACCCCCACCAGGTCCTCGGCGTCCATCGGGACGGCGAGGGCGTCGTCGTGCGGGCGTGGCGGCCCGGCGCCTCGGCGGCCACCCTCGACGGCCGCCCCATGCGCCGGGTCCACGACGCCGGCGTCTTCGAGGTCCGCCTGGCCGGCGCCCCGGCCCCGGGGTACCGGGTGACCTACGAGTGGGAGGGCGGCGGCACGCACACGGTGGTCGAGCCCTGGTCGTTCTGGCCGACGCTGGGCGAGCTCGACCTCCACCTCATCGGCGAGGGCCGCCACCAGCGCCTGTGGACCGTGCTGGGCGCCAACCACCGCGTCCACCAGGACGTCGAGGGCACGGCCTTCGCCGTGTGGGCGCCCAACGCCCGGGCCGTGCGGGTGGTCGGCGACTGGAACGGGTGGGACGGCCGCGCCCACCCGATGCGGGCCCTCGGCGCCTCCGGGGTGTGGGAGATCTTCGTGCCCGAGGCCCGCCCCGGCCACCGCTACAAGTTCGAGGTCGTCGGCGCCGACGGGTCGACGACGCTGCGGGCCGACCCGCTGGCCCGGGCCACCGAGGTGCCGCCGGCCAACGCCAGCGTCGTGTTCCGCTCCTCGTACACCTGGGGCGACGACGAGTGGATGGCCCGGCGGGCGGCCTCGCGGCCGTGGGACGAGCGCATGGCGGTCTACGAGGTCCACCTCGGCTCGTGGATGCGCCACCCCGACGGGCGCCTGCCCACCTACGAGGAGCTGGCCGACAAGCTGGCCGACCACGTCACCGACCTGGGCTTCACCCACGTCGAGCTGCTGCCGCCCACCGAGCACCCCTACGTGCCGTCGTGGGGCTACCAGGTCACGAGCTACTTCGCGCCGACCGCCCGCCACGGCGACCCCGACGGGTTCCGGGCCCTCGTCGACCGCCTCCACCAGCGGGGCGTCGGCGTGATCATCGACTGGGTGCCCGCCCACTTCCCCCGGGACGCGTGGGCGCTGGCCCGGTTCGACGGCACGGCGCTCTACGAGCACGAGGACCCCCGCCAGGGGCACCACCCCGACTGGGGCACGCTGGTGTTCAACTACGGGCGCAACGAGGTGCGCAACTTCCTCGTCGCCAGCGCCCGCTTCTGGCTGGAGGAGATGCACGTCGACGGCCTGCGGGTCGACGCCGTCGCCTCGATGCTCTACCTCGACTACTCCCGGCGGGAGGGCGAGTGGGTGCCCAACCGGTTCGGCGGGCGGGAGAACCTGGAGGCCATCGCCTTCCTGCAGGAGCTGAACACCGTCCTGCACCGCGACCTGCCCGGCGTGCTGACGGTCGCGGAGGAGTCGACGGCCTGGGGCGGCGTGTCCCGGCCGGTCGACGCCGGCGGGCTGGGGTTCAGCCAGAAGTGGAACATGGGCTGGATGCACGAC
The DNA here is from genome assembly GCA_017577565.1 of Thermoanaerobacterales bacterium. Lineage (GTDB taxonomy): Bacteria > Actinomycetota > Acidimicrobiia > Acidimicrobiales > VFJN01 > ZC4RG19. The sequence goes on along the minus strand of PKRH01000048.1, from coordinate 6,763 downwards.
ACGCTCCGCTACTTCTCGACGGAGCCCGTGCACCGCAAGTGGCACCACGACCTGCTGACCTTCGGGCTGACCTACGCCTGGAGCGAGAACTTCGTGCTGCCCCTCAGCCACGACGAGGTCGTGCACATGAAGGGCTCGCTGCTCGGCAAGATGCCCGGGGACCGCTGGCAGCGCTTCGCCAACCTGCGGGCCCTGTACGCCTGGATGTGGTCCCACCCCGGCAAGCAGCTGCTGTTCATGGGCGCCGAGATGGCCCAGGAGCGGGAGTGGAGCCACGACCGGGAGATCGACTGGTTCCTGCTCGCCGACCCGATGCACGCCGGCGTGCGCGACCTGCTGCGGGAGCTGAACCGGCTGGAGGTCGAGCACCCCGCGCTGTGGACCGGCGACACGACGCCGGCCGGCTTCGCCTGGCTCGACGCCGACGACCGCGAGCACTCGGTCTACGCCTTCCTGCGCTCGGGCCCGGAAGGGCCGGCCGCCGGCGCCCGGCCCGGCGGGGGCGGCGTCGTCGCCTGCGTGGCCAACCTGACGCCGGTGCCCCGCCACGGCTACCGCCTGGGCCTGCCGGTGGGCGGCCGCTGGGTCGACGTGCTCAACACCGACGAGGAGCGCTGGGGCGGCAGCGGCGTCGTGCAGCCCGAGGTCACGACCGACGGCACGCCCTGGCAGGGCCAGCCCGACTCGGCGGTGCTCACCCTGCCGCCGCTCGCGGTGCGCTGGCTCGTGCCCGCCGGCCGCTGACGGGCCGGGCCCGGGCCGGCTCGACATGGTGCGCAGGTCCCGCACGGTGGCAGGCTGGCGCCCGCTGTGTTCGACGACGTCCCCCCGCAACCGCTCGACGAGCGCGACAAGAGCCTGCTGACCGCGCCGTTCGCGGTCGTGATGCTGGCGGCGTTCGCCTACTTCGTCGCCATCGGCGCGCTCGTGCCCACCGTGCCCCGCTTCATCGAGCGCGAGCTGGACGGCGACGGCCTGGCGGTCGGCGTCGGCGTCGGCTCGATGGCGGTGACCGCCGCGCTGCTGCGGCCCTGGGTCGGGCGCATGGGCGACCGCCACGGCCGGCGGGTCCTCGCCGTCGCCGGCGCCGCGGTGGTGGCGGTGTCGATCCTGCTCTACGCCGCGGCCACCGAGCTGTGGATCCTCGTGCTGGCCCGGCTCGTGACCGGGGCCGGCGAGGCCGCCATGTTCGTCGGCGTCGCCACCGCGGCCCAGGACCTGGCCCCCGACCACCGGCGGGGCGAGGCGGCGTCGTACTTCTCGATCGCCCTCTACGGCGGCCTGGCCGTCGGCCCGCCGATCGGCGAGGCGCTGGTCGAGCACGGCTTCACGACCGTGTGGGTGGTGCTCGCGGGGTGCTCGGCGCTGGCGGCGGTGGCCGCCGTCTGGATCCCGCGGGGCCGGACCGTCGCCGACGCGCCCCGGCGGAGCGTCCTCCAGCCGGACGCCGTGTGGCCGGGGGTCATCCTCTTCCTCGGCCTCGTCCCGTTCATCGCCTACTCGTCGTTCGTGCCCCTCTACGCCGAGGACCTCGGCCAGGAGAGCGTCGGCGGCGTGCTCGGCCTCTACGCCGGCCTCGTCCTCGTCGTCCGCATCGTCGGCGCCCGGCTGCCCGACCGCCTCGGCTGGCGGCGGGGCTCGACGATCGCCCTCGCCGCGGTCACGGCCGGCATCTGGCTGGTCGCCGCCTGGGGCACGATGGCCGCCGTCTGGCTGGCGGCGGTGGCCCTCGCCGTCGGCATGTCGCTGCTCTACCCCTCGCTGTTCACCGCGGTCATGGCGGCGGCGCCCGAGAGCGAGCGCACCCACGCCGTCGGGACCTTCTCGGTCTTCTTCGACCTGTCGACCGCCCTCGGCGCCTCGATGGTCGGCCTCGTCGTGTCGCTGGCGGGGGAGCGGGGCGGCTTCGGGGCGGCGGGCGCGCTGGCGCTCGCCGGGCTCGGCGCCCAGTGGGCGCTGCGGGACCGGATCGGCCGGCGCCGCCTCCAGCCGGTCGAGGGCACGGGCGGCGACCTGGCCGCCTGAGCCCCGGACCGCGTCGGAGCCGGCCGGCACTAGCCTCGATCCGTGGCCACCACCGACGTGCAGACCTGCTACCGCCACCCCGACCGCCGGGCCGGGGTGATCTGCCAGCGGTGCGACCGGCCGATCTGCCCGGCGTGCATGCACCAGGCGTCGGTGGGGTTCCACTGCCCGGAGTGCGCCCGGGGCGGTCGCCAGCGGGTGGTCACGGCCCGCACGGTGCACGCCACCCCGGTCGTCACCGCCGTCCTCGTCGCCCTCAACCTGGCGATCTTCGTCGCCGACATGCTCTCCGACGGCGGCGCCGGCGAGCTGGGGCGGTGGGGCACGGAGGGGGCCCTCTACGGGCCGGCGGTCGCCGCCGGCGACTGGTGGCGGCCGGTCACCGCCGGCTTCCTGCACATCGGCCTGGTCCACGTCGGCTTCAACATGTTCCTGCTGTGGCAGCTCGGGCTGCTGCTCGAGCCGGCGGTCAGGAAGCCCGCCTTCCTCGCCCTCTACGTGCTGTCGCTGCTCGGCGGGTCGTTCCTCACGCTCGTGCTCGACAACGAGGCCGTCACCGTGGGCGCCTCGGGCGCCGTGTTCGGCCTCATGGGCGCCACGGTCGTCGCCATGCGGTCGCGGGGCATCAACCCGTTCCAGACCGGCATCGGCACGCTGCTCGTCATCAACCTGGTGCTCACCTTCACGCTGCCCCGCATCTCGGTGGGCGGCCACGTGGGCGGCCTCCTGGCCGGGCTCGCCGGCGGGCTCGTGCTCTGGGAGCTCGGGCCCCGGCTCGGCAACCGGTGGGTGCCGACCCTGATCTGCCTGGCGGGGGCGGGCGCGCTGTACGCCGGATGCCTGGTGGTCGCCCAGAGCGCCTAGAGGACCGGGTGGCCGCCGCCCCCGGCCTCGACGCGCCGCCGGACGCCGGCGGGGCGGAGGTCGAGCTGCGGCTGTACGCCGAGCTGCAGGACTTCCTGCCGCCCGACCGGCGGGGCGGCCCGGTGCGCCGGCCCCACCTGCCCCACCAGACCGTCAAGGACCTGATCGAGGCGGTCGGCGTGCCGCACTCGGAGGTCGAGCTGGTCGTGGTGGACGGCGAGGTCGTCGACTTCTCGCACCGGCCCGCACCGGGGGCCCGGGTGGCCGTCTACCCGGCGTTCCGGCGGCTGGACCTCGGCCCGCTGCCCCGCCTCCACCCGCCGCGCCCCGAGCCCCGGTTCGTGCTCGACGTCCACCTCGGGCGCCTGGCCCGGCTCCTCCGCCTGCTGGGCTTCGACGTGCGCTGGGCGTCCGACCTCGACGACGACGAGCTGGCGGCCGTCGCCGAGGCCGAGGAGCGGATCCTGGTCACCCGGGACCGGGGCCTGCTCAAGCGCAACCGGGTGGCCCACGGGGTGTTCGTGCGGTCGGACGACGCCCTCGAGCAGGCCGTCGAGGTGCTGACCCGGCTCGACCTGGCCGGGCGCCTGGCCCCCTTCACCCGGTGCCTCGTCTGCGGGGACGTGCTGGAGGACGTGCCCAAGGAGGCGGTGCTCGACCGGCTCGAGCCGCTGACCCGGCGGTACCACGACCGCTTCCGCCGGTGCCGGGGCTGCGGCCGCGTCTACTGGCCGGGCTCCCACCACGAGCGGCTGGCCGCCACGGTGGATGAGGTCCGGGCCCGGCTCGGCTCGCCGCCGGACGGGTCCCGGGCCTGACCGGGCGCCCCGGCCGCCCGCCCGTCCGGTCGCGCGGGCCGGCTCGCCGGGTCAGCCCGCCGCCACCCGCTCGGCCAGCCGGCGCAGGTTGCCCCGCCACAGGCGCCGCAGCACGGGGCGCCCGAGCACGGCGCCGACCGGGCCGCCGAGCCACCAGGGGAACCGCAGGTCCTCCTCCCAGACGACCCGGCTGCGGCCGCCGGGCTCGGGCCCCAGCAGGAAGCGGCCGGTGCCCGTGACCACGCCGGCGTGGCGCACGCCGATCAGGCGGCCCTCCTCCCAGTCGGTGACCTCCATGACGTCGAGCGTCCGCAGCGGGCCGACGCGCGTCTCGCAGGTGAACGCCGTGCCCACGCCCCGGCGCCGGTCGCCGGTGAAGCGGATGGCGACCGCGTCGGCCATCCAGCTGACGTGGTCGGCGATGTCGGCGAGCCGGTCCCACACCGTGGCCGGCGGCGCGTCCACGACCCGCTCGACGCGGATGCCCGCCACCGGCCCCCCTCGGCGACCTCAGCCGCCGTCGGCCGGGGCGGCGTCCTCACCCCCGTCGCCGCCGTCCAGGACGGCCCGCAGTTCGGGCACGAGCCAGGACACGGCGCTGGTGGCGCCGGCCTCGGTGAGGTCGCGGCCCTCGGCCCGGTGGTCGGGCCCGAACTCGCCCCGGGGCAGGCGCTGGGCCCAGGCGCCCAGGTCGGCGACGACCGACCCGTCCCGGCCGGCGACGACGGCCCGCACGATCTCGTTGAGCCGGTCGACCCGGGCGGGGTCGTTCTCCGCGACCGTCGTCCAGTCGCCCTCGTCCGCCGGCGCCAGGCGCACGTGGGGCGCGGTCGTCCACACGACCGGCACGCCGGCGCCCTCGAGGGTGCCGGCGAGGTCGGTGAGCTCCTGCCACAGCCAGTCGTCGAACACGACGTCCCCGAGGTGCGCCCACTCGCGGTCGATCTCCCGCTCGCCCAGGTCGGCCACGCTGGGCACGACCACGACGACGTCGGGGTCGGCCTCCTCGAGCAGGATCGGCAGGCGGGCCTCGAAGCCGAGGCAGGCGACGTCCTCGCCGATCGTCCGGCCCGCCAGGCGCACCGGGCCGGGCGCGGACAGCGGGCAGTCCTCGGCGACGTGGGTGTGCACCCGGACCTGCTCGTCGGGGTGCTCGGCGTTCCAGGCCTCGAAGCCGGGGACGAGGGAGGCGGCGAGCGAGTCGCCCACGACCACCACCGAGGCGACCTCGTCGCCCGTGGGCACGACGACGTCGAGGTCGCCGGCGCCCCGGCCGTCGTCGACCGCGAGGTGGACGCCGGGCGGCGGCTGCTCGGGCAGCACGGCGGCCGCGGCGGCCACCACGGCCAGCGCCCCGGCGACGGCGACGCCCGCCGTGCGCTCCGGCACCCGCCGGCGGACCGGGCGCTCGAGGCCGTAGGTCACCGCGGCGGCCGCCACCAGCGTCGCCGCGACCCGGACGAGGAACAGCGGCGGCCCCTCGAGCCCGATGCGGTCGTGGTCGAGCAGCAGGAACAGGGGCCAGTGGAGGAGGAAGGCCGCGTAGCTGAGGCGGCCGAGGGTGCGCAGCGGCAGGCTGCCGAGCGCGGTGGTGAGCGGGCCCGGCACGGTGGCCGAGAAGACGATCCAGGCGGTCAGCACCGCGTTGAGCGCGGTGACGCCCCGGAAGAGGTTGCTGCTGTAGAGGCCCGTCGTCGACCAGAGCACGGCCAGGACGAGCAGGGCGGCCGGCGCCCCGTAGCGCAGCGCGGCCAGGCCCCGGGGCGAGCCGACGATGCCCCGCACCGCGGGGCTGAGCACGACGAAGCCGAGGGTGACGCCGACCAGCAGCTCGCCGGCCCGGGTGTGGGTGCCGAAGTAGGCCCAGCTCTCGTTCCCGAACCGGTCGGCGACGAACGCGGCGCCGGCGAAGCTGGCCACGGCGGCCGCCCCGAAGAGCGCGCCGGCGAGGCGCCAGTGCCGCCCGGTGAGCCGCATGACGCCGGCGAAGACCGGCGGCAGGACGAGGGTCAGCTGGGCGAGGACCGACAGCCCCCACAGGTGCTGGACCGGCGAGGGGTCGATGAGCACCCGGGCGAAGCCGTCGTCGGACAGCGCGAACCGCCAGTTGAGCGCTTGGCCGAGGGCGGCCAGGACGTCGACCTTGTAGCCGGGCCCCGAGCCGACGCGCAGGACGACCTGGAGCACGACGACGGCGGCCAGGGTGAGCACCAGCGGCGGGCCGAGGCGGCGGGCCCGCTGCAGCCAGAGGCGCCCGAGGGCCAGCCGGCCGTTCTGCGACCACTCGGCGAGCATCGAGGTCGCGAGCAGGAAGCCCGACAGGGTGAGGAACGACGAGATGCCGAGGAACCCGCCGCCGGCGAGGTCGAAGCCCTGGTGGAACGCGAGGATCGCCAGCAGGGCGACGGCCCGCAGGCCGTCGAGGGCCGGCATGTCGGGGAGCTGGGGGCGCGGCCCGGGTTCGGCCGCCCTCCGGCGCCGGTCGGCGCGGGGCCGGCCCCGCGGCGCCCGCGCGCGACCAGGCCCGGGCGGCGGGCCGCCGTCGGCGGTCGGCGCGGGGGCGGCCTCCGGCGCCTCGGGCTGCAGGACCTGGGTGGCGGCGCCGACGGCCTCGACCTGGCCCGTGGGCACGTCCGCGCCGACCGGGTCGGGGACGCCCGGGCGACCCCGCCGGCCCGCCCCGGGGGCGCGGGCCGCAGGTGCGGCGCCGGGGGGCGCGGCGCCGGGGCGCCGGGCCCCGGCGAGGGGCGGTCCCGGCGCCCGGCGGGGGTCCGGGGCGCGGCGCTGGTCGGGTGCCCGCCGGGGGTCGGGGGCACGACGGGGCCGCCCGGTCGGCGCCGGCTCGGCCGGTCCCGGCGCGGGGCGCCGGCGCCACGAGGACAGCTCGCTCGGGTCGGCCAGGTCGAGCTTTCCTTCGTCGGCGCCCCGCCCCGGCGGGGGCCGGCGGGTGCGTGTCAGTCGCTTAGTACATTCTCACGCGGCCCACGATACGAGCGGGGTTGACGCCGCGGCGACCCTGGTGCGTGTCAAGAAACACAACAATACAGAACTAGCAA